>CAYLZN010000030.1:0-29393 GCA_964387935.1 uncultured Vicinamibacteraceae bacterium | reverse complement strand
GGCTGGTTGGCACTGGCGTGCCGCCGACGCCCGTGGTATCCAGATCGATGTGGCTCTGGAGCGGACGAGTGCCGAGCAGTGGCTGGAGCGCCTCGCGCACGCCGAGCGCGCGCGGCTGCGGGTCTACATCGGGGCGGCCCCCGGGGTGGGCAAGACGTACTCGATGCTCGAGGATGCCCACGCGCTGCGGGCGCGCGGGGTCGACGTGGTCGTCGGCTTCGTGGAGACCTACGGCCGGGCGGACACGCAGGCCAAGATCGACGACCTCGAGGTGGTCCCGCGACAGCGCCTGCCCTACCGCGGCGTCGTGCTCGAGGAGATGGATCTCGCCGCCATCCTGACGCGGCGCCCCGCGCTGTGCCTCGTCGACGAGCTGGCGCATACCAACGCGCCGGGCAGCCGACACGAGAAGCGATACCAGGACGTGCTGGCGCTGCTCGACGCGCGCATCAGCGTCTGGACGGCGGTCAACATCCAGCACCTCGAGACGCTCAACGACATCGTCAACCGGATGACCGGTGTGCGGGTCAAGGAGACCGTGCCGGACACGTTCTTCGATAGGGCCGACGAGGTGATCAACGTCGACGCGACCGTCGAGGAGCTGCGTACACGGTTGAAACAGGGGAAGATCTACCGTCCTGAAAAGGTCGAACAGGCCCTCACGAACTTCTTTCGCGAGGGCAACCTGTCGACGCTGCGCGAGCTGGCGCTGCGCGCGGTGGCCGACGAGGTCGGCCAGCAGGCCGCGTCGTACCGGGAACGCGAAGGGCTCGAGCCTGGCCTCGTGCCCGAGCGGGTGATGGTGTGCCTGAGTCCTGCCGAGTCGGCGGCGCGTGTCATCCGGGCGGGCGCGCGCATTGCCGGTCGGCTGGGTACGCGCTGGTATGCGGTCTACGTCGAGACGCCGGGGGAAGCCCCGGGGCGCATCAACGCGAAGGACCAGAAGCAGCTCGCCGCGAACATTGCGCTCGCCGAGCAACTCGGGGCCACCGTGGTCCGGGTCCGGGCCGACCGGCCCGCCGACGGTCTCATCGCCTTTGCGCAGCGGGAGGGCATCACGCACGTCATCTTCGGCCAGAGTGCGCGGTCGCGGTGGGAGGTCCTGACGAAGGGGTCCACGCTGAACCGGTTCCTGCAGGAAGTGAAGGACGCGGCGGTGCAGGTGGTGCCGCTCTGAGGGGGTGACAGAAACCGGCTGATGGCCGCCCTCGGCCGGTTGCCGGGCTCGCCGGCACCCAGGTGTCGATCGACGCGTCGCCTCAGGCCTCCTCCCCGACGTGCGTGTGCGGCCCCCCGGCGAATCCGTTGTAGGCGAAGGTGAGCCCGCACGCGAAGACGACCGCCGGCACCCCGAGCACCGCGTTGGTGACGGGCGGCGCGGTCAGCGCGAGCCGCACGAACACGGTCGCCACCGCGAAGCCCGAGTTGCGGAACACGACCCGGTAGGTCGAACTGTATCGCAGGGAAATGAGGACGATTCGCCACGTCCGAGAAGATGAGTACCGTGTAGAACGCTTCGAAGAAGGGGTAGGTGCCACGGCCGGCCAGCAGGTGCCTCAGGTCGTCGAGCCCGATGGTGACGAAGGTCCCGAGCAGGAGCAGGGCAATCAACTTCTTGACCGCCACGAAGCTGCCCCGCATGTCCAGCGTCGTGATCGGCTGGTGCCGCTGGAGACGGTAGTACACCCCCAGCGCCAGGAAGACCGCCAGCGCACCCACGCGTCCGACGCCATGTGCACCACCGACTCACGGACCTGGGCCCATACGACCGGCTCGGTGAAATGAGTGAACTCCTCGAACGCCTGCCGCAGCAGAATCAGCGAGAAGATCTCGAACTGCATGCCCACCGAGTTGGACACGGACTCCGCCAGGCTGAAGACGAGCGCGATCACCTCCATGAGCAGGAGGAGGGTGAACGCCAGCTGCACCGCGTAGAAGTGGTTGGTCGGCACAGCGGACGAGAAGCGTGCGGGAAGCAGACCCTGGCGCCGGAGTTCGATGACCACCAGCGCTCCGGCGAAGGCGACCACCAGCAGCGTGCTCATCGAGCGCTCCAGACGGGGGCTGCGCCACCGCGACCGGAGCGCGTCGTAGAAGGCGCTCGTCGAACGCAGCAGCGCATCCATCGGCGTGCTCGGTGGGGGGCGGACCCAGCAGGCTCCACCGGTGCGGCCGCGCTTGCGTCAGTGAGAAAGATACCTTGACATGTGAAACGTATCGACACATTGTTGCAAGAAATGGAACAAAAGGACCTGAGCCTCCTGATTGCCCTCGACGCCATGCTCCAGGAGGGTAACGTCACCCTCGCCGCCCGGCGCCTGGGCCTGAGCACGCCCGCCGCCAGTCACGCGCTCGCCCGCATGCGCGCCCGCCTCGGCGACCCGCTCCTGGTGCGCACAGGCCGCTCCATGGCGCTCACCCCGCGGGCGGAGCAGCTCCGGCCGCTGGTCCGCAACCTCGTCGAAGACGCCGCGCGGGTGCTCGCATCGCCGCGGCCCTTCGACTCGCGCCGCCTCCAGCGCACGTTCACGATCTTCGCCACCGACCACGCCCTGCTCGTCCTGGGCCCGACGCTCGATCGTCTCGTCCGCGCCGAAGCCCCGGAAGTCTCGCTGCGTTTCCTTCCGAGCGTGGCCGACGACTGGATCGCCCTGCGCGACGGCGCCGCGGACCTCTCCGTCTGCCTTCCAGGCTCTTTTCCTCCGGAGTTCCGCACCCGCCCCCTGCTCACGGAACGCTTCGTGTGCGTCGCACGCAAGGACCATCCCCGCATCGGCCGTCGCCTGAGCCTCGAGACCTACCTCTCGCTCGACCACATCGTCGTCGCGCCGCTCGGCAGGCCGAGCCACGTGGACCGCGTGCTGGCCGAGCGCGGTACGCCGCGACGCATCCGGCGCGTGGTGCCGTACTTCGCCGCCGCCCTTCACCTGGCTGCCACCTCCGACGACGTGGTCACGGTGTCGGAGACCGCCACCCGCGCCCTCGCGGACGCGCTGGCGCTGCGCGTGTGGGATCCCCCGCTCGCGCTGCCCACGTACACCGTCAGCCTGCTGTGGCATCCGCGGCTCGATGCCGAACCGGCGAATCAGTGGCTGCGCGACACGTTCATGCGTTCGGTTGCACGCCATGCAACTCAGAAGTGAATCATGCGCCATTGATCGAACGGCGAACGCGCCGGTATCGTCAGGGGCATGAGCGCGAACCTGAATCCCACCAACCCGCAGGCGAAGAAGAGCATCCTCATGGTGGTCGCCAATGCGTCCACCTCACCGACCACCGACTGGCCCGTCGGCTTCTGGTGGGCGGAGCTGACCCACCCGTACTGGGAGTTCACCGAGGCCGGCTACGACGTCGAGATCCGGAGCCCGCTCGGAGGCTCGCTGCAGGCCGACGGCTTCAGTGACCCCGAGGACGCGAGCGGCTACTCGGCCCACGATCTCCTGAGCCTCGGGTTCAAGAAGTCCGCGGCGCACGCCGCGCTGCTGAAGGACACGAAGTCCACGGCCGACGTCGATCCGTCGAAGTACGACGCGGTGTTCTTCGTGGGGGGGCAGTCCCCGATGATCACGTTCCGCGGCAACCAGGCCCTGCAGAGGCTCGTCGCCCGGTTCTACGAGGCCGGCAAGGTGACCGCGCTCGTGTGCCATGCGACGTGCCTGCTGCTCGAGACGAAGCTCACGACCGGCGACCTGCTCGTGAAGGGCAAGACCTGGACCGGCTTCGCCACGAGCGAGGAGAAGTTCGCGGACGGGTTCGTCGGCACGCGCATCCAGCCGTTCTGGATCGAGGACGAGGCCCGCGCGATCGAGGGCACCAACTTCGTCGTCGACCAGATGTTCCGGTCGTTTGCGGTGCGCGACGGGCTCCTGGTCACGGGCCAGCAGCAGTACTCGGGTGCCGCCGCCGCGCGGCTCGTCCTCGAGGCCCTCGGCCGATGAGGGAGTCGCTCATGCGCATCGCGTTCATCGGCTGCGGCAACGTGGGGGCCCCGCTGGCGGATCACCTTCAGCGCCTGGGGCACGAGGTGACGCTCGCGGCGAGCGACCCCGCATCGGACAGCGTGCGCAAGGCCCTGGGACGCAACCCGGCGCTGCGGGTGGCCGCCCCCGCGGAGGCGGTAACGGGCGCCGAGGTCGTCTTCCTCGCCACCCCGTTCCAGGCCAACGAGCAGGCGCTCGGGGGCCTGGCCCCGGCACTGGAGGGCAAGGTGCTCGTGGACTGCACGAATCCCGTGGGTGCCGGGCTGAGCCACGGGTTGAAGAGCGAGCGGTCGGGCTCCGAATTGGTGCAGGCCTTGCTGCCCAGCGCACACGTGGTGAAGGCGTTCTCGATCTACGGCTTCGAGAACTTCGAGGACAACGCCTTCCCGGGCTTCGGCGGCAAGCCCGTCATGCTGTTCTGCGGCAACGACGCAGCAGCCAAGGTCACGGTCGGCCAGCTGATCGCAGAACTGGGATGGGAGCCGCTGGATGTCGGCGGCCTCCAGCAGGCCCTGCACCTCGAGCACATGACCCTGCTGTGGATTCGGCACGTGCGCGTGCACGGAGCGTCGCCGCACCTCGTGTGGGCCGCGCTCCGGAGGTGAGTGCACGCCGGAAATGAAAGCACCCGAACCCCGAGCTCGATGCCCGGGATCCGGGTGCGTTCAACGCGTGTCTCGCACGCTTCCTGGCGGGAGCCAGGATTCAGGTCTTGCCTTCGTTCCCGTTGACGCGTCGTCTCGCGCGCCCGCTCCCCTCAGTGCGGCTGCGGGTGCGCATCACAGGCCCGGTGGTTGCCTCATCTGGAACCTCCGCTTCAACATCCAGCGTGGTCAGTACTATCGATACGCCTCCGCAGAACCGGTGTCAAGATCAATTGTGCCGATCACTCGTGCCGCGCGCGCTCTCGCACGAACGACGCCGCTCCATGCAACCGGTACACCGGGTAGTCGCGCGGCCCGCCACCCCACTGGATCGACAGCGCGCGATCGAAGAAGTTCCACGCGAGCAGCCCATCGTCGCTCTCGGCCTCGAGCAAGGCCGACGCCAACGGACCCAGCCGCTGCGCCAGGCTCACGAACGCCGTGCCCGCCGGAAACGCCTTCGTGGTCGTGAAGTACTCGCCGGCCACCGTGTTGGTGTAGTGGCCCTGGTTCAACTGCGGTGAGCCCTTGAGCGATGTGATCCGGAAGCCTTCTACCGGGAGCGTTGCCGTGTCCGTCAGACGCTCGACGACGATGCCGTGCTGATCGAGCTTCTGGAGCAGGTCGCGCTCCGGTGACACGATCAGGTATCCACGCGGCAGGGGCACCGACCGCTTCGCGGTGTAGCGCGCCAGGTAGGGCACATCCGTATAGGTCCGCATCCGATCGGTCGGGCGGACGCGCGGCCTGCCGCCGGGGCCCCCGCTGATCTCCATCTCGTAACCCTGGATGGTGAACCGCTGCTGCACGGGCTCCGCGTTCGACTCGACGATGAAGGTGTCGGTGGGGGAGGGCATGTGCGCGCGGGCGATGGTGCGGCGATCGGCCTCGCGCACGACCTTGACCATCGCGTCCCGATTCGCGTACGCGAAGTCGAGGAAGGCCCGCAGCAGGTGGTAGCAGCCGCGGACGCGCGTCTCGAAGTCCACGTAGGGATACTGCTCGTTGAGCACCGACAGCCGGTTGCGCAGGCCCACGTAGTTCGAGAGATACCGGGGCTGGGGCTCGAGCGGCACCCAGCCCTTCGCCGGGTCCCGCGGATCGACGAAGTCGCCGTGCGGGATCACCGGCGTCTTGAACTGCTCGCGCATCGACCGCTCGACGGCCGGCCACATGGTGTTCGCCATGTAGTCGATGACGCCCGCATCGCCGTTCGGATTGAGGCCCCACGTCCACGTGACCGGTTCCTGGTGGTACGAGCCGTTGTGCGTGTGGCTGTCGAGGAAGAACACCGGGTCCCACCGGTTCAGGACGTCCACGAGACCTGCCACCTCGGGGCTTTCGATCTTCATGCCGTCCCGGTTGAGATCGAGGTTCTGCCCGTTGTATCGCGTGCCGACACCCTGGACGGGGCCCTTCTGGTTCGTGCGGTTCTCCGCGCTGATCCGCTCGTTGCCGTCCGCGTTGAAGATGGGCACGACGAGCAGCACGAGTCGATCGAGGTAGTTCGGCGTCCGGCCCTGCAGGATGTCGCGCACGAGCATGAGCGTGGCTTCCTTGCCCTCGACCTCGCCGCCGTGGATGTTGGCCTGAAGGTAGAGCACGGCGCGGTCGTCGCGGCGCAGGTCCGCCGGGGACGCGGGGACGGGATGGCCCACGACGAGCATGGGGACCATGCGGCCCTCTGCGCTCGTCGCCAGCGTCTCGACGCGCACGTGTGGGCTCTGTCGCTGCAGCTCACGTACGAATGCCATCACGTCGGAGTGCCTCGACGTCGCCGCGAACCCGCTCGATTCGGCGACGGTGCGCGGGCCATCCGGCGGCTGCCCGCCCACGACGCCCGCGACCGTCAGCCCCGCCATCGCCAACCCTGCCATCACGCCTGACACACGCGGCATTTGCACCCCTCCCACGCTTGGCGGAGACTGTATCGCATGTTCACCCCCATCCCGTCCCTTCCGCGCGTCGCCCTGTGCGTCATCCTGGTCGTCGCAACGTCGGCCACGGCCTTCGCCCAGGTGGATGCGAGGATGTTCCGGTCGCCCGACGTGTCGGCCACGCACATCGCGTTCGTCTACGCCGGAGACATCTGGGTGGTCTCGAAAGCGGGCGGCCTGGCGTCGAGGCTCAGCTCGCCGCTTGGCGAGGAAACGGCGCCCCACTTCTCGCCCGATGGGACGCGGATTGCCTTCAGCGCGAACTACGATGGCAACACCGACGTGTATGTCGTCCCGACGCTGGGGGGCGACCCCGTCCGGCTGACGCACCACCCGATGAGCGATCGCGTGCTGGGCTGGCATCCCGACGGCACCCGCATCCTGTTCTCCTCGAGCCGCGAGAGCGGCCGGCAGCGGTACAGCCAGTTCTTCCTCGTGAACGCGCGCGGCGGACTGCCCGAGAAGCTCGCCATCCCCTACGGCGAGGACGCCTCCTTCTCGTCGGATGGCCGCCAGGTCGCCTATGTGCCCCAGTCGCAGGCGAATCGCACGTGGAAACGCTATCGCGGCGGATGGGCCCCCGACCTGCGCCTGTTCGACCTGCGCACGCTGGAGTCGAGCAAGATCGCGGCCGACGCGGCGAGCGACGAGCACCCCATGTGGCACGCCGGCCGGATCTACTTCCTGTCGGACCGCGGCCCCGGGCAGCGCCACAACATCTGGGTCGTTGACGTCGCCACAGGTACCGTGCGGCAGATCACCCGTTTCCGCGAATTCGACATCTCGTTTCCCGCGATTGGCCCCACCGACATCGTCTTCCAGGCCGGGGGCACGCTCTACCTGCTCGACCTCGCGTCCGAGAAGACCACCGAGGTGTCGGTCCAGGTCGTCACCGATCGATTGACCCTCAAGCCCCGCACGGAGAAGGTGGCCGCGCTGCTCCAGTCGGCGAGCGTGTCCCCCGCGGGCAAGCGGGCCGCATTCGAGAAAACGGTCATCGACGATGCCGACGGGTTCGAACCCACGGCCGACGGGAAGAAGCTGCTCGTCGTCAACGAGAAGAAGTACGCGATCCTCGAGGTGAAGGCGGGGCAGAAGCTGGAGAAGCCCATGCGGACGGCGGACATGGAGATGACCGTCGAGCCCATGGCCGAGTGGAAGCAGATCTTCGAGGACGCCTACCGGCTCGAGCGCGACTACTTCTACGATCCCAACATGCACGGCGTGGACTGGAAGGCGACCCGGGATCGCTACGCCCGCCTCATCGACCAGTCCGCCACGCGATGGGACGTCAATGCCGTGCTTGGCGAGTTCATCGGTGAGCTCAACGCGTCGCACACGTACCGCGGCGGGGGGGACCTGGAACAGTCGGCGCGGCGCGGGGTCGGCATGCTCGGCATCGACTGGGAGCTGGCCAACGGGGCGTATCGCATCAGGCACATCGTGCGGGGCGCCCCCTGGGACGTCGACGTGCGGTCGCCCCTCGCAGAGCCAGGTCTGGCGGTGAAGGAAGGCGACTACGTGCTGGCCGTCAATGGCACGCGGCTCGACGCGCAGAAGGACCCGTGGGCCGCCTTCCAGGGCCTCGCAGGACAGACCGTCTCGCTGACGATCAACTCGAAGCCGTCCGACGACGGGGGGCGACAGGTCGTGGTGACGTGCCTCGAAGACGAGGAAGAGCTGCGATTCCGCGAGTGGACCGAACAGCGTCGCACCCGCGTGGACGCAGCCACGCAGGGCCGCGTGGGCTACGTCTACGTCCAGAGCACCGGCATCGACGCGCAGAACGAGCTGGTGCGCCAGTTCATGGCCCAGTGGCGCAAGGACGGGCTCGTCATCGACGAGCGATTCAACAGTGGCGGCCAGATCCCGGATCGCTTCATCGAGCTGCTCAACCGGCCGATGCTGAGCTACTGGGGCGTGCGGTACGGTGAGTCGTGGCAATGGCCGCCGGTGGCCCATCGCGGGCCCAAGGTCATGCTCATCAACGGCTGGAGCGGGTCTGGAGGCGATGCCTTCCCCTTCTACTTCCGTGAGGCGAAGCTCGGCCCGATCGTCGGGACGCGGACCTGGGGAGGGCTGATCGGGATCAGCGGCGTGCCGTCGCTCGTCGACGGCGGCGGGCTCACGGTGCCGACGTTCCGGATGTTCGACGTCCGCGGCCAGTGGTTCGCGGAAGGTCACGGCGTCGAGCCCGACATCGAGGTGGACGAGGATCCGACGGCGCTTGCCCGGGGCCGGGACCCGCAGCTCGAGCGTGCCATCGAGGAAGTGGTGTCGCGTCTCCCGGAGGCGACGCCGATCCCCTCGCATCCGCCATTCGAGCGGCGCGTGCCGAATGAGCGATAGCATCTCGAGCATGGTGCGCCTCGCCTGGACTCCACTGGCTGTCGTCCTGCTCGTCGTCCCGCTCACGGTGTCGGCACAGCCGGACCCCCTTGTCGTGCGCTCGCCGAACGGAACCCTCCTCGTGTCGGTGGGCGTGGGCGCCGGTCTCACGTGGAGCGTGAGTGACGGCGGGCGCACGATCCTCGAGCCCTCGCGGCTGTCGATGACCTTCGACGCCGGGCGCGTGGTCGTGCGCATCAAGCGAGACGCGATCCGCGACCACTTCAACGAGCGCCGCATCGACTTCGCGGGTGGGCGGTTCTCTGGCCTGCCGGTGCTCGTCGAGATCCCCGACGGGCCGCGGGTCGCGATTACCGAAGCCGGGGACTTCATGCAGCGCGAGGACCAGTGGATGGTCAACTTCTACGAGCGCGTCGCGCGCGAGGCGGCACGCCGGAAGCTGCTGGTCGACTTCCGGCCGGTGTTCAATCGGCCCGCGAGCCAGGGCACCCGGTGTCACCAGTTCGCGATGTACGTTGTCTACGAGAGCCCCCTGCAGCTGCTCGCGGACACGCCGTCCAACTACCGCCGTGAGGCGGATGCCCTCGCCTGGCTGAGTGCGTTGCCGACGGTCTGGGACGAGACCCGCGTGCTCGCCGCGGAACTGGGCCAGTTCATCGTCGTGGCGCGGCGACGGGGTGAGAAGTGGTGGGTGGGCTACGCTCGCGAGGCGCGGACCGTCTCGTCCGCCGATCGCCTGCCGATCCACCTCGCACCCGGCGGAGGGTGGACCGCGCGAGTCGCCGGGGCGGGCGTGCCGCGCTAGACGTCGGAGGCTGGCCCGAATGCCGTCGATCAGAAGGCTCACGCCCCTCCTGTTGCTGGCGGTGATGGCACTGGCGGCACTGGCGGCGCTGCGGGCCTGCCGCCCATGGGCGGGCCGCGATCCCGACCTCGCCGGCACACCCGTTGAGGACCTCCGGCCGCTCGCCGCCGCGGGGAGCGAGCCGACCGGACACCTCTGGTTCGTCGGCGAGGCGGATCTCCGCAGCATCATGCCGGCATCGGTGCGACGTGCCGACGGCAGCGCCCCCGACGTGTCCTCGCAGCTGTTCATCTGGAACCCGGGGCAGGAGTCCGCGCACGTGACCGTTCGCGCGTACTCGGCAACGGCATTGCCGTCGGGCACGGCCTACGTCGTGGAGGGGCGGCGACTGCTCAGCGTCGACCTCGCCACGCAGAAAGACCTCCCGAGAGCTGAACCCTTCTGGCTCGTCGTGGAGGCGGATCGTCCGGTGTTTCCGCACGCCCGCCACGCCCGCCACCGCCCATGGGACCCGGTGCCCGACACGCTGATCATGGTCATGCCACACCCGGGACCGCTCGGGCCGGCCGACGTCGCGTGGATCTACCCGGATGGATTCCAGGGCGGTACGGAGAGCTGGGACGAGCGCGAGACCCTCACGCTGCTCAACCCCGGGACGACCGAGGCGCACGCGCGCCTCGCCTGCCGATTTCGCGACGGTCGCCCGGCCCGCGGCCGGGACGTCACCGTGCCGCCCGAACGAGTGCTCGTCGGCGACGTCTCCAGCTTGTTCAGTGAAGCAGGCGGCGCCACCGACGACGTGCGGGGAGACTATGCCGTCCTGGTGACATCGGATCAGCCGCTCGTATCGCGGCAGACCCGGCGCGCGACGTGGCGTGGCGACGCGCACGTGGGCGGCGTGCGACCGCTTGCGCCCATTCGCGTCGCGACGGCGATGCAGGCTCGGGAGTGGTACTACGCCGGGGGGTGGGTGCGGCCTCAGCCGGTCCTGCCCAGGGACCCGTACCTCGACCTCACGTGGCAGCTTCTGTTCACGCACAACCTCGACGAGCGGTCGCCGCAGCGCGTGGCGATCCGCGTTCACGATGCGGGCGGCGCCGTGCGCATCGCAGAGCCCATTGCGGTCCCCCCCGCGCGCTCGGACCTGCAGTGGCTGCACAGGGCGCCCTGGCGCGGGACGCTCGTGCCCGTCGAGGCGCCGTGGGCGCTCGTGCTGAAGTCCGACGGGCCCATTGCATCGGACCTGGTCACCGCCGAATACGAACCCTGGAGCCAGGCGATGCCCGGGGCGATGGGCGCGAGCGCGCTCGTACCGGGGTCGCTCACCCACGAGTCCGAGTGGTGGCTCGGCGTGGCGGAGCACGGGGGCGACGACGCGAGCCCCGCGGACTGGGAGGCGGCGTGGCAGGTGTTCAACCCAGGCGATCAGCCGGTGCAGGTGACGTTCGAGTTCCTCGGGGTGTCTGGCGGCCCACGGCAGCACCGTGTGCTGGTGGCCCCCGGTGCCGTCACCCGTGTCACCGGCGACGAGGTGGCCGGCCTCCCCGTGGGCGTGCCCTTTGTCGTGCGCGCGGTGGGTGACCGTCCGTTCGTCGCGCACGCCTGGCAGCGTGTCTGGGCCCGTGGGGTCCCCGGCACGCGCGCCCTGGCGTCGGCAGCCGGCCTGCCCTTCACCCTGCCTGTCGTCCGGTGACGGCGCCGCTGCGCCGTCGAGCACAACGGTCACGCGACCATCATGGACTTCCGGATCGCGCGGTCGATGGCCTCCCGCACGATCTCGGCCTCGGTCACGCCACGCCGCGCGGCCGATCCCGCCGCCATGAAACGGGCGCCGGGCCGCCAACGTAATGCTCTGTGCGACGTCCCCGAGCGCGCAGCCGGCCCCGAGAGCGCCCATGCCCACTTCCCGACCGACCCGTCGAACCAGGCACGTCTCCGTTGCCGGTGTCGCCCTGGGGTGTCTCCTGACGACGTCGCCCGCGTGGTCACAGGAACGCCCGGCGGTCCGCATCCCGCGTGTCGATCGTCCCCCGGTGCTCGCCGAGCTTCTCACCGGCGGCGCCGAGCCGCCGGGCACCAAGGTCACCGCGTTCGCCCAGCGAGAGCCGGGCGACGGCGTGCCCGCGTCCCAGCCCACGTCTGTCTACCTGTCCTACGACACCGACCACCTGTTCGCCGTCTTCGTCTGCACCGACGATCCGGCGAAGGTGCGCGCGAACCTGACCCGCCGCGAGTCCATCATCGGCGACGACGTGGTCGGCGTGCTGATCGACACGTACAACGATGGGCGCCGCTCGTACATGTTCCTCGCCAACCCGCTCGGCATCCAGCTCGACGGGGTCGCCACGGAGGGCCAGGACGACGACTACACGTATGACACGCTGTGGACTTCGGAAGGCCGCCTGACCGCCGACGGCTACGTCGTCGTGATCGCCATCCCGTTCCGGAGCCTGCGCTTCAGCAACGAGGACGTCCAGACCTGGCGCATCGCGCTCGGCCGCATCATCCCCCGCGCCAACGAGACGTCGTTCTGGCCCTACATCACCCGCCGCATCAGCAGCGTCGGCCAGCAGATGGCCACCCTCGAAGGCGTCTCGGGGGTGTCGCCCGGGCGCAACCTGCAGGCGATTCCCTACGGGAGCTTCGCCTCGGCGCGCTTTCTCGACGACGACGGCGCGCGCGACAGCGACACGCTGGGGCGGGCGGGAGTGGATGGGAAGGCCGTCATCAGGGATACGGTCACTGTCGATCTGACCGTCAACCCGGACTTCAGCCAGGTCGAATCGGACGAGCCGCAGGTGACGGTCAACCAGCGCTTCGAGGTCTTCTTCCCCGAGAAACGCCCGTTCTTCATCGAGAACGCGAGCTACTTCGAGACGCCGCAGAACCTGTTCTTCTCGCGACGGATCGCCGACCCGGATGTCGGCGCCCGCGTGACCGCCAAGTCGAGGGGATGGGCCTTCGGCGCGCTGCTCTCCGACGACGACGAGCCCGGGCGCGAGGTGTCGCCGGAGGATTCTCGCCGGGGGGCGAACACCGGCGCCGGCGTCCTGCGGGTGCAGCGGGAGTTCGCGCGGCAGTCGTCTGTCGGGGGGATCGTGACGGACCGGGAGTTCGGGTCGTCGTTCAACCGCGTCTACGGCGCGGACGGCCGCTGGCGCCTGAGCGACACGTGGTCGGTGACCGGGCAGTGGGTTCGAAGCGACACGGGCGAAGAAGGCGCTGAGGCGTCGGGCTCGGCGGCGTTCGCCGAGGTCGCGCGCGACGGACGATCGTTCGACTACGAGAGCCGCTACCTGTCGCGCAGCCCCGAGTTTCGGGCGGACCTCGGCTTCATCCCGCGGGTGGACCTGCACGAGATGTCGCACGAGGTCGGCTACCGGTGGTTTCCCAGGTCGCCGCGCCGCCTGCTGAGCGCGAGCGCTGACTTCGAGGGTGAGGCGCTCTGGGACTACGACGGGCACCTGCAGGAGTGGACCGTGGAGCCCGGGTTCGAGATCGAGTTCCCCGGGCAGACGGAGATCGGCGCCCGCTACTGGAACTCCTACGAGCGCTTCGAGGGCCTGGAGTTCCGGCACCACCAGGCCGGCGTGTACGCATCGACCGAGTGGCTGCACTGGTTGAGTGGGAACGTCTTCTACCGGTGGGGCACGGCGATCAACTACTACCCGGCCGAGGGCCTGCGTCCGTTCCTGGCCGACATGCAGGAGGCGGAGGCCGGCCTGACGTTCCGCCCGACGTCCCGCCTTCGCCTCGACGAGACGTACATCTTCTCGCGGTTGCGGACGGGCGATGCCTCGATAGGGCCGCCGGGTGTGCCTGCCGTCGACGTCTTCAACAACCACATCGTCCGGAGCCGCCTCAACTACCAGTTCACCCGACCGCTGTCGACGCGAATGATCGTCGACTACGAGGCGGTGCTGCCCAACGCCGACCTGGTGTCGCTCGATCGCGAGAAGCGCCTCGGCTTCGACATCCTCGTCACGTATCTGGTCAACCCGTGGACGGCGGTGTACCTGGGTTACACGGACACCTACGCCAACCTCGTCCTGAACGACCCCTTGCAGCGCCCCTGGGGCTACGGCGGCGCACCGACGACGTCGGTCGGGCGGCAGGTGTTCGTCAAGGTGAGCTATCTATTCAAGTACTGACGGGCTCAGGGCTCAAGGCTCAGGGCTCAAGGCTCAAGGCTCAGGGCTCAGGGCTCAAGGCTCAGGGCTCAAGGCTCAGGGCTCAAGGCGTGCGAGGGTCCGGACTCGGTGTATCGTAGCGCTTCGATTCGCAAATACGGCGACGTATCGCAGACCTACGATCACCAACAGCGCTGACCCGATCGGACGTCTTCCGTGTTCTGCTGACGGGATCATCGTGTGCGCGCGACGCGCAGGGAGGGTTCCATGACTGGCGAGAAGATCTACGAGTACGACCTGACGATCACGGGCGTCACCGACTTCGGCGTGACGCTCGAGGCCATTCTCAGCGGCCAGTCGCCCGTCCCGCCGCAGGGGGCTCGCATCGACGTCGCCTTCGACGGGCGTGCCACCGGTCGGTTGACCGGGCGGGTGCGCGGGGTGGACTACGTGAGGATGCGCGCCGACGGCCGCATCGATCTCGACATCCACGCCGTGATCGACACCGACGATGGGCACCGGATTGCGCTGGCTGCCGACGGCGTGGGCCTGCCTCGCGCGGCTGAGCCCGTCGCCGACCTTCGCGAGAACGTCAGGCTCACGACGGCGTCGGAACACTACGCCTGGGTCAACGCGCGGCAGATCTGGGGCGTCGGGACGGTGAACTTCGCCACCAACACCGTGCACATCGACGGCTACATGCAGTGAGCCGTGTAGGGTCATGGCCGGCAGCGACGACCTGTGCGAACTGACGGCGATCGAGCTCGCCGCACGACTGGGGCGCAAGGAGGTGTCTGCGCGGGACGTGATTACGGCGCACCTGGCGCGGACCGAGCGTGTCAACCCGAGGGTGAACGCGATCGTCACCCTGGTGGCCGAGCGGGCATTGGCCGACGCGGCCCGGGCCGACGAGCGGGCTGCGCGCGGGGAGCCGCTCGGCGTGCTGCACGGCCTGCCCGTGGCACACAAGGACCTGGTCGACACCGCGGGCATCCGGACGACGTACGGGTCACCGTTCTACCGCGACGCCGTGCCGACCGTCGATGCGCTCCTCGTCACCCGCATCCGCAAGGCGGGCGCGATCACCTGCGGCAAGACCAACACGCCCGAGTTCGGCGCCGGCTCGCAGACGTTCAACAGCGTATTCGGGGCCACGCGCAATCCCTATGACGTGACCCGGACGTGTGGAGGCAGCAGTGGCGGGGCGGCCGCGGCGCTGGCGTGCGGCCTGGTGCCGATCGCCGACGGCAGCGACACGGGCGGATCGCTCCGCAACCCGGCGGCCTTCTGCAACGTCGTGGGCTTCCGTCCCTCCCCTGGGCGTGTGCCGGACACTCCCGGCACGTGGTCGCCGCTCTCGGTCGCGGGGCCGATGGCCCGCACGGTGGCCGACGTCGCGCTGTTCCTCAGCGCCATGGCGGGTCCGGATCCCAGCAGCCCGCTCTCGCTCCCCGAGGACGGGTCCCGCTTCCGCGACCCGCTCGGTCGCACCTTCAGGGGCACCCGCATCGCGTGGTGGAAGGACCTCGGCGGGATTCCGTTCGAGCCGGAGATCCGCGAGGTGGTGAACCGAACGCGGAGTGTGTTCGAGGGCCTCGGGTGCCGGGTGGAGGAGGACGAGCCGGATTTCACCGGGGTCGAGGACGCGTTCACCACCCTGCGTGTCGCGGCCAATCACCCGCGGTACGCCCTGCTCGTGGGAGAGCGGCCGGAGTGGGTCAAGGACACGATCAGGTTCGAGGTCGCGCTGGCCGAGCGGCTGACCGGCGCCGACATCGGGCGCGCCCTCGCACGACAGGCCCTGATGCAGGAGCAGGTGCGGCAGTTCTTCGAGACGTACGACTACTTCGTCCTGCCCGTGACGCAGGTCGTGCCGTTCGATGTCACGGTGCCGTATCCCACGTCGATTGGCGACCAGCCGATGGCGACCTACATCGACTGGATGCGCGCGTGCTTCTACGTCAGCTTCATGGCGACGCCTGCCATCTCCGTGCCGGCAGGCTTCACGGTCGACGGCCTGCCGGTCGGCGTGCAGATCGTGGGCGGCCGCCGCGCGGACTGGCGCGTCCTGCAGCTCGCGCACGCGTTCGAGCAGGCGACGCAGCACGGGAAGAGGCGCCCGTCAGCCGCGGGGTGAATGAACCGGAGGGTCACCGCCTGAATGGCGCCAGCAGGGGCAGGACCTGCCGTCCCTTGCGGCGGTACACCAGGAAGTCCCGGTCGGTGGTGAACACCTGGCAGTTCTCGCTGATTTCCGCCATTCGAACGAGGCACGCGTCGGCAAGGCTCATGCGCTGGTCGCGGTACTTGCGCAACAGGCGGACGACGTCCGCCTGATGATCGGTGGCGACGAAATCGAGTCGCACGAGGCGCCGTTCCAGGAGGCGCAGGATCGGATCCACGTCTCCGGTGTCGGACTGCACGAGGAACACCGCCTCCGACAGTACCGCTTCGCACGTCCAGAGCGGCTCGTACAGCGCGCTCCAGGTCTCGATCGCCCAGGCATGATGACGATCGTTGCGATTCAGATAGGCGACGAGCGGGCCCGTGTCGAGGAGGACCCTAGTCCCGGCCATACCGATCGAGCTTTCGCGTCGAGAGGTCCCTGGCGCCGTCGACGGACCCGCACAGGTCCTTGGCGCGTTCGTGCAGCGACGGCCTTCGTCGCCCGAGGTGCCGATCGATCAAGTCGCGGACGACGGCCGCCTGCGAGCGTCCGGTGGCCTCGGCCTGATCCTTCAGACGCTGAATGTGCCGTCGTTCCAGCTTGAACGTCACCGTGTCCATGGCTCAATGGTAATACCCTGGTGGCATGGACTCAATACCTTCGTCGACGGCCAGAGACAGGGAGAGTCCGACGAGCTCGAGGTCACGGATGCTCGTCCGCCCGCACGACCGGCCTCGTCAGGCAGGTCGGGCCGCCGCCGCCCTTCAGGCTGATCTCGCGGCCCTCGTACTCGAGCACCTCGGCGCCGGCGGCTTCGAGGCGGGCCCGCGTACGCGGATTGCCGGCGACCATCACGCACCGCCGCGGCGCGATCGCCAGCACGTGTGCGCCCATCGACGCGAACTCCTCGTCGGGTACCTCGACCAGCCCGATCCCGCGCGCCTCCAGCCACTCGCGGAAGGGCACCGGCATCAGCGGTGAATAGACCACGGCCAGATCGCGATCGACCGGGCTCACGATCGACATCAGGTGAAACACGTCCTCCGGGCCGCGGTGATAGGGCAGGGGCACCACGACGACCTCGACCGCGTCGCCCAGGAGCGCCCTGATCTGGAGGATTCCCTCGTCGTTGGTGCGCAGCCCGCGCCCCACCGCGACCGTGCGATCGTCGAACCACACGACGTCGCCACCTTCGAGACAGCCTGGCGGCTCGATTGCCCCGGCGATTGGGATACCCAGGGTCGCGAATGCCTCCGCCTGCGCGGCGGGCTCGGCTCGTCGCGCGGCCTTGCCCATCCGGCACAGGACGACACCGCGGGGCGAGACGATCGACGCGTCGCGCACGTAGATCGAGTCGAGGGTCGTGCCCGGCGCCGACGGCAACCGGTCGATGCGCGCGCCCGCCGCGCCGAGGAGGGCGAGGAAGGCCTCGTAGTCCTCGCAGGCCCTGGCGAAGTCCGGTAGCGCCGTGAACTCGAGCTCACGCCACTGGTCCGCGACCTGCGCCGCGCTTCGGAATGCCTCCCGCGGGTGCTTGACGAGGACGCGCGTGAGTGTGCCGACTTCACACAGACCTGCCATGAGACAGGAGTGTAAGTCCTCCATGTCCCGGGGCGAAGAGGCCGCGTGCGCGAAAGCCAGGGGCACGGTGGGCCCGCCCGTGTCCATGCGCCGCGATCGTGCTGGCGAAGACACCCCCGCTGCAGACCTTGGTCATGGTTGGAGGTGCAAATGAATGGCGGGCAGCAGTTACAGATCCGTGATTGTGACGGAAATCACAAGTTGTCCCGGGAGGACGGACACGCAGCTGACCACGCCCGCCGGCACTCGCCTTGCTGTCTGCCCTGACGACCCGGGCGAGACCGCCCGTCGGTTCACCCGGACGGTCAGGAGGGAGGCGGTGTTCGATGAAGCATGCGCGTGTCGTGACAGCGTTCGTGGCTGGCCTGGCGATCTCCTCATGGGCCCTGGCTGCGCCCATCTCTGGTGTCACGGTCGAGTCCGTCAGTTCCGAGTACACGCTCTCTCCGTGGGACCTTCGCGCGGTCCATGTCGTGGACGGCAGCGGGCTCTCTGGGGGAGGTCACGCAGTCACGTCGGTGGACGGGAACTCCTGGCAGACGATCAGCCAGACCGGACAGGGCACAATCGTGTTCGATCTCGGTACCACCTACGAGTTGGGATCGGTCCACGTCTGGAACCTGAACTTCTACCAGCCCTACAACGGGCGGGGCGCGAAGGACGTCACCATCCGGACGTCGAACGACCTGACCAACTGGCTGAATCAGGGGCAGTTCGTGTTCAGCATGGCCAGCGGGGTTGCCGGCGACCTGGGGTTCGACATCGATGCCTCGGCATGGGGCAACGCTCGATACGTCGAGTTCCAGATTCTCAGCAACTTCGGCAGTTCCGACAACGCCGGTCACGTGGGCCTGTCGGAGGTGCAGTTCTTTGCAGCGACTGTGGCGGAAGCGTCGGCGGTGCCTGAACCGACCTCGGCGCTGCTCCTCGGCACTGGCCTCCTCGGCGCGCTGCGGTCGGCGCGCCGACGCAGAGGCAAGTGAGGCAGTCTCGCCCGCCCTGCAAGCGAACGTTCGTCGGTCCTGAGAGATCCCGTGCGATCCGGGGGCCGCACCGCGGCCCCAGGTCGCAGGCGCGGCCCCCTTACCGGCTGCCCGGCCCGCCCACGCTCACGCGCTGGCGCGCGACGCCAGCCTTCGCCGACCGGGCGGACACCTCCACCCACCCGGGCTGACCGTCGCGCGTGCGCACGACCCATGAGAACGCCTGCGAGGCGGACTCTCCTGCCGCAAGCCCCGACGACAACGCCCGCCGATATTGAAACGCCCGCCCCTGGAGGTGCCCGACCCTGACCCGCGCGTCTCCCGCGACGACCTCCACGTTCGGACTCGTCTCGATCGTCACCACCACCGGGTCGGCGTACCCGTTCTCGACCGCCTTCCGGGTCACGTTGGTGGGGAGCAGGCCCTCGTTCTCGATCACGGCCCGCACCACGTGATGCCCGGGCGGTGACACGCGCGGAGGCTCGACCCGAAGTGCGATCCGCGGCAACGTCGTGGCCCAGTACTCGTACATCGCCCCGTAGATCTGGACCAGGCGCTCGAGGTAGCGACCCGGGGGCGGGTTCGGCTTGGTGAGCTTCACGAACCCGCCGATCTCGACGTCGCCGAGCGTCGGGTGGCGGAACGGCTTCCAGTCCACGAACAGCCGGCCGCCGAACTCCGCGTCCGACACCCGGATCAACTCCTCCTCCGTCACACGCCCGTCACGATCCGCGTCGCCCGGGATGATCCCGTGCTCCGCGACGAACGAGAAGGCCCCCGCCATCTCGTACGCCCACTCCAGCATGAAGCCGCGGCCGTACACCTGGCGGCCGGGCCCGAACCGTCGTTCGGCCTCCGCGCCGTAGGGCGGCAGCGTCCGCAGCCCGCCGCTCAGGCTCGCGAACTTCTCTCCGAACGTCGCCATCGTGAGGAAGTCCTGTCGCGGAATCGCCGTGTCCGGCCGCGACCCGTACGGCCGATACAGGAGCCCGTCATCCGGGCCCGAGTGGCCGTTGACGACGAACCCGATGTTCGGGTGTCCGACGATGAACTCGACGATGTTGCGCGACTCGGGCTCCGACAGCGGATACTGGCCGGAGCCCTCCTGGATCCACTCGGGCTGCCAGTCGAACGGGAAGTTCCGGTTGAGATCGACGCCGCCAATCCAGTCCTCGTTGAACTGGCCGTCGCCGTCGTTGTCCAGGCCTTCGGTGTGCACGGTCCACTCGCCGGTCTCGTCGGCCCGGACCCGCATCAGCAACCGCGGATCCCTCGCATGCACGCGGAAGGTGCCGCGCGGATCGCGCACGCGCATCTGCAGGATCTGCCCGTCCCCGTCCACGTCGTCCGGCGGATCCTCGTCCAGGCGGCCGTCGCCGTCGTCGTCGCGCGGGCGCGCGTTGATGCTCGAGACGATGCCCGTCATCGGGGTGGAGACGTAGAGATCGGCCATGTACGGGTTGGAGATCGGGACGAGGTAGAACGTGGTCGTGTCGACCAGCCGCGTGATCTCGGGGTCCGTACCGTGGCGCGAGAGCAGGCGCTCTGCGAGAAAGAGAATCACCTCTGTCGACGAGGGCTCATCGGCGTCGATGTTGCCGTCGGCCCAGAAGGCCGGCTTCTCCTCTGCCTTGCCGACCTGCTGGTTGGTGATCTCGATCAGCCAGGTCTCGAACCCCTTGAAGTCCTTGCCGATCGAGTACACCCGCGCCAGCGTCGGATGAGCGGCGGCCCACGCGCGGAGCAGGTTCGCCGTCTCCTGGTAGCCGTGGTAGCGGTCGAAGGTCAGTGGCCGGGTCGCTCGTGCCTGACCCGCGAGGGACGGCGCAAACACCGCCAGGGCCATGAGGATCAGGCAGGACGGGATCACGACGCGCGTGCGGACCATGAGCTCCTCCTCGTTCAGGCGATCCTCTCCGGCTCGAGCACCTGCTCCACGACCTGCCCGTTGACGACGCTGACGTAGTAGCACTTGGCCCCGTCTCGCGTGGCGACCACGCGCTTCACGGCGTCGCCTTCGAAGTAGAGCCCGGCGTCGTTGTCGCAGGCATAGCCAGGCTTCATCTGCCCGGAGCCGATCAGCTTCTGGAACAATGGCCGCCGGTCCTTTTCAGCGTCGTAGTGCGGCGAGTGGCTGCCCTTCAGGAAGCCGAGGCACTGCACCGTGGTCAGTTGCTTTGGCCGCGAGTCGGTCGTTCCCTCCTCGAACCAGCACAAGGATCCAGCGCTCGCCCCGCCGAGGACGATGCCTCGCTGCCAGGCCTCGCGCAAGATGACGTCGATGCCGTGCGCCTTCCACAACGCCTGCTGGTTGAGCGTGTTGCCGCCCGAACAGACGATGCCGTCCACTGAGAGCAGCACGTCTTCCCATGTCCGCTGCTGGCGGCTGCTGGTGATGAACGTCTCCTGCGCGGACGGCTCGACGTTCAGGCGCGAGCAGTTGCGGAACCAGTTGACCATGCCGGCCGGGCTGTCGGCGGCCGCCGTCGGCAGGTACAGCAGCTTCGGGCGCGGCTTGCCGGTGAGCGTGGCCATGTAGCGGATGAACGGTTCGCCGTAACTCCCGCCCGAGATGAGGATCTTCGGGGTGAGCGAGGGTGTCGGGAAAGGTGGCGTCTGCGCCGCGGCCGGTACGTGGCGCGTCGCGGCACCGACAGCGCCGAGGGCGGAGGACACGAGGAAGTCTCTGCGCTTCATGGGCGAGAGCATACCCCCGTCTGTTCCCTTTTTGTCTGCGTTGACCGTCCAGGGGGCGTTGGGGCCGGACCCGCAGATCGTCGTCGAACGAGCGATGCCCTGGGGGATCGGGTCCAGCCGCCTCCGCGATGGAGGCTGGCGCCCAGCCCCCGGTCGCCTCGGCCGCCCCTGTGAAACAACCCGCCTGAGCGCCGCATCCGCCCCGCGTGGTATGAGTGAGGGATGAAGTCACGTGCCGCTCCGGCCTTCCTGCTCGCCTGCGGTGTCCTCTGGGGCCCGGGAGCGGACGTGCGACAGGACCAGCCTGTCTTCCGCGGCCGCAGCGACGTCGTTCGTGTCTTCGTCACTGTGACGGACCGCGACGGCCGCCTGGTTACGTCGCTCGCGCAGAGCGACTTCGAGATTCGCGACGAGGGCAAGCCGCAGCCCATCACCCTCTTCGACAACACGCCGCAGCCCGTCCGGCTCGTGGTCATGCTCGACGTTTCGGGCAGCATGGAGGGGAACCTGCAACTGCTGCGCGCCGCGGCCGGCGAGCTGTTCACGCGACTGCGTCCCGACGACCTCGTGCGGGTGGGGGCGTTCGGCCACGAGATCACCATCAGCGAGTTCACACGCGATGCCGGCGAGCTCCGGCGCGCGCTGCCGACGAGCATCGCCCCCGACGCCCCGACGCCGCTCTGGCGCGCGCTCGACCAGGCGATGGACGGCTTCGACAAGGAGGACCCGGAACGCCGCGTCATCCTCGTGCTGAGCGACGGCAAGGACAGCGGCACGTTCGGGTTCAACCAGAAGTTCATGAGCCAGGCCGAGGTCATCGATCGCGCGCGGCGAGACGACGTGATGGTGTACGCGATCGGCATGCGAAGCCGGAGCCGGCAACGACCACCGATCGGGGTCGGGCCCGGCGGGCTGCGCGCGGCACTGGTCGAGGACCTGCCGGACCCTGGCCTTGCACGCGTGGCGGAGGAGACAGGCGGGGGCTATGTCGAGATCAAGTACGGCGAGGACCTCGGCGTCGCGTTCGCCCAGGTCGCCGACGAACTGCACGGCCAGTACCTGATGGGGTTCGCCCCGCCCAGGCGCGACGGCAAGGTGCACGAGATCGACGTCCGTGTCACGCCGAAGGGCATGAAGGCCCGCGCCCGCAAGAGTTACGTGGCGCCGCGGGGATGAGCGTGCTCTCCGACATCACGCAGACGCTGCGCCTGGTGCCCCGGCGGCGTCAGTGGCAGTGGGCGCTGCTGGTGCCCCTGGCGCTGGGTGCCGCGCTTCTCGAGGGCCTCGGCGCCGGCATGGTCCTGACCCTTGGCACCGTGGTGGCCGACCCGGCCCGGATGACCAGCGTGCCGGGCCTGCAGTGGCTCCTGCCTGCGGCGCCTCCCGCCAATCCAGCCCGGCTCGTGGTCGTGGTCAGCGGCCTGGTGATCCTGTTCTATCTGGTGCGCGGTCTGCTGCTCACGGGCTTCGTCTGGTTCCAGGACACGGTCGTCCAGCGAACGGCCTCCGAGGTGGCCGCACGGCTCCTGCGGTCCTACCTGCTGGCGCCCTATGCGCTGCACCTTCGGCGCAATTCGGCGACGACCATCCAGGCCGTCGGCACGTCGGTGGAGTCGGCCTTCGCGCTGGGGCTGGGATCGGCCGTCAACATCGCGACCGAGGCGCTGACCCTGTTGGGGTTGGTGGCCATCCTGGCGCTCGCCGCACCGCTCGCGACGGGCGCATCGGCCGCCGTTCTCGCCCTCGTCCTTCTCGGGCCGATGCTCGTCGTCCGCCGCACGGCACGGACGCTCGGCGCCGAGTCGAAGCGGCTGAACGAAGCGCTGCTCCAGGACGTGCAGCAGGGGCTGGCGCTCCTGAAGGAAACGAGGATCATGGGGGCGGAGCGGCAGGTCCTGTCGGCCTTCGCGGCCCGGCGGGGCCAGTTGGCCGCGACGAGGGCCAGCCTCGGCGCCTTGACCACGGGAGCCCGCCTCCTCGTCGAAACCGCATTCATCGTGGCGGCCACGGTCGCCGTCATGGCCGTGGCCACCGCGGGCCCGGGCGGCCCCGGTGTCATCGGCGTGCTGGCGCTCTACGCGTACGCCGCGTTCCGCATCGTTCCGGCGGCCAACCGCCTGACGCTCAACTTCGCGCTGGCGCAGAGCGCCCGCCCGCACATGGCGACCGTCTGCGACGACCTCGCGAGGTTCGAGCCTCTGGCCGCGGCGGAGCCTGGTGTCCCCGCGCCGCCCGTCACGTTCACCCGTCGCATCGACGTCGAAGACGTCAGCTACGCGTACGATGATGACCGCGGCGCGGCGCTGCACGAGGTCCGGCTGACCATCCGGCACGGCGAATCGGTGGGCCTCGTCGGAGCGACCGGTGCCGGGAAGAGCACGCTCGTGGACGTGCTGCTGGGCCTGCTCGAACCACAGTCTGGCGCGGTGCGCGTGGATGGGATCGACATCCGCACCAACCTCCGGGGGTGGCAGCAGCGCATCGGGTACGTGCCGCAGGCTTTTGGTCTGCTCGACGACACCCTCCGGCGCAACGTGGCGTTCGGCGTGTCCGACGAGCGCATCGACGACGCCAGGATCAGGACCGTCGTCGGCCTCGCGCACCTCGACGAGCTGGTGGCTTCGCTGCCGGAGGGACTCGAGACCAGGATCGGTGAACGGGGCGCCCGCCTGTCAGGCGGTGAGCGCCAGCGCGTTGCCATCGCGAGGGCGCTCTACCGCGACCCGGACGTGCTGGTCCTGGACGAAGCCACCTCGGCCCTCGACAATCAGACCGAACGCGCGATCGTCTCGGCTCTGGGCGTGCTGCGCGGCGTCAAGACCACCGTGGTCGTCGCGCATCGTCTCTCGACGGTCCGGGCCTGCGACCGGCTGGTCCTGCTGAGCGAGGGGTGCGTTGTCGGGGAGGGGACCTACGACGAGCTGCTGGAGCGCCACGCCGAGTTCCGCGGACTCGTGTCGGCCGGCCTCGCACCCTGACGGGCCAGTTGCTCCAGGGCGGCGGCCCGAATGCCGTCCGTGAACCGCTCGAGAGAGAAGTGCGGCGCCCGGCGGGCGAGCAGCGCCCGCAGGTCGTCCTGTTCCGCGTGGCTGGCCATGACCTCGAGGATCCTGGCCACCGCCTCATCGGTTGAGCTGAACATCAGCCGCGGGTCGCTGCCGACGATCTCCACCTGGCCTCCGCGGTCGCGCACCCAGACGATGCAGCCGCCGGTGACCATCTCGGCCGGCGCCATGCCGAAGTGCTCGTCCTCCATGCAGTGCAGGCCGTAGCGGTGGCCCGTGATGATCCTGCGCACCTCGTCGTGCGAGACGTCCAGGTGCAGCGTGATCCAATCCGGATGGGCCGCCGCCCGCGCCAGGATGCGTCGAGCGTAGCTGGGCCGGCCGGGGCTTCCGACCAGGTGGAGGTGCGCCTCCGGGTGCACACGCCGGACGGCCTCGACGATGTCGATGGCCGTGTCTACGTCCTTTTCTGGCGCGATCCGTCCGAGGCAGACGAAGCCGCCCTGCCGCTTCGCCCATGGCACATCGGCGAACGTGCCCGCGACCGGCGGGTAGAGGGTGCGCGGCTCCCCACCGTGTCGGCGGCGGAACGCGTCTCCGGTCCAGTCCGAGTTGACCAGCGTCAGGTTGTGCGAGAACCGCAGGGTCGCGCCTCCGAACAGCCAGTCGGTGACCAGGTAGTACGCGGCGAGCACGAAGGGCAGGCGGTGATACCATCGGAGATCGACCTGCGGCCGCGGTCGTTCGTAGGCGGGGTAGTGCAC
This sequence comes from uncultured Vicinamibacteraceae bacterium, assembly GCA_964387935.1. GTDB lineage: Bacteria > Acidobacteriota > Vicinamibacteria > Vicinamibacterales > JAFNAJ01 > CAYLZN01. The sequence continues at coordinate 4,351 of CAYLZN010000030.1, read as the reverse complement.
GTACTGGATGCCGGGACGACCGAAGTCGGCCTCGTTGTTGGCCGAGATTACGAGGTCGTACCTGGACATCCGGCGACGCGCGAACCGCATGAGGAGCGACGACTTGAGGAGGCTCAGGGGCAGCGGGATCGCGTCGACGAGCGAACGGACGGCTGACGGGACGGCGAGGGCCTCGATCTCGTCGGTGCTCAGCGACGTGCCGAAGTAGCGGTTGATCTCCTCGACCTGGAAGGGACGCCAGGTGCACACCGTGAGCCTGTAGTCGCGTCGCAGGGCCTCGAGCATCCAGGCGGCGAGCGCATTGCCGCCTCCCGGCGGCTGGAACGACGGCTGCACGAGCAGGACGGTGTTTCGCGCCATTCGCCTGGCAAGCATATGTCACCCGGCCTCGAGGCACCCCGGGGTTTGACCGGGTCTCGCGCGACGCATACGATCCGAGTCAGCTCGAGGAGCCCACCGGTGCAGGCACAAGGCACAAGGCCTGTGGCGCATGGTCGTGACGGACCTAGACTCTTTGAGTTCAAAGTGAATCCCTGCTAGCATGACGCCATGGCGGCTGGTTCCCGCGTGAGGCTGTGACCGAGCACAAGGCGTCCCCCGGGGCCGCGGGGCCCAGTCTCGCCCTCGCCGAGCGCCCGCTGCTGCGGGGCACGCTGGTGGCGACCGTGCTGGTTGCGCTGTCAGCGATGGCGGTGGCCATGTCCGGCGAGTACCACGAACGCAAGGCGGCCCGCGCCGCCCGCGCCGCTGGCGCCGGACGGGAGGCGACGACCGCCGGTCACACCGACGCTGCCGTCAGTCGCCTCCGGGAGGCCGTCGCGCTGGCGCCGGACCGTTTCGACTACCGGCTCGCCCTCGGGCAGGCCCTCCTCGCGTCGGGCAGAGCCACCGAGGCGGAAACCTACGTGCGGGACGGGCTGCGCGAGGATCCGGTGCACGGTCCCGCCAACCTCACCCTGGCGCGCATCGGGCTCGCCCGTGGCCACGCCGCAGCCGCCGAGTCGGCGTACTATCGCGCGATCTATGGCCGATGGGGCGCTGGTGAGGAAGGCGACCGCCTGCAGGCCCGGCTCGAACTGCTCGACCTCCTGCGTCGCACCGCCAGCCGCGAGAGGGTTCGAGCGGAGCTGAACCAGCTGGCCAGCTCGTTTCCCGGTGACCTGACCCTGCAGCTCTCCGTGGCACGATCGCTGCTCGACCTGCACTTCCCTGATGCGGCCGCAAGGGTGTACCGCACGGTGATCGAGCGCTTCGCCGACCCGGGGTCGGCCTACGCGGGCCTTGCAGAGGCCGAGTTCGCACGCGCCGACTACGAGGCCGCCTGGAGTGCCGCGCGGCGAGCCGTCGATTCGAATCCTGACGACCTGACGTCGGCTGCGCGGCGTGATCTCGCCGCCGCCGTGCTCGCGCTCGATCCGACGCGGCGTCGTCTCTCGGTGGTCGAGCGTGTCCAGCGCACGACCCGTGTGCTCACGCTCGGCCTCGAGCGCCTGGCCCAGTGTCGTGGCTCGGCCTCCGCCGATGACGACGAGGAGGCATTCGTCCGCCGCACCAGGAAGTGGGCCTCCCTGTCACTGTCGCGGCGGCTCCGGCAACCGGACGTGGGCACTGAAGCGATGGAGGAACTCGCACGCCGCGTGCAGGATCGATGTCCGCCGCAGACTGACCCCGAGGCCCTCGATCTCGTGTTCCGCCAGGCGCTGGGAGTGCCGCAGACATGACGCCGGCAGCCGCTCGGGGACGCGCCGTGCCAGCGTCGCCCAACGAAGCACGTCGCTTCCTGATGCTGTCGGTTCTGATTGGCATCTCGACGGGCCTCCTCATCGTCTGCTTCCACACAGCGATCGACCTGGTGGCCTGGACGATGGAAGATGCGGCGACCTCGTCGGTGCTTCGGGTCCTGGTGCCCGGCGTCGGCGCGGCGTTGGCGACGCTCCTCGTGCGGCGCCTCGTGCCCTCGGCGGGCGGCAGCGGGATCGTCCACACGAAGTCGGCGCTCTACGTGTCGAACGGTCGCATCCCTGTGGTTGCGGTTCCCGGGAAATTCGTGGCGTGCAGCCTGTCGATCGGAACGGGAACCCCGCTCGGACCAGAGGACCCCTCGCTGATGATGGGGGCCGGGATGGCCTCACTGCTCGGGCGGACGTTCCGCCTGTCGCAGCGTTCGATGCGCCAGGTCGCGCCGATCGGGGCCGCCGCGGGCATTGCCGCGGCGTTCAACACGCCGATCACCGGCGTGCTCTTCGTCATCGAGGAGGTCATTGCGGCCTGGGACGCGGCCGTGCTGGGGTCCATCGTGCTGGCCGCCGCGTCAGCCGTCGTCACGACGCGGGTGTTCCTCGGGGACTCGCCGCTCTTCCGGGTTCCCGAGCTTGGAGTCATGGCTGACCCGCGGGAGGCGGTGGTCTTCGTCCTGCTCGGCATCGGGGCGGGGCTGCTCGCCACGTCCTACTCGTGGGGTGTGACCCGCATTCGGCATCGGGTGGCTGGCGACGCGCGCATACCCGCGGCCGCCGGGCCGTTTGTGGCGGGGATGATAGCGGGCGCCGCGGGACTGTGGCTCCCGGAGGTGCTCGGACCGGGCTACCGTGCGATGGACGCCGCTCTGCACAGCCAGTACTCGGGGAGCATGCTGGCCCTCCTGGGCGTCGCCAAGCTCGTCGTGGCGGCCATCGCGTTCGGTGCCGGCTCTCCAGGCGGTCTGTTCGCACCGACATTGTTCATAGGCGCGATGGTGGGCGGCGCGGCCGGCACGTTCGCGTCCGACCTCGTGCCCTTTGCCGTCAGCCCGGCGAGCCTGTACGTGCTGGTTGGCATGGCGGGTGTGTTCGCCGGCGTGTTCCGTGCCCCGATGACTGCCGTCTTCATGGCATTCGAGTTGAGTGCCACGTCGGCCATCATCGTGCCGGCGATGATCACGGCGACGCTGGGGTACCTCACCGCGCGGCAGATCAGGCGGCGTTCGTTGCTCGACGAGGTTGCCGAACTCGAGGGTGTCGTGCTTCCCTCGGCCCAGGCCCAGCGCGAGCACGAGCCGCTGCGGGTCGAGGACGCCCTCCAGCCGTCGAACGTTCCAGTGCTGCCGGCCTCGGCCACGCCGGTCGCCGCGAGGCGCGCCCTGGGCAGCAGTCGTTCAGGCCAGATCCTGGTTCACGTCGCGGAGCGTGGGTGGTGCACCCTCGAGGCCGGGTCGCTGACGCGATCCAGCCAGGAGCCCGATGATCTCCCTCTCGAGGCGCATCCAGCCCTTCGTCGGTTGGCGGTGGTACACCCGGACGAATTGCTGGACGTGGCGTTGCGGCAGCTCGCACGCGAACGCCTCGTGCCGGTCGTCTCGCGGCTCGACGTACGGTTGCTGGTCGGGGTGGTGACCCTCGCCGACGTGCACCGGGCCTACGGCCTCCTTGCGGGCGGCCGTGGCTCGAACGTGGAGCGGCTGCAGCGTCTCGACGGAGTCGGAAGCCGGTCAGGTGATGAGGCAGACGAGGAGGGGCGGTCATGAGCGATTTCCATCAGAGTGGTCCCGTCACATCGCTCCCGCGGCTGGTGGCACGGCCGGTCGAGGAGATCGAGGCTCAGATTCTCGCAATCAGCAAGAAGTTCCCCGTGTCGCTCATTGTCCCGATGATCCCGAGCGAGATGGATCGGCCAGCCCTCAGCCGGATTCTCGACGAGCTGTGCCGGGTGTCGTATCTCGATTCGCTCGTGATTTCGCTGAACAAGGCCAGCCGCGAGGACTACGAGCGGACGAGACGGTTCTTCGCCCGGTATCCGGGGCGCGTCGTGATCCTGTGGAGTGAAGCCCCAGCGATCCAGCGTCTGCTCGCCCGTATGCAGGAGGTGGGCCTGTTCATCGGCACACCAGGCAAGGGCCGGGCGTGCTGGCTCGCCATGGGGTACGTGCTCGCCGAGGAACGCGCGGACTACATGGCCTTCCAGGACGCGGACGTCGTCAACTTCAGCCGTGAGATGCTCGCCCGCCTCGTCCTGCCGGCCCTCGATCCCATCGTCGACTTCGATTTCGTGAAGGCGTACTACGCGCGCCTGTCCGATCGCCTTCACGGCCGCGTGACGCGGCTGTTCCTGTCGCCCCTCCTGGCCGCCTTCACGCGCCTGATCGGGTCCGATCCCTACATCCGGTACCTCGCCTCGTTTCGCTACGCCCTGTCTGGTGAGTTCGCCGTCCAGCGCGACCTGGCATCGCGGATGCGCCTGCCCTCGGACTGGGGGCTCGAGATCGTGACCCTGTTCGAAGCCATCCGACATCGTGCCCCCGTGCGCATCTGCCAGGTCGAAATCGCGGAGCGCTACGACCACAAGCACCAGGACCTGTCAGCAGAGGACCCGTCAC
>CAYLZN010000029.1:0-29665 GCA_964387935.1 uncultured Vicinamibacteraceae bacterium | reverse complement strand
GCGGCCGGGCTCGGCTGTGGCAGCCGTGGCGCCCGGGAGACGGCCGACACGATCTACCACGGCGGCACGATCATCACGGTCAACGACGCGCAGCCCTCGGCGGGCGCGCTGGCCGTCAAGGACGGCCGGATCCTCGCCGTCGGGGAACAGGCCGACGTCATGGCCTTCCGGGGCGGCACGACACGGGTCGTGGACCTCGGGGACCGGACCATGCTCCCCGGCTTCATCGACGCGCACGGGCACGTCTTCAACGTCGGCGTACAGGCCGCGACAGCCAACCTGCTGTCTCCGCCGGACGGCAAGGTCACCGACATCGCGTCCCTTCAGGCCACGCTGAAGGACTGGACGGCGAGATCGAGCGCCGCCATCGCGACCACGGGCTGGATCGTCGGCTTCGGCTATGACGACTCGCAACTGAAGGAGCAGCGGCACCCCACCCGCGACGACCTCGATGCCGTCTCGGCAGACACGCCGGTTCTGATCGTCCACCAGTCGGGCCATCTCGCGGTCCTGAACAGCAAGGGCCTCGAAGCCGCCGGCTACTCGGCGGACACGCCGGACCCGCCGGGTGGAACCATTCGCCGCCGCCCGGGCAGCCGCGAGCCCGATGGTCTCATCGGGGGCATGGCGTCGTGGCCGCTCCTGTTTGGCAAACTCGGCCGGCTGGGCAGCGACGACAACGTGGCGCTGCTCAAAGCCGGTATCGCACAATACGCCCGGTTCGGGTTCACGACCGCCCAGGAAGGCCGCGCGACGAAGGAAGCCGTGGACACGCAAGCCGCCCTCGCGTCCCGCGGCGAACTGGCCATGGACATCGTCGCCTATCCGGACATCCAGGGCGCGGCGGCGGCCATTCAGGGCCCATTCCTGTCGAAGACCTACACGGGGGGATTCCGCATCGGGGGAGCCAAGCTCACGCTCGACGGGTCGCCGCAGGGCAGGACCGCGTGGCTGACGGCGCCGTACCTGGTGCCGCCCGAGGGCAGGGACCGGGACTTCGCAGGCTCTCCCGCGATGACCGACGAGCAGGCCAATGCCTTCGTGGACCTCGCGTTCAAGAACGGCTGGCAGATCCACGCGCACTGCAACGGCGACGCCGCGGCCGACCAGTTCATCCGGGCCGTGCGCGCGGCAACGGCCACACACGGCCCCGGCGACCGCCGGCCAGTGATGATCCACGCGCAGACGGTCCGCGAGGATCAGCTCGACGCGATGAAGGCACTCGGCATCATCCCCTCGTTCTTCGGCATGCACACGTATTACTGGGGGGACTGGCATCGCGATTCCGTGCTGGGGCCGGAGCGCGCCTCGCGGATCTCACCGGCGGCGTCGGCCTTGAAGCGCGGGATGGTCTTCACCCAGCACCACGACGCCCCGGTCGCCCTGCCCAGTTCCATCATGGTGCTGTTCAGTCAGGTCAACCGGATCACGCGCAGCGGCCAGCTCCTCGGCCCCGACCAGCGTGTCTCGGTGATGGACGCGATTCGCTCCATCACGATCAACGGGGCGTATCAGTACTTCGAGGAACGCACCAAGGGATCCCTCGAACCCGGCAAGCTCGCGGACCTCGTGATCCTCGATCGCAACCCGCTGACGATCGATCCGCTCACGATCAAGGACATCCAGATCGTCGAGACCATCAAGGCCGGGAGGACGATCTACCCCGCCCCGTGACCTGCCGGCATCGGGCCCCGCGTCAGAACGCGTGCCCGATGCCGAACACGAAACGGGACGGCGTCTCTCCGGCCCGCCGGCCGAGGACGTGCGCCCATTCGAAGCGCACCGGACCGAACGGGAACATCACCCGCAGCCCGACGCCGGCGCTGTGGCGCAGATCGAGGAGGTCGAGGTCCCTGGCGAGCGCGAACGCGTTGCCGGCGTCGTAGAAGATGCCGCCGTGCACGCGCTTCCAGAGCGGGAACCGGAGTTCCTGATTGATGATCGCGGACGCCTGCCCTCCGAGGGCCTCCCCCTCCGGTGTTTGCGGGCCGAGCGACCGTTCCGCGAACCCGCGAACGGACGACGCCCCACCGGTGAAGAAGCGGTTGTCGAGCAGCAGCAGCGGATCGTCACCCGGGACGACACCGAACCGGTAGCCTTGCGCCCAGGTGAGGCGCGGATGAAGCGGCACGATCGCGTAGAACTGCCCGAACGTCCGATAGTAGTTCACGTCGGACCCCAGTCCCTCGAGGGCCAGCTCGCTGCCGACCGACCACATCACTCCGCGGCGCGGGTCCGTGACGCTGTCCCGGTTGTCACCCACGAGCGAGTGAATCAGGCCCGCGCGCAGCCCGTTGAGCGTCGAGCCGAAGGGCGTGAAGCCCGCGTAGTCGATGTGCCTGATCGTGTAGCCCCACTGCATGCGCAGGCGTTCGTGGAGCCGCCGGCCGTCCAGCCCGCTGCGCCAGCTCCGTGACTGCTCGAACGTAGCTCCCGTCACGCGCTGCGCGAGACCCTGGACGTCCTCCAGACGCTGGCGATCGTCGTACAGGAACACCTCCGTGGGCACGTGCCATCCGAAGAACATCGCCCGGTCGTAACGCACGTTGAGCAACTGCCGCTCCGCGCCGCGCAGCCCCGAGACGCGATAGCGATCGGCCCCGCCGAACGGGTTGACGAGCTCGACCCCGGCGCCGAACTGCAGGCCAGCCTGCGTCTCGGACGGCGCGCCGCCGACCTGCGCCTGCCCGGCGGTGGTGTAGCGGAGGCTGTACTCGACGTTGATGTCCTGTCGCTCCACCACATCGACCACGACATCGCGGACATCCTCGCGACCGTCAACGGGCGCCAGCCGGAGATCGACGGATCGGAAGACCCGCGCGTCGGTCAGTTGTCGGCGCGCCTCGTCCAGGGTCGACGCGCGGATCACCTCTCCAGGTGACGTCGCGACCGCGTTCTCGATGATGGAGGGGCGCGTCCGGCCGTCCCGGGCCGTGCGCACGACGCCCATGGTCACCCGTGGACCGGGATCCGCGTAGAACCGGACGGCGAGGCCGCCGGGCCTGGGCTCGAGGACGCTCGAGACACGTGCGTCGGGATGGCCGTCCTCGCGAAGCCACGCGAGCAGGCGCGCCCGGTCCGCCATGTAGGCGTCGAAAAGGAACGGCGTGCCGTCGCGAAGTGCAAGTGCCGGAACCGTGGCGCCGCCCGCCCGCACCGCCTCCGGAAGCTCGAGCGCGACGACCAGGGCCCGATCTCCCTCCACGACCGGAATGGTCACACTCAACCGTTCACCGGCACCGGCGAAGGACTCGTGGGGCACTCCGACCCTCATGTCGAGGAATCCCTCCGTGGCATACGCGACCCGCAGCGCAGCAGCGAGCCGGCGCGACGCGTCGGGCTCGATCAGGGCGAAGAAGGCCGCGGTGTTCCTGGGCGGGAGCGCGGCGGCCAGTATGGCGTCGGGCACCGAGGCGTTGCCCTCGAACCGCACGTCAACGCCGGCGCCTCGCGAACCGCGCGTCACGTCGAAGGTGACGCGCACGGCCTCGATCGCCTGCTCGTGCCTTGCCGGCACCTCGGTGACCGTCGCGGTCACAGCGGCAGCATAGAAGCGCGAGCCTTGCAGGGTGCGTCGGACCTCGCGTGCGAGCCGCGCCGCCCGCTCGTCACGGGGCAGGACGCTGTTCCACCCCGAGGTCACGTGCCTGCGCAGCGATCGGCCCGGATCGTCGCCACGCCATTCGATCTGGACGAGCGGCCCGCGGACCACGCGCACGGTCAGATCGACACTACCGCCGGTCGTCGTTTCGTGATGGGTGTCGACGACCGCCTCGAGGAAGCCCTGGGCGACGAACCACGCCTGCGCCGCACGCGCGGCATCCAGGCTGCGGAAGAAATCGAACTCGTCGCCCGGCCCGAGCCGCATTCGCGAGCGGACCTGCGTTTCCTCCGGAGGGGACGCGCCGACGACGATGACACGGCCGATCCGCTGGCGCACCCGCTCGACTGGCGGCCTGAGTCGACGCGACCAGACATCGAAGCCGAACCGGTGGCTGGCCTCCACCGCTTCACTGCCATCGTCGTTCGAGATCACCCGCAGGCGGAAGTCGCCGCCAGGCCGCACGTCGACGATCCACCGCTGTGTCCCCGTGTCGAGACCCTGCGAGTAGATGACGTACAGCCGGTTGCCCAGAGGGATGCCGATGTTCATCCGAAGCGAGGAATTCGTGTGCTCCGGGATCAGCGTCTCGTCGCGCGACACATCGAACATGACGAACCCGCCGAGTTGCCGGTTGAGCACGCGGCCCAGAGAGCTGGCCAGCTCCTCGGCCAGGATGGCGCCGCTCTCCGACGCGGCGGCCGACGTCGTGCGACCGGTCAGGATGAGCGTGGCCAGATCGCCCTGGCCCAGGTCCGACCTGTTGCGCGCCGACAGCGTCATCCGCACGTCGTCGAGCGGACCCGACAACGAGACGTCGATACCAACCCCTGAGATCTGCGTTGCCCCTCGCACCTCCACCTCTGGCTGCCGCGCCGGATAGCCGGAGAGTTCGACCCGCCCCCCCTCGAGACGGACCAGCGCGCGCGAGACGCGTACGGTGCCGCCCTCGCGGAAGGTCAACGACCCGTTGATCTCGGGCACCAGCAGGGTCCCCCCGACGCGCACCGCCCCGTCGACGACGAGGCTGATCTGGGGAGTGGCCACGCGAAGGCCATCCTCCAATCGGAGGCGCAAATCGAGCGTGGTTCGATCGCGCAGCGAACCGCGGCCCTGGAAGGCCGTGAGCGCCGCACTCAGATGATCGAACCCGGGCGCCGCGCGCGCATCCTCCAGCTCGGAGACCGCCCGGTGCACCACGACGTCGCCCGCCAGGCGAAAGACCCCGGACCGGCCCGTGAACCGGAGGTCGCCCGACGATCGCGTGCGGAGCCCTGCCGGGTATTCGAGCGGCACGCGATCGGCGCGAAGAGCGAGATCGACCTCCGCACCGGCGTTCGAGAGCTGGAGACGGCCCGTCGTGACCGAGAGCCTGCCGTCTCCCACCTGCGCCGACGCCTCGACGACCTCGATACGCTCGCCCTCCCCGCGCAGCGTGGCGGTCAGGTCCGATACGACGATGGGGAGATCGGTGAACACCAGCCGGCCGATGTTCACCTGGGCCTCGCCACGGGCGTGCCAGCCGTCTGCATCCCGCTCGACGCGGCCCTGCACGCGCGCGAGCCCCGTCAGCGTGCCCACGTCGCCGAGCAGGGGCCTGACGACGACCAGATCGACTTCGCCGTCGAGGCGAGTCGCCACGTGCGCCTGTCCACTCACGAGCGCGACCTGCGACTCGAGTGTGACGTGACCAGCCGATCCTGCCAGGCGAAGCGGACCATGCGTCAGCGTGCCGGACCGCACCGACACGGCGACCGGGGCCTCGAGGCCGAGCGTGCGCCCGTCAGCCGACACGACCAGGCTGGTCAGCGCCCCGTCGGCCTGGACCGCATCGAGCGACAGGCGGTCGAGACCGACGCGCAGGTCGGCATCGACCACCGCCGTGAGGCTGGGGCCGTTGTCACGGGCCGGCATCAGCCGCGCCACGTCGATCCCCCGGGCGTGCAGCTCGAGGCGATGGCGATCCGACATCCCCGGCCGAAGCGTCAGGGCGCCCGACCCGTACACGCGTCCTCCGACGACCTGCGCGCTGACCTGCCGGATCTCGACGGTCCGATCATCGAACGCCGCCGTCAGTTCGACGCCCTCGACACGAAGCGCTCCCTGTCGCACCAGGCCGTTCGCCACACGGAGGACGCCCGTCAACGATGGGCGCTCGACGCGGCCGGCCAGCGTGAGGTCGATCAGGACCTGACCGTCGGCCTCGTCGATGGGAGCCACCAGCGCCAGATACGACAACGGGGCGGCGCCGGCGATGGTGAGCCGACCGGAGGCCTCGCGGGTGAGCCCGACCTGGCCGTCGATGCGCAGACGCCCGAAGTCGAACTGCAGCTCGAGGCCCTGCACGGAGACCTCGTCCAGCGTGCCGCGCACGGAGAACGGGCCCGTCCTCCAGGGTTGCGTGAAGCTCCCTTCGGCGCCGTCGATGTGGACGTCGTAGCGAACGTGCGACGAGGCCCCGAGCTCGACGTCGACGAGGGCTCGCCCCGAGAAGCTGGCCGACGCGTCGCGCGCGGCCAGCTTGGGAAACGCCCCCATGAGCTCGACCATCGGCAGCGCCGCCAGATCGATGTCGAGGCGCAAGGGCCAGGGCGCCACCAGTGGTATCCGGCCCGTCAGCCATGGCTGCTGCGCGAGACTGCCCTGGAGCGTGACCTCGCGGCCGTCGGAAGACAGGACTATCCGCAGATCCGGAAACGGCGCGCCTCGCCACACGGTGCGGGTCGCCGAGACCACGCCACGACCCGTCAATGCAGGCAGCGTCCCTGAAATCTCGAGCTCACCCGAGACCAGCGACTCGAGGTCCGGTACCACGGGGACTCCGGGAATCGCCGTCAGCGGGAACTCCGAGGACCGGAGGCGCGCTTCGACGACACCACTATCCGCGGACCAGCGGCCGCTGCCCTCGACCCCGCCCGTGCCGCGACGCGCCCGAAACCGATCGACGACGACCCCGCGGTCCGACGCACGGGCCGACGCCTCGACGAGAACGGTCGCCGCCGACGTGCCGGGGGTCGCTGCCGCCCCCGACAACACGCTGGCCTCGAGCGTGATCGCCACGTCTGGGGCCGGACGCGTGCTGGTGACCTCGACGCCGCGGTTCGTCGGCCCGGGCCACGACCCGGAGATCGTGAGGTCGCCCGTCAGCACCGACTCGAGACCCGGCAGCGCCGGGACTCCCGGGATGGCCGTCACCGGAAACCCCGCGGACCGGACACGGGCCTCGACGACGCCATTCTCGGCCGACCAGCGACCGCTGCCCTCGACCCCGCCGTCGCCGCCGAGCGCTCGAAACCGATCGACCACGATCCCGCGGTCCGAGTAACGGGCCGACGCCTCGACGAGGACGGTGGCCACCGGAGGGCCTGGGGCTGCCGCGGCCCGCGACGACAGACCGGCCTGGAGTGTGACCGCCACCTCAGGGGCGGAGCGCCGGGCGGTCATCTCATCGTCAGGACCCGCGGGCATGGGCAGGGTTCCCGAGATCTCGAGTTCGCCCGTGAGCACGGTGTGGAGGCCCGGCAAGGCCGGCACCCCCGGGAGTGCCATGAGAGGAAACTCCGCGGCCCACACGCGCGCCTCGATGTCGTTGCTCCCCGCGGACCAGCGGCCGGTGCCCTCGACCGCGCCGAAGCCGCCGCTGGCTCGCAGCCGATCGACGACGACCCCGCGGTACGAGGCTCGGGCCGATGCCTCGACGAGGACCGGTGGCGCCGGAGGGTCGGCGGTCGCCGCGGCCTGCGAGGACACGTCGGCCTCGAGCGTCATCGTCACCACAGGGGCGGAGCGCCGGCCGTTCACCTCGAAGCGGCCCCGCGAGCTGGCCTCGAAGGGCACGCCACGGCGCGCCAGCACGTCGTCCAACCGAAGACGCTCGAGTGCACCGGTGATTCGCCACGTATCGGCATGGCCCATCGGGATGTCGCCGCTGGCCGACACGGCGCCGTCCACACCACGGGCCGTCAGGTGAACCAGTTGCAGGCTGGTGGGCGTCACTCGCAGCTCGCTGTCGAAGTCGAGGTCGAGGTCTTCGACGGCGACCCCTCGTCCGGCGAGCCTGGCGGAGGCCGCCCAGCGCCCAGGCGTGCCGTTCACGCTGCCCTCGGCCTCGAGTGAGCCCCTGATGTTCAGGCGAGGCACGTCGACGCCGACGCCCGCGAGCACGCTTGGCACCCGGGACACATCCGCGAGACGGGCGCCGTAGTGGAGGTCGAGCCGGCCGTCGAACCCGAAGGTGCCACGCACCTGGAGGTCGGTGTCGTGCACACGAATCGCGGCGTTCGACAGCCGCACGCGCCGATCGTCCGCGCTGAAGCTCGCGGAGCCCCGCACAGGGATCCCCGGCCCAGCCGCGGGACGGAGGGTGACCGTGCCTTCCGCGATCAGCGTCCGCCGATCCCATCGCGACATCCGCAGCGACAGATCAGCATCCGCGCGCGAGGCGATCCGGGTGGTCAGGCTGGTGTGGGACGTCAGCACGCGCGGCAGATCGATGCCGCGCACCGATGCGCGGAACTCGCTGGTCTTCCCGTCGAGCGAGACGGCGCCCTGGCCACGCAGGCGCCCCCCGTACGCGGCCAGGTCGATGTCGTCCACGCGCAGGACGCCTCCCTCGACGTGCCCCTCGATGCGACCATCCCAGGGTCCGACGTGCGACAGCCGAACGGCCGTCGCGTCGGCGGCAAGCGCGGTGCGGAGTCCGGACCGATCGGCCACGACCTCGGCTCGCGCGGCAATCTCACCTTCGAGCACAGCGTCTGGCACGAGCGTGCGCAGGAGGCCCATGCCGGCGGGCACCTCCACCTGCGCGCGTCCTATCGCGGGATTGAGCTGCTGCAGCTCACCGGTCGCGCGGATTCGCGCGTGACCCACCGTGACCTCGGCCGAGCGCACGTGGACGGTCCGCGTCGCGTCCGGCACGTCGAGGTCGATGCGCGCCTCCACCGCTTCGCGCCACTCGTACTGCGGACGCCGGAAGCCGATCGCCCTGGCCACCACGGTCGCCGTCATCGAGCCCGCGTCGCGTGACATTCGCGCGTCGAGCCCCTCGATCTGCAGCGCGTGCGATCCGTCGGCACTCTGCACCCGCAGGGCGCCGCGAACCACCTCGATCGCGGCCATGCGATCGAGCACGGTCCACGGCCGCTGGTCCGGTGGCCCGGGCGTGGCGTCGGGTGTCAGCGAGACGACCAGGCGAGGCTCTGTGGCGCGGAGGATGATGCCTCGCCAGGGACGGAGGTGCACGTCGAGCCCAGCGCCGGTGATCTCGAGGCCGGGGCGAACCAGGCGAAGGTCCGTCCCGTGGACGCGGCCGGTCCAGAGGTTGAATTCGAGCGAGCCGACCGTGACCTCGCCACCGGCCGCGACGGACAACGCGTGCTGCAGCACGGGTGTCAGCAGCCGCTGGACGATCGGCACATGGAGGACCAGGAGCAGCGCCCCGAGCAGCGCCACCGCCGCCAGGACGCGACGGGCCCCGCGCGACCGTTTGCGGATCGCAGGAGGGGCCGCCGGGCCAGGCCGGTTCGTCACGAGTGTCAGAAGTTATAGCGCAGGCCGCCGGCAAAGACCGCGCGGGGACGGGGCGTCGCGTTGGAGGTCCGGCCGGCGTCGTATTTCACGCCGGCGAAGACGCGGCTCGCGTCGCCGAACTGGTACACCAGGTTCGAGACGCCAAACCGCACCCGGAAGTCGCCCGGGTGATCGGCGTCGGGCTGCAGGTTATTGAACCCGAGTTCGACCCACACGCGGTCGGTCACATCGCGGACGAGGGCGACCTCGAGGCCCTTGCCGTCGAACCGCCGGCCCAGATCGTCCACCTCGTGCTGCGTCAGGATCGAGAACGTCACCCCGCCGTACCAGCCGCCGGACCGATAGCGCACCCCGAAGAGCGCCGCTTCGTCGCCGAGCTGCGACTGATTCGGATTCGGGTTGGCCACGCCGTCCCGCACCTGGTTGTAGGCCACGCCAGCGGCGAAGCCCTCGCGCTCGCCCACCACGACCGTGCCGCCCCACGTGTCGAGCCAGGAGCGGTCGTTCGGCGAGGTCGCGCGATTCTGGACCTGCAGGCCGATGCTCACCGGACCGAATCGCTCGCGATACTGCACCGCGCGCTCCGCTCGTCCCGTGCCCGCCAGCCCGCCGTCGGTCCCGGCCCCGAACGCGCCGGACGCCGCACCGCTGAACAACTGGAACTGGTCGGTGAATTCCGCCACGTCGTAGTAGGGCGACCACTGCTTGCCCCAGGACACGCTGCCGAAGCGGGTCGCGAGGCCGATGAACCCGAGCCGGGACGAAAACGCCTGGCTGCCCTGCCCGATTGGCGTGCCCGGGTCCCCGGTTTCCAGAATGGTCCGGTCGTTGTTGACGAGGTTGACGCCCAGCTCGAGCCGCGCGAACGCGGTGAGGCCCTGGCCGAGTGCCTTCTCGCCGCGGAGTCCCAGCCGCGAGCTGTTGTTGCGGATGTCGCTGACGCCGTCCGTGTTCACGACGGAGGCCAGCCGCAGGCTGCCATACGCGCCGATGGGCCGGGCCGCTGGCAGGTCGGCTTCCGGTGCGTGCTGATCGATCTGCTTTGGAGCGTCCCCGCCCACCGCATGCGCCGCGGCCGGCGCCTCGTCTGCGGCCTGCGGCGCGCCTGCCGGCACACTGGGCGGCGGGGCCAGCCCCGCCTGACCTCGCAGTTCCTGGATCGTCGCCTGCAGCGTGGCCACCTGCGCCTCGAGGATCTCCAGGCGGCGCTGCTGGTCGGTCATCAGCCGCTGCAGCGCGTCGGTCGGCGCCGGCGGCTGCTGCGCGCGCGCGGTCGCCGGGAGCCACGTCACCATGAGCGCAATCCAGATGGCTCTGCACATGATCCGACAAGTCTCTCACGTCGCGTTCCAACTGCCGTCCTGACTTCGATGGGACCCGTGGCGTCCCGAATCCGCCGGCCACGGCATCTCGTGGCGGGGGTCACCTCGGGTCGCGGGGCCTGGCACGGAGCAGCAGGCCTGTCGGTCGCGGCCCAAGGCCGGGTGGCTGGCGCTGCACACGCCACGCGTGCACGTCCGCTGGACCGTTTCGTGAATGGCATTAGAATCCCGCAGGGCACGAACGGAGAATCCAATGGCCTCAACACGCAACGCGGCGGCCCCGCACGGGGGCATGGCTGGCCTGCTGAACCTGGTCGAACGCGTCGGGAACCGGGTGCCGCACCCCGTGGTGATCTTCGTCATGCTGATCGGGCTGGTGGTGGCGCTGTCCCACCTGTTCTATCTGCTGGGCGCGAGCGCGACCGTCCAGGCCATCAACCCCGAGACCCACCTGCTCGACGCCTCGACGGTGAGCGCCCGCAGCCTGCTCACGGCCGACGGCATCCGCTTCATGTATTCGGGGGTGATCCAGAACTTCATGGGCTTCACCGCGGTCGGCGTCATCATCGTCGCCATGCTGGGCGTCGGGGTGGCCGAGACGGCGGGGCTCATCGCCGCGCTGATTCGCAAGCTCGTGCTCGTCGCGCCGGCCAGGGCCCTGACCTACATCCTGGTCTTCGTCGGCATCGTGTCGAGCATCGCGGCCGATGCCGGGTACCTCGTGCTCATCCCGCTCGGGGCGGCCGCCTACCTCAGCGTGGGCCGCCACCCGCTGGCCGGACTCGCCGCGACATTCTCGGCGGTCGCCGCGGTCTTCACCGTCAACATCTTCGTCAAGCCGCTGGACGGCATCCTCGTCGGGATCACCAACGATGCCATCCACATCCTCAATCCGACCCAGTCGATCTCGTTGACGTCGAACCTGTGGTTCTCCGTCGCGTCGGTCCTGATGCTCACCGTCGTGGTGTCACTCGTGAACGACCGGGTGATCGAGCCTCGACTCGGGGCCTACAGCGGCGAGAGCCCCGCGGCCGAGCAGGCCGGCATGACCGCGCAGGAGTCGCGGGGCCTGAAGTTCGCGACATGGGGCCTGCTTGGCACGCTGGCCCTGTTTGCGCTGCTCGCGCTTCCCCCGGGCGCCCCGCTCCGCAACGCCGCGACCGGCGCGCTCATCGGCGACTCGCCGTTCATGAACGGGCTGATTGTCTTCATCGCCCTCGTGTTCCTCGCGGCCGGCGCGGCGTACGGCATCGGCGCCGGCACCATGAAGGGCACCGTCGACGTCGTCAAGGCGATGGAGAAGGCGGTGTCCGGGCTGGGCGGGCTGATCTTCCTGCTCTTCGTGATCAGCCAGTTCAATGCCTTCTTCAACTACACCAATCTGGCCACGCTGGCGGCCGTGAACCTGGGGGATGCCCTGGAGTCTGCCGGGCTCGGCGCGTTGCCGTTGCTGCTGGGGCTCGTGGTCGTCGTGGCGGTGCTCGACCTCATCATGACCGGGTCCATTCCGAAGTGGGCCATCTTCGCGCCCATCTTCGTGCCCCTCCTGATGCGGCTCGGCGTTGCCCCCGAAGCCGCGCTCGCGGCCTACCGCGTCGGCGATTCGCCGTTGAATGCGCTGACGCCCATGAACCCGTATTTCGCCCTGATCGTGTCGTTCGCGGCGAAGTACCAGAAGGACGCGGGCGTCGGCACCGTGATCGCCCTCATGCTGCCCCACGTCGCGGCGCTGTTCCTCATGTGGCCGCTGCTCCTCGCCGCCTGGCACCTCGTCGGGCTGCCCTGGGGCTTCTGAGCGGGGGGTGCGGCAGGTTCACTCGTTCATGCGGCGTGCAGTCTGACGTCGACCCGGATGGTGTCGAACGGGTCGATGACGACGGCATGGATCGCGCTGACCCCACGCCTCGCACAGCGGGTGTAGTACATTGCCGCCCTCATGCGGCGTATCGCCATCGTCGGTGCCGGAGCCCTGGGGTCGCTGCTCGGCCACGCGTTCGTCCGCGCAGGCCGCCTCGTCACGCTGATCGATCGGCCCGAGCGCCTCGCAGCGATCGCCGCGTCGGGCGGGCTCGTGGTCGAGGACCCGACAGGGCAGCGCTCGCTCGCGATGCCGGCGCTGTGGACGTCGAGTCCCGCCGCAGCCGGCATCCACGACGTCGTCTTCCTCGCGACCAAGGCCCACGACCTGCCGGCGATCGCGGGCAGCCTCGCGCCGCTGCTCGGCCCGCAGTCCTGCTGCGTCACCGTGCAGAACGGCATCCCATGGTGGTACTTCCACGGGCTGGACCACCGACTGGCCGGCACGCGCCTCGCGGCCGTCGATCCGGACGGCCTGCTCGAGAAGCACGTCGAGGTGTCGCGCGTCGTCGGCTGCGTGGCCTATCCGGCGGCGATCCTGCGCCCGGACGGAATGGTCACGCATGTCGAAGGCAATCGTTTCCCGGTCGGCGAGCCAGACGGTCAGGAGCGCGCGCGCACGCGAGACCTGGTGCAGCTCTTCGTCGACGCCGGGTTCCGAAGCCGCGCGCTGCCGGACATCCGCGCCGAGATCTGGCTGAAGGCACTGGGAGCGCTCTCCCTCAATCCGATCAGCGCGCTCACCCGCGCCACGATGGAGGACATCTGCACGTTCCCGCCGACGCGCGCGCTCGTCGCCGAGATGATGCGCGAGGCCCGCGACGTCGCCCAGGCGCTCGGCGTGTCGTTCCGCCACACGATCGAGCAGCGCATCGAGGGCGCGCGCGCGGTAGGCCCGCACAAGACATCGATGCTGCAGGACGTGGAGAGCGGGCGCCGCATGGAACTCGACGCGCTCGTGCTCGCCGTGCTCGAGCTCGCCGAGCTCACCGGGTGCAAGGCGGACGCGATCCGCCACGTCTACGCGTGCGCGGCGCTGCTCGACGCGCGGCTCGGCGCACCGACGCGCTGACCGCGAGCGCCTGCCCGCAGGAACGGTGCGGTTCCCCAGGGGCCCGTCAGCGGCGACTGCCGGATCTCCAGCATGGAGCGTGATGCAGTGATGCAGCCATGGTATGATCTGGCATCATGCGGACGACAATCACCTTGGACGAGCGCCTGGTCGCCCAGCTGAAGCGGCGCGCGGCTGCACAAGGCACGTCCGTCAGCAAGCTCGTGGAACAGGCCGTGCGGCTGTTCGTGCGCACCCCGCGGGCGCCAGCGACTCCGCTGGTGTTTGAGCTGATCACGTTCGGGAAGGGCGCTCGCTTCTCCCGGCACAACCTCGACAAGACCTCCGCGCTGATCGAAGCCGACGACCTCGAGCGCTTCGCATCCGGCAGGTAGCCGGATGCGGCTCCCAGACGTCAACGTCCTCATCTACGCGCACCGCGAGGATGCGCCCGAACATGGACGCTACGCCGCGTGGCTGCAGGGGCTGACCGCCTCAGGTGAGCCATTCGCCCTGTCGGACGTCATTCTCTCGGGCTTCCTCCGCATCGTCACCAATCCACGGATCTTCGATTCGCCCACGCCGATACAGATGGCTCTCGCGTTCTGCCAGCACCTGGTGGACTGGCCCCGCGCCTCGCTCATCACGCCGGGCCGCCGGCACTGGGAGCTCTTCACCGGGTTGTGCCGTGACATCAAGGGGCCGTTGGTGACCGACGCCTACATCGCCGCCCTGGCCATCGAGCACGGGTGCGAACTCGTGACGACCGACGGCGACTTCGCGCGCTTTGCTGGCCTGCGCTGGCGCCACCCCCTGGCCGCCACGGCATGACCGGCAACACGGCTCGGGCGTTCTGAGCGCACGCGCCGTGCGCGGCCTCGCGGGCTTCCGCGCCGGGGCCCGACGCCGGGGCAGCGGCTCGACACCATCTGCCGGAGCTGCGGCTGCAGCGTTCGCCGTGAGCGCCGCCAGTTCCGCGACCAACATCGCGCGCTGATTCGCCGACGGGGCCGTCCACGGCAGCACGACCGATGGATGACGCTCGCGGTCGAGCCAGAACCCGCCGGTGGTCCGTGCCACCTCCGGAGCGGCAGCCAGCCACACGATCGTGTCCGCGCCCTCCTCGGGCGTCCGCAACCAGGGCCGGGTGACGCGGTGGAAACCGGGCAGTGAGCGCACCACGCCCGGTGTCTCGGCCCATCCCGGGTGCATGGCATGCACCGTGATCCCGCCGGGTGCGAGTTCTTCCGCCCACACCTCGGTGAGCACCATCAGCGCCCGCTTGTGCCGGGCGTAGGCCGACGCGCCATCCCAGGGCTGCGACGGATCGTCGACGACCGACGAGCCGAGGCCGGCCAGATACATGCCCCCCGACAGCACGTTGACGATGCGGGATGGGGCCGACTGAACCAGGCGCGGGGCGAGGCGGCGCGTCAGCAGGAACGGCGCGAGCAGGTTCGTCACCAGCGATCGCTCGATCCCGTCGCCAGTCTCGATGCGTTCGTTCTCCAGCACGCCCGCGTTGTGGACGAGCACGTGGATGCGCGGTTCACTGGCGAGCAGGCGATCGGCCAGGGCACGCACCTCGGAGAGCCGCGACAGGTCGGCCACCTGCTCGGCGAGGTCGCCGTTCCCGGTGGCCGCGCGGATCTCCTCGCGCGCACGCGTCAGTTTGCCGGGGTCGCGGCCGACGAGCACCACTCGTGCCCCGAGGCGGGCCAGTTCGCCAGCGGCCGCCCGGCCCAGCCCGGATGTGGCGCCGGTGATCACGACCGTCCGCCCGCGCATCGACTCGGCCAGGGGCCCGAAGCTCGCCCGTCGCATCCGATGACCACACCGGGTGAAGCGCAGCAGGCCTGGCAGCACGAGGAAGTCGAGGCCGTAGGTCAACCACGACGGCTCCGGCGGGGCCGGCGGCTCCGACAGCGCCCGGCGCAGGCCTTGGAGCGCCCGCTCCCCGACACGTCGCAGCAGCGGTCCCATCAGCGGTTCGACCAGGCCGGTGAGCCCGTCGAACGACAGGTCTGCCGTGTAATCGATGCGCGTGCCGGTGGGCGTCGGCTCGAAGCGGATGTCGTCGACCGCGTGGACCGATCCGCCATGGCCCTCCAGCACGACGCGCCGCAGCGGCTCGAGCACCGTGACGACGTACTCCATCACGGTGGTGCTCGGCCCGAAGACCACGTCGAGCCGGTAGCGTGAGCCCACGCGCACGGGGCCAGGCGTCATCCTGACCGAGCGTGACACGCCGGGATCCCACTGCTCGATGTTGCCGAAGTCGCTGGTGTAGGCGAACGCGTCCGTGACGGGACGCGGCACCTCAACGGATTCAATCAGGCGGGTCATGGATCTGGGGTCAGGTCTTTACTTTTAGCATCGTACGCAACCAGAGGGGCTCGCCTCGCCATCGGCCACAACTGAGCGCCCACAAGATCGCCGTCGTGATCCTCCCCCGACGACGTGGTGTGCGGCAGCGTCACTTCAGTCGTTCCTGGATCCACGCGCTGGGCATCAGCGACGCTGCATTTCCGCCTGACGCATGGGCATGCTGTCGATCAACTCGAACAGACGCGCCAGGTCGCACACTCCCTCCGATTGCCGCGCCTTCATCCTGCCGTCCTTGCCGATCAGCACGAGTTCAGCGCCCCGACCGTGCAGTCCGAGTCGCCGGCGCACGTGGGTGCGTTCCGACACGTCAAGTTCAACCGCGGGCAGCCACGTGTTCGATCGCCACGGCAGATCGCCCACCGGGACGATCAGGAGATCGCGAGCGAGGACGTCCTCGCGCCGGTCGTCGAGTGACAGCCGGACGCTCTGGAACGCCGCCCGGCCGGCCGGGGTGTCGGGTGCGTGGAGGACGAGGAGCCGATGCTTCCAGCGATAGGCCGACAGCGGGTCTGGATCCGCGCCAGCCGACAGGGAGCCGAACAGCAGCACCGCGGAGAGCAAGGCGACGGTGTTCATCGAGGCACCACGAGCAGCGCGCACACGACCATGCCTCGGGCCGTCCAGGCCAGAGTACGCACCCACGGACAGTGCACGGTCTGAACGAACCAGATGACCCCGACCACGAAGAACGTCGCGGCCGCGTTGACGACCAGAAGCCAGGCATGGGGAGAGGTCATGACGAACTCTTATCGCGGTCGGCCATGAGCGCACTCGCAACGTCCCCAGTCGAGGCGCAGCTCACGCGCTCCTCCGGACTCTTCCTCGGACGCAGGCGGCGGCCAGGGCGGTTCCACGGTTCGACTGAATCGCCGCCGGTCCGAATCGCGTCTGTAGTGAGCGAGTCAATGGCACCTCGACACCTGTTGTGTCCCACGTGTCGGGTCCGCGCGCTCAGAAAGTGACGTCCATGTTGAAGTCCCAGGATTACCTGATTCTTGGCGCTGCCTTCATCTCGTTCCTCTTCTCCGTCTCGCTGTGGTTCGGCTTCATCGGATCGCCAGATAGAGACGCTGGCGTCTTCGTGGGGCTCTGGGTGCCGTCGATCCTCGCGACGGGTATCTACCTTCGATTGAGGTTGCTCGAGAGAGCCCGAAGGAGCTGACCCATGGACTGGTGGATCTTCGCGGTGGGACTGGGCACGTTCGCCCTGCTCGTCGGCGGGGTAGTCTTTACCTTCATGGAGTTCCGTCGGCTGGAGCGGCTCTACCCGAAGGGCTGAGCGAGAGTCGGCTCTGGCCGGCCGGATCGTGCTCGTGCTCTACGACCAGCGGCGCCATGGCTGGGCACGGCCATTCGGTCATTCCAGGTACACGGGTGGCGCTACGGCAGGGCCATCGAGGCCGCAGGCACTCCTGCGTGGTCGTAAGCCGGGATTCGCCGCTCGTGCTGGCCGGTGACGGCTTCGCCAGCCCGCGCGTGGAAGCGGCTGCGCTCGCCGGGTGAACTGCTGCCGAGGTCATTCTGACGGGCTCGTCATGACGGTCGATTCGTGGCTCGGAACAACGTTGAAACTTCGCGGACCGATGCGCTCGCCTGCGGCGCATTCGGTCCGTTCAGCTATGGCCTCACCGTCGTGCTCGCGACCCCGGAGTGTCCCAGCGCGACCCAGACGATGAACAGGTTGACACACATCAGTACCAGGGCCGGAAGGGTCTGGGCGAGCGAGTCGAGCACGCGGATGCGGGTCGCCACGCCCACGAACATCATCAGGGCCAAGCCGCCCGCGCTGAGCGGCACGAGAGGCGGCCACAGCTGGCCCACGAGCAGGCCAAGGGCACCGAGCACCTCGAGGGTGCCCACGAGAGTCCGAAGTCGGCTGAGACCGAATCGCTCGAAATCACGTCTCATGCCTTCCAAGAACAGGCACGCACAGCCGTAGAACAGGAAGAGCGTCGAGGAAACGACGATCGATGCGTAGTAAGCTCTGGTCACGGTCAATCACCTGCAAGGGGCGGCGGCGACCTGTCTGGTCAGTCATGCGAGGAGCGCGGACATGGAGTGGTTGTCACTGACGATTCTGCTTCAACTCATCGTTGGCCTGGGGCTGTTGAACGTCTGGCTGCTGCGCGGGCGCTCCTCGACGCCCTATCGCGGCGGCGCCTCGCAGACGCTGCAGGAGGAGTTCGCCGCGTACGGCCTTCCCGGGTTCGCCTTCTACCTGGTGGGCGCACTCAAGGTTGGCGCGGCCCTCGTCCTGCTCGCCGGCGTGTGGATGGCACGCCCGGTCCGGGCCGCCGCGGGTCTCGTGGCTGTGCTCATGATTGGCGCGCTTGCCTTGCACCTCAAGGTTGGCGACCCGTTGCTGAAGTCGCTGCCCGCCGCCGTCATGCTCGCGCTGAGCGCCGCCATCGTCGCCCTGCGCAGAAGTGGGCCGCGCTGCCTCGCGACGCGGGCCGGAGACAGGTGTTCCACGGCCCCGCCTCACCTTCGTTCCGACTGGAACAGGCTCAGCGCGAAGCCGCGTCAGTGTCCAGCCACTGCTGACGTAGGCGGAAGCCCGCCGCCGCGCCGGGAGTGGCCATCTGCTGCGGCACACGGCTGACCAGGTGCATCTCCACGCGCGACTGCCGGGCGTTCCACAACACCCGCCACAGCGAGTGGCGCGACGCGCGCGCCGCTTATGGCATCGACTTCGCCGAGCGGCGCAGCATGGATCCCGCGCTCATGTCCACCGCGATCGAACAGGGCCAGGTGGACCTGATCAGCGCCTTCTCCTCCGACGGCCGCGTGCTCGGCAAGCTGGCCGATCGGAGTGTTCGATACGTCGCCCTTCGCTGCGCCGGCTTCAACAACCTCGATTCCGGCGTGCTCGAACGGGAGTGCAATGCCCTGTTCGAGGGCCTCCGTGAGGGCGAGCTGCGACGGTGCTCAAGGCAGGGCTGACAGCACCTGCCGCGGCCCTAGAATGCGCGGGTCGCGGCCGCTCGTCGGTGTTCGCTTCACGAACACGGCCAGCTCGACCTGCCGACGTTCGGCCAGCGGGAAGTTCGCCGCCTTCCGTTCGAGTTCCTCCAGCAGCCTGCCGGATCTCGATTGCTCGGACCACTCCGCCTCGGCGAGAAGGACCGATCGCCCGTCCGTGCTCGCCGCCACGACGTCGATCTCCATCGGGGCGCCATCCCGTCCCGTGCCCCACCAGCGACCGACATCGCTCCATTCGCGGGTCGCCTTCAGTCTCGGCACGGCGGCCCTGACCAGGTCCTCCCAGACGCTGGCGGCGTGGCCAGCGAACTGCGCGACGACCTCGGACGTCACCGCCTGCCCGAGACCGGCTTCGATGCGGGATCGGGCCGGCTCCGCGAATCGAAACCAGAACCGCATGAAGGGGTCGGCGATCCGGTATGCCGTCCGCTTCGTGTCCCGCGGCGAGCAGCCGAACGGCACTTCGCGACGCACGAGCTCGAGCTCGACGAGCCTCTGCAGGGGACGTGTCAGTGACGTCGCGGGCTTGCCGAGCCGCGCCGCGATCTCGGACAGCCGGTGGCATCCTGCCCCGACGAGCGCGAGAATCGACGACGCCTGCGTGGTGTCGCGCAGGTCGTCGAGGAGGAGTCCTGCCGGCTCGTCACGAAGCGCGCCGAACGGGCTGAACACGAGCTCTCGCATGGCGTCAGAGGGGCGACGGAACGCAGCGGCCATTTCCCAGTAGCGAGGCACACCACCCCAGATGGCGTACGCCTCGACGGCTCGCATGGGATCACTGATGCCGAGGGCGCGGCTAATCCAGCGACCGGAGAGCGGTGAGACACGGAGGATGGCGTCAGCGCGGCCGAAGAGCGGCGCGGCGCGGTCGAAGGCGAGACCGTGCATCATCCGTTGTGACGAGCCCGACAGGACGAGATGGACGCGGCGCTCCCGGTGGGCGTCGAGGTGCTTCTGCACGAGGCTGGGCAGTTCCGGCGCCGACGCCACCAGCGAGGGGAACTCGTCGAGGGCGAGCGTCGTGCCGGGACGGGCGTCGCGGAACCAGCGGCTCAGCAGGGCATCCCAGTCCGGATACGTCGCCGCCGCGAAGGTGGGAATGCTCGCGTCGATCTCGCTGGCCAGCGACATCCGCTGGAGGGTCGCCTCCCGATCGTCGCCAACGTAGTAAACACTTCGTGCCGGCGGGAGCACCTCTCGCAGCAGGCGCGACTTGCCGCAGCGTCGCCGTCCGTACAGGATGGCGAGGGTGCCACGACGGCCCGAGAACAACGCTCGAAGTCGACGCCGCTCCTCGTCCCGGTCCAGAAAGCTCAGGTGCATCTGTGCCCCGTGAAACGCGTACGAGAAACATTATGCACCAAAAACATATTATGAGAGCCGACGGTCACTTCAATCCGTCAATGCCGGCATTCGACGGACGGGTACGAGGTCGACTCACGGGTCGGCGGATCGCGGTCGAGGTGAAGCCGTCGCGGAAGGTCTCGCTCCGGGATGCGAGGTGCGTGCCGTCCTGGAGTGGGACGTCGCGCGGGCCCCGCCAGGCGACGACCGCGGCAAACCACGATTCCGCCCGCTAGGACGCCTCGCAGCGCCACCCGCTGTAGGATCCCCGATGTGCGGCAGGAGTCCAAGAGCCGCAGACAGCAAGGAGAGAGACATGCGGGTCCCGGACGAAATCGCGGGCGAGGCCACAGCGGACCGTGGTCCGGACGAGGACCTCGACCGGACCATCAGGCGGCTCCTCGACGGCCAGCTGTACGGGGTGTTGTGCACGCAGGGCCAGGGGCAACCCCATGGGTCGCTGGTGGCGTACGCGATAACTCCTGATCTCGGTTCAGCGGTCTTCGCCACGCAGAAGGCCACCAGGAAGTACCGCCTGCTCTCCGAGTGCACCCACGTGGCGCTCGTCGTCGATAACCGCTCGGCGCTTCCCGGCGAGCTCATGGACGTCGAAGCCGTGACGGCGACCGGCCACGCGCACGAAGTGGCGCCGGGACCGGAGTTCGAGCCGTGGTCCCGCCTGCTCACCGACCGGCACCCGTACCTGGACACGTTCGTCCGCTCCGTCTCCTGTGGTCTCTTTCGCATCGACATCGTGCGGTACTTTCACGTCACTCGCTTTCAAGAGGTCCGGCAGTGGGTTCCCGAGAGTCGTGCGTAGTTCCGCTGGTTGGGGCCGCCGGTGCGGGAGACGGGCTGATCGGCGGCAAGGCGGCCAGGCTCGGCTCCCTCATCCAGGCGGGATTCAGGGTGCCTCGAGGATTCTGCATCACGACGAGCGCGTACGAACAGTTCATCGCCGAGGCCGGTCTGAGCGGACACATTGCCATGGAGTTGGGCCGCAAGCCCCTGGACGCCATGCGGTGGGAGGAACTCTGGGACGCCGCGCTGCGGATCCGATCCGCCTTCCTGCGAGCCGGGATTCCGGAGACCATCGCCGGGCAGATCCGCCGGGCCCTGGCGGACCACATCGGCGATGGCGCCGTGGCCGTTCGCTCGTCGGCGCCAGGGGAGGACTCGCAGCAGCTGTCCTTTGCCGGGCTCCACGAGTCCCTCGTCGGGGTGCAGGGAGATGGCGCCGTTCTCGATGCGGTGCGCGCGGTCTGGGCGTCGCTGTGGTCGGATGCTGCGCTCCTCTATCCACGCGAATTGTCGCTCGACCCGCACCGGAGCCGGATGGCGGTACTCGTCCAGGCTGTGGAAGTGGCCGAGTGTTCAGGCGTGGCCTTCAACCGCGATCCGCGCAGCCCGGACGCTGACCGCGCCGTGATTGAAGCCGTGCCGGGCCCGTGCGCGCCACCTGCTCGGTGTGCTCAGCCGCATCGAGACGCTGTTCGCGTGGCCGCCCGACGTGGAATGGACCGGTCGATCGCCGGACACGGTGGTGCTCCAGGCCCGGCCCATCACTACGCCGCGGCCTGCCGCTGACGACGAGCGAGGCTGGTACCTGACGCTGCGGCCGAATCTGCGGCGTCTGTCCGCGCTCGCGGACCGCGTTGCCGGCGAACTGATTCCCGCCCTCGAGTCGGAAGGCGCGCGTCTGGCGTCACACGATCTCGCCGCCTGCGCCGATGCCGAACTCGCCGCGGCGCTGCTCGAGCGGTCCGAATCGCTGCGACGGTGGAGGGACGTCTACTGGGACGAGTTCATTCCCCTGGCCCATGGCGTGCGGCAACTTGGCCGGTACTATGCCGATGCGGTGCGTCCGGACGATCCGTACGAGTTTGTCGGACTGCTGAAGTCCGTGGACATGCTTGCCTCGCGGCGGAACCAGGCCATGACGGATCTCGCGGAGAGGCTGCGAGGGAACGCACGGCTCATGCAGGCCGTGTCTGACGCCCGCGATGCTCTGGCCGATGCCGATGCGACGATGTGGCAACAGATGCTGGAGCCTCTGCGTGATCTTCCGGGCGGTCCAGGGTTTCTGGATGCGTTCGATGCGCTGGCGGCAGGGTTCATGGACGTCATGTACGGCAGCGAGCGCCTGCTGGATCGCCCGGATCTCCTGCTGCACACGCTGCTGGAGCTGGCGAACGTCGCCCCGCGCGATGCTCGACCCGCAGCGCTTCACCAGGACGAGGTCCGTTCCGGGTTGGAGGAGCGGTTGTTCGACGCCATCGGCCCGGCACGCCGCGACGAGGCGGCCGAGGTGCTGCGGATCGGGAGAGTGAGCTGGCGGCTCCGAGACGACGACAACCTGCTGCTCAGCCGCGTGGAGAGTCAGCTGAATCGCGCCGTCGCGCTGGCACTCGACAGGCTGCGCGCGGCCGGCCGGCTTCGAGCCGGCAACGTGCTGGTGTGCGATGCGATCCAGCCGATGATGACCCACCTGGTGCCGCTCTCGGCCGCCGTCGTGGAGCGGCGAGGCGGCATGCTGATCCACGGGGCCATCATCGCGCGCGAAATGGGGATCCCCTGTGTCAACGGGATCGCCCGCGCGGGGGAGCAACTTCGCGACGGAGACTTGGTGACGGTGGATGGATACCTGGGCATCGTCACGGTCGGCCTGCCGGAGTTCGACCTGGAACTGGCGTGACCCCGACGCAGGCCAGCAGGCGGGTGGCCAGAGCGGCGACCTTCGCCCAGGTGGGCCTTCGGTCCGGGTTCGGCCCCGCCTGGCGTCGCCGCCGCACATGGGTTCCACCGCTGCCTCACGCTCGGATGCCGTCGAAGTTCTTCGAGCATTTCGTACAGATCGCGGACGCGATCAACACGCTCGGCGGCAAGGCCGCGAGGACAACGAAGCTCACGTAGTAGACCCAGGCCCAGCGCGTCGCGCCAGGCACATGGGGCACGGCTCCGCCGTCGTGTAGAGCACGAGGTCGGCTCCGCTGTCGCCGTGACCCGATTCGGCAAGACGGTTGATGGCGTCGATCTCCCCGTGCCACGTCGGGTTGATCGCCGACTTGTTCCACCCCTCCGCCACCACCTCCCCTGTGTCGGCGCGCACGATCACGGCGCCGAAGGGCAGACGGGGACAGTTCGCCGTCAGGGCCATGGCCCGTCTCATGAAGCGTTCGTGGTCGAGGGATTCCATCAGCGGGTGATCTCCACCCTCCGAGCCGAGGAGCACGGCCTTCGGCTATGGTAGCCTCACGGCGGATCCAGAGGTCATGCTGACGCCCGTCCTCGTCCTGTTCCTGGTCTCCGCGCTCGCTCCGTGGGCGCAGCGCGCCCTCGGGACGCGGGCCGGGGTAGCACTCGCCGCAGCGCCGGCCCTCGTCTTCGCCCACTTCGCCCGCTTCCTCGAGCCCTCAGCTGCCGGGCAGGCCGTCGAGGAGTCCTGGCCCTGGGTGGCCGGCCTGGGGATCCGTCTCGCCTTCAGGCTCGACGGGCTCTCGCTCCTCTTCGCGCTCCTCGTGACCGGCATCGGGGCCCTGGTCATCGTCTACGGCGGCGGCTACCTCAAGAGCGACCCACGGCTTGGTCGCTTCTACTCGGCCACCTTCTTCTTCATGGCGGCCATGCTCGGCCTCGTCCTGGCCGACGATGCCATCGCGCTCTTCGTCTTCTGGGAGCTGACGGGCGTGAGCTCGTACCTCCTCATCGGGTTCGACCACGAACAGGAGAAAGCGCGCAAGAGCGCCCTCCAGGCCCTCTTCGTGACCGGCGCGGGCGGCCTCGCCCTCCTCGCCGGCCTGCTCCTCCTCGGGAAGATCGCGGGCACCCTGCAGTTGTCGGCCCTTGGCGCCCAGGCCGCCGCCATCCAGGGCGACGCGCTGTACCTCCCCGCGCTCCTCCTCGTCCTCCTCGGGGCCTTCACCAAGTCGGCCCAGTTCCCCTTCCACTTCTGGCTGCCCGGGGCAATGGCCGCCCCGAGCCCGGTGAGCGCGTACCTGCACTCGGCCACGATGGTGAAGGCGGGGATCTACCTGCTCGCGCGCCTCAATCCCGCCCTCGGCGGGACCGACGCCTGGCACTATCTCGTGATCCTCGCCGGCACGGCGACGCTCGTCACCGGTGCCGTGCTCGCGTACGGCCAGACCGACCTCAAGCGGCTGCTCGCGTTCACGACCGTGAGCGCCCTCGGGACCCTCACCCTGCTCGTGGGAATCTCAACCGAGCTCTCGGCCCGCGCCGCGATGGTCTTCCTTCTGGTCCACGCCCTCTACAAGGCTGCGCTCTTCCTGGGCGTGGGGGCGATCGAGCACGAGGCCGGCACGCGCGACGTGCGCCACCTCGGCGGACTCGCCCGGCTCATGCCGCTCACCGCCTTCGCCGTCATCGTGTCCGCGCTGTCGATGGCGGGGCTGCCCCCGTTCTTCGGCTTCCTCGCGAAGGAGCTTTTCTACGAGGCGAAGTACGAGGCCCCACGGGCGGGAGACCTGCTGGTGGTCGCGAGCTTCGTCGGCAGCGCGATGGTCGCGGCGGCGGCGGGGCTCGTGGCCTGGAGGCCCTTCTTCGGCCGAGACCGCGGAACACCACGGCGCGCCCACGAGGCGCCGCCCGCCCTGTGGCTCGGTCCCGTGCTCCTGGCCGCCCTGAGCGTCGCGCTCGGCCTCCTTCCCGAACTCCTGGCCGTCCCACTCGTCCAGCCCGCGGCGAGCGCGATGCGGGGCGAGCACACCGACGTCGTCCTGCACCCGTGGGCGGGGATGAGCCCCGCGTTCGTCCAGAGCCTGCTGATGCTCGCCCTGGGTGGCGTCCTCTACGTGGCCCACGACCGGGCGCTGCTCCGTCTCGAGCCGCTCAGGACGCTCGCGGCGTGGGGCCCCGACCGGGCGTACCAGGCCGTGATGGCGGCGATCGTCGCACTGGCGAAGGCTCAGACACGGCTTCTCCAGAACGGCGTCCTCGGCCGGTACCTCCTCGTGACGATCGGCACCACGGTGGCCCTCGGCGGCTACGCGCTCGCCACGCGAGTGGAGGCCGTGGCCGTGGCGTTCGAGGCGGTGCGCCCCGTCGAGGCGCTCGTGGCGATCGCGATGGCGGCGGGGGCCGTGGCGGTGGTGCGCGCGCGGTCGCTCCTCGTCGCGGTGGCTGCGCTGGGCGTCGTGGGCTACGGGGTCGCGGTCGTCTTCCTGCTGTTCCGGGGCCCTGACCTCGCCCTCACCCAGTTCGCGATCGAAACGCTGTCGGTGCTCCTCTTCGTGCTCGTCCTGCGCCGCCTGCCACCGCTGCGGGGACTCTCGCGACGGTCCGAGCGCGTACGCGACGGTGCCGTGGCCGTGGCGGGAGGGGCGTTCATGACCGCCCTCGTGCTCGCCGCGACGGCCGCGCCACACCCGACGCCGCTGCGCGACTACTTCGCGTCGGCCAGCCTCGCCCTCGCCAACGGGCGCAACGTGGTGAACGTGATCCTCGTGGACTTCCGGGGTTTCGACACGCTCGGGGAGATCACCGTGCTCGCGGCGGCCGCGATCGGCGTCGTCGCGCTCCTGCGCCTGCGGGCGCCGGCGGACGGGGAGGACGCCCGGTAGTGGACTCCCTGATCCTGCGGTCCGGGGCGCGCTTCCTGGTCCCGCTCATGCTGCTGTTCTCGGTGTTCGTCCTGGTGCGCGGGCACAACGAGCCGGGTGGCGGCTTCGTGGGGGGGCTCGTCGGGGCCACCGCCTTCGCGCTCGTCCTGCTCTCGGAGGGCCTGGCCGAGGCGCGGCGGATCCTGCGCGTCGACCCGCTCGCCCTCGTGGCGGCCGGCCTCTTCGTGGCGCTCGCCTCCGGGGTCCCTCCCCTCCTGCGCGCCTGGCCGTTCATGACCGGGCTGTGGCTGAAGGTTCCGCTGCCGGTCGTCGGGAAGGTCGGCTCCCCGGTGGTGTTCGACGCAGGGGTCTACCTCGTCGTCCTCGGGATCGTGCTGGCGATCCTGTTCGCGCTGGCCGAGGAGGAGCCGTGACGACGCTGCTCGCCTTTGTCGTCGGCATCCTCTACGCGGCCGGCCTGTACATGGTGATGCGTCGCAGCGTGGTAAAGCTCGTGCTCGGCCTCGCCCTCCTGGGCCACGCCGCGAACCTCCTCATCTTCACCGTGGGCCGACTCTCGCGGGCCGACGCCCCGATCGTCCCCCTGGGAGCGGAGAGGCTCGTCCCGCCTCACGCCGACCCAGTGCCCCAGGCCCTCATCCTCACCGCCATCGTGATCGGCTTCGGCGTCCAGGCCTTCGCCCTCGTGCTCGTGAAGCGGGCGCATCGGGAGACCGGCACGGACGACCTCGATGCCCTGAGGTCGACCGACTCGTGACGGCCCTCGTCGCCCTTCCCGTCCTCGTGCCACTGGCAACGGCGATCGCGTGCCTGGTACTCCGGCCGTGGCGGACCGCCGTGCGTGCGACGAGCGTCTTCGGGGCACTCGCCCACCTCGCCGTCGCGGCTGCGCTCCTCGCGCGCGTGGACGGGTCGGGCATCCAGGTCATGCAGATGGGCGCGTGGCCCGCCCCGTTCGGGATCAGCCTCGTCGCCGATCTCCTCGCCGCAATCATGGTGCTGCTCACCGGGATCACCGCCGTCGCGGTCGCTGTCTACTCGCTCGGCTCGATCGACGCGGCGCGCGAACGCCACAACTACCACGCCCTCTTCCACGTCCTGCTGATGGGCGTGACCATGGCGTTCCTCACCGGAGACCTCTTCAATCTGTACGTGGCGTTCGAGGTCATGCTCATGGCCTCGTTCGTCCTCCTCGCCCTCGGCGGCGAACGGGCGCAGCTCGAGGGCGCGGTGAAGTACGTGACCCTCAACCTCCTCTCCTCGGCGATATTCCTCGCCGCGGTCGGTGTGATCTACGGCGTCGCGGGTACGCTCAACATGGCCGACCTCGCCCTCGCCGTCGAGCGCGGCACCGCGCCCGGCGTCATCACCACGCTCGCCTGCCTCTTCCTGGTGGCGTTCGGCATCAAGGCCGCCGTCTTCCCGCTCTTCTTCTGGCTGCCTGCCTCGTACCACACGCCGCCGATTGCCGTGTCCGCGGTCTTCGCGGGGCTCCTCACCAAGGTGGGCGTCTACGCGCTCCTGCGGGCATTCACCCTCGTCTTCACCGGCGACACCGCGTTCACCCACGGCCTCATCCTCGCGGTGGCGGTGCTGACGATGGCGACTGGCGTCCTCGGGGCGGCAGCCCAGTTCGAGTTCCGGCGGGTGCTGTCCTTCCACATCGTCAGCCAGATCGGCTACATGGTGCTCGGCCTGGGCCTGTTCACGCCGCTCGCCCTCGCGGGGACGGTCTTCTACCTGATGCACCACATCGTGGTGAAGACGAACCTCTTCCTGGTCGGGGGGATCGTGAAGCACGTCGGGGGCACGCTGGACCTCGCGGCGCTCGGCGGCCTCTACCGCCGGCGTCCTGGCCTCGCGCTGCTGTTCCTCGTGCCTGCGTTCTCGCTCGCGGGCATCCCGCCGCTCTCGGGCTTCTGGGGTAAGCTCGTCCTCGTGAAGGCCGGAATCGAGGCGGGGCAGTACGCGGTGACTGCGGTTGCGCTGGCGGTGAGCCTTCTGACCCTCTTCTCGATGACCAAGCTCTGGAACGAGGCGTTCTGGAAGGAGCCGCCCGAGGGCCGATCGATGTCGATCGCCCCGGTGCCGTGGACCCTGCTCGGGCCGGTCGTGGCACTCGCCGCGATCACGGTCGCGGTGGGAGTCGGGGCGGGGCCGGTGTTCGACCTCGCGAGCCGGGCGGCGGCGCAACTCGCCGATCCCTCCCAGTACGTGCGGGCGGTCCTGGGGCCGGAGGCGCGACCGTGATCCTGGAGGTCCTCCTGCTCGCGCTCGCCTGGATGGCCCTCACGGGGGACTGGTCGCTCCCCGCGCTCGTGTTCGCGTGCGGGCTCGGGTGGCTGCTGCTGCGGCTCGTCCACCCCCTCGGCGGAGAGGGTTTCCGCCGGGTCCGCCTCGCGCGCCTGCCCGGGTTCCTCCTCTACTTCCTGAAGGAGGTCGTGATCGCCAACCTGAAGGTCGCGGCGGCGGTGATCGCACCGGCCGGGCGCCTGCGACCGGCGATCGTGGCCGTTCCGCTGGCCGTCGATCGCGACGTGGAGATCGCGCTCCTCGCCAACCTGATCACGCTGACCCCGGGAACGCTCAGCCTCGACGTGTCGTCGGACCGGCGCACGCTCTACGTGCATGCCATGGCCGTCTCGAGCCCCGACGACCTGCGCCGGGAGATCTGCGACGGCTTCGAGCGTCGGATCCTGGAGGTGTTCCGGTGAGTCTGGCCGGCCTCGGCGCAACCGTCGCCCTGGCCCTCGTGGGCGTCGCGGTGCTGCTGGCCTTCATCCGCCTGCTGCGCGGCCCCGACCTCGCGAACCGCGTCGTGGCCGTGGACCTCCTGAGCGCCCTGGGAGTCGGGATCGCGGGCGCGGCCGCCGTCCTGTCGGGCGATCCGGTGTACCTCGACGTCGCCCTCGTCCTCGCCCTCATCGCGTTTCTGGGAACGGTGGCCTTCGCGCGCTACGCCGAGCAGGGGGGACACGAGTGAGCGCGCTCGTCGCCCTGCTGCTCGTCTCGGGGGCCTTCTTCATGCTGCTGGCCGCGGCCGGCCTCATGCGGCTCCCGGACCTCTACACGCGGATGTCGGCCACCTCGAAGGCCGCGACGCTCGGAGCCTCCCTCGTCCTTCTCGGCGCCGCGGTCCACTTCGGCACGGCGGCCGCGGCGGGGCGGGCGATCGTGATCGTGGCGTTCCTCTTCCTGACCGCGCCGCCCGCCGCCCACGCGATCGGCCGCGCGGGCTATCGAAGGGGGAGCCCGCTGTGGGAGGGCACCGTCGCCGACGAGCTCGCCGGCGCAGAGGGATCGACGCGACGATCGACGGCCCTCGGGCCGATGGAATGAGGACCGCGTGGACGCGATGACCGTGGCACTGTTCGTGGCCGGCCTGGGCCTGCTGGTCCTGGGGGCGGAGTGGCTCGTGAAGGGAGCCTCCCGCCTGGCCGCCGCCCTCGGCATATCCCCGCTCGTGATCGGCCTCACCGTCGTCGCCTACGGCACGAGCTCCCCCGAGATGGCGGTGAGCGTGAAATCGGTCCTCGCCGGGCAGGCGGACATCGCGGCCGGGAACGTGGTGGGCAGCAGCATCTTCAACGTCCTCTTCATCCTCGGCGCGTCGGCCGTGATCACCCCGCTGCTCGTCTCCTCGCAGCTCATCCGCCTCGACGTCCCGATCATGATCGGGGTCTCCGCCCTGACGCTCCTCCTGGCTGCGGACGGCTCGATCGGGCGGCTCGATGCGGGGCTCCTTCTTGCGGGCGCCGTCGCCTACACCGTCTTCCAGATCGTCCAGAGCCGGAAGGAGTCGGCCGCGATCCGGGAGGAGTACGGGAAGGCGTATGGCCCGACACGAACCTCGACGGCCGCGAACGTGGCGTTCGTGGCGGCCGGACTCGTCCTCCTCGTGCTCGGGTCGCGCTGGCTCGTGAACGGCGCCGTGGCCTTCGCGCAGGCGTTCGGCGTGAGCGAGCTCGTCATCGGCCTCACGATCGTGGCCGCCGGCACCTCGCTGCCC
>CAYLZN010000028.1:3444-29757 GCA_964387935.1 uncultured Vicinamibacteraceae bacterium | reverse complement strand
GCAGGAGCTTGCGCCGGCGGCGCGGGTCGATGGGCTCGATGGCCGTCGCGAAGGCCGCAGCCGCCGTGCTCGACGGCACCCCCGTCGACTGGGACGCGCTCGAGTCGGCGGTGGACGTCTCGCATCGCGCGATGCTCCGGCAACTGCGGGTGCTGTCCGACGTGGGCACGGTGCACCGCAACGCCCCGGACTCCCTGGCCAGCACGCCGCTCACGGCCGAGACGCCCGCCAGCCTGCGCACGCTCGCCACCACGCTCACGTCACCTGACCCGCAGGCGGCCGCGACTCGGGCACTCGCGGCGTGGCCCGCCACCTGGGGCCCGCTCGAGATCCTCGAACGCATCGGCCACGGGGCCTTCGGCCAGGTCTTCCGCGCCTGGGACTCGCGCCTCGACCGCCAGGTCGCGCTCAAGTTGCTCGACGCGAGCTCGCCGCAGGATGCGCGCGCCGGCACCATCGTTCACGAAGGGCGCCTCATCGCGAAGGTCCGCCACCCGAACGTCGCGACGGTCTACGGTGCCGACCGCCTCGACGGGCAGACCGGCATCTGGATGGAGTTCATCGAGGGCCGCACGCTGGCTGACCTGGTCGCGGCCAACGGGCCTCTCGCACCCGACGTCGTGGCACGGGTCGGCATCGACCTGTGCGCCGCGCTGTCGGCGGTGCATGCCGCCGGCCTCCTCCACCAGGACGTCAAGGCCCAGAACGTCATCCGCGAGCGCACCGGCCGCATCGTCCTCACGGACTTCGGCGCCGGAATCGAGCAGCCGCCGCTGGGCGACCACGGGGCGGCCGCCGAGGAAGCGCCCGCCCTCGCGGGTACGCCGCTCTACGTGGCCCCCGAGCGCTTCGACGGGCAGCCGCCGTCGGTGCAGGGCGACATCTACAGCCTCGGGGTGCTGCTGTATTTCCTCGCGTCGGGCTCGTATCCCGTCACTGGTGCGTCGCTGCGCGAGCTGCGTGATGCCCACCGGGCGCGCCGGCGGACCCCGCTGTCCGCCCGCCGCTCGGACCTGCCGGCGTCGCTCGTTCGCGCGATCGAGGGTGCCTGTCATCCTGACCAGGCGAGACGATTCGGAACCATTCAGGCGCTGGCGGCTGCGCTCGAGAAGGCGCTGGCGCGCCCTGCGGAGCCGGAAGGCGCCAGCAGGCCGTCGGCAATCCCCACTCGGGGATACCGATATCTCATGGTGGCTGTCGCGCTTGTTGCTGCCGTGACGGCTGGCCTCACCCTCCTGTTGAGAGGAACCAAGCCGCTGCCGGACGGGTTCGGTCGTCCGGGAGGTGCTCCGGAAACACTGTCGCTCGCACAGGCCGCGCAGGTGAGTCGTCAGATCCCGTTGCCACCAGTCGCCGTCGCCGGCCCTCCGTCGCGTGCGCACGGGGCCGTCCCGTACCTGGATTCCCAGGGCCAGCTCGCGATCTGGGATCCGCAATCGAGCACGTCGATCCCAATGACCCTCACGGGTCGCACGGACAATGATCCCTGGCCGGACGCCCTGGCGCTCGATGCGGACGCCACACGACTGACGATCGGCACCTGCACGGACTCGGGCTGCACGTTGTCGGTTGTTCCCGTGGCCGGCGGCAGCCCGCGCGAGGTGACCCGCCTGCCCGAGGCCGTCGGCATCAGTCATCTGGAATGGTCCGCCGACGGGCAGCGCCTGCTCTGCCACCTCAGGCGCCGTGACGACGCGGTCGAGATCGTGATGGTCGAGGGCACGGGCGATACGTGGAGCGCCCGCGTGCTGCGGCAGTTCCGCGACCGGCAGCCACGAGGTGTCAGCCTGTCGCCGGACGGCCGCCATGTGCTGTTCGACCTGCCCGGCGACGACAACCCGCGCCAGCGGGACATCTTCCTGCTGTCGGTGGATGACGGCGACGTGCGCGCGGTCGTCGAGCATCCAGCCAACGACGCGGCGCCGCTCTGGACGCCCGACGGCACTGGCGTGTTCTTCCTGAGCGATCGATCCGGCATCCTCGACGGGTGGCTGCAGTCACTCGCGGATGCGGTGCAGGAGCCGATGCGGGTGTTCGAGGCGTTCGGGCGCGGCTGGGTCCAGGGCATCGCGGGCGACGGCACGCTGTACTACTGGCGCCAGAAGGGGACGATCGACATCTTCGTCCGCGACGTGGAGACCGCGCTCGACGGCGCACCTGCCCCGGAGCCGACGCTCGTCGCCTCGCGCAACGCCGGCGGGAACATCGCCCCTGGCTGGTCGCCCGACGGTCGGCAGCTCGCGTTCATCTCCATGCGGCACGGCCTGCTCATGGAGCCTGGCACGCGGCTGCTCACCATCCACGACATGGTCACGGGGACCGAGCGCGATCTCGATCCGGACCTGCGCCTGGCCCTGCACCCCGTGCGCTGGTCGCCCGACGGGAGCCGTTTGCTCTGCCTGGGATGGAACCGCGCCGGGCAGGGCGGGATCTACGCGGTGGAGGTGCGCAGCGGTGCGGCATCGCGCATCGTGCCGCAGGTCACGGCGCACGTGTGGGCGCCGGATTCGCGGGCCGTCGTCTTCGGCACGCCGCGCGGCATCGTCTCGCGCAATCTGGGATCCGGAGAGGAGCGCGTGCTCGTCAGCAAGGCCGCGCACCAACTCGATCTGGGTCGATTCCTGGCCTATTCACCCGACGGTCGGCGGCTGGCGTTCTCGGGCCGGTTCAGCGGCGCGTCCGAAAAGGGGGCCGCGCCACCGACGTCGCGACTCATCGTCGCCGACCTGGCTGGGAACCCGCCGGGCCTGCAGGTGCTGGACGAACACCCGGACGGTCTCGCGCTCGTCGGATGGGGGCCCGACGGTCGCGATCTGGTCTTCGCGCGCGGCCCGAACATGAAGGCCGAGCTGTGGGCCATTCCGGCCGAGGGCGGCACGGCGCGACCGCTGGGCATCCCCGAGCCCGGGATCTTCGTCAACCCCGCCTCGCTGAGTCCCGACGGGCGGCGGATGACTTACACAGGCGGCACATGGTCGTTCGATCTCTGGACGGTGCAGAACGCGCTGCGTTGAGCGGGGCGCCCACGTCTGGTGGAACCGCGACGGCTCAGACCCCGGGCGGACAGACGAGCGGAATCACGTCGCGCTTGTTCCGGGAGAAGCCCTTTCGGGACGACAGGTCGCGCGGGCCCTCCCCGCACATTGAGCTTCTCTCGCCTGCCGTGGCGGGCTACGATCTGCTCATGACCTTGCGGCAGCGTTCCCTGGCGCGACGGCAACGCATCGTCGCGCACAGGACGACCAGTTTCAAGGCGGCCGATGACTGGGACCTCGAGTTCTGGCAGAAACAGACGCCGGAGGCCCGTCTGTCAGCCCTGGTCGCCATTCGCCACGACATCCAGCGCGTGAAAGGCCGCAACAAGTCGTCCGCGTGGGAGTCGTGAGGTGGAGACGGTTCCCGACTTCGAAGACCTGCTGGTCCTGCTGCAGCGCCACGACGTCCGTTACCTCGTGATTGGCGGCCTCGCGTTCATCTACCACGCCAGGCCGCGGTACACGAAGGACATGGACCTCTGGATCGACCCGTCGCCAGGCAACGTCAGGCGCGCGAACGCGGCCCTCGCGGATTTCGGCAGTCCGCACCTCCTCGCCGTCGATCGGCCCGCCGAGATCCTGCAACTGGGGCTCCCGCCAAACCGCATCGATCTGCTGCGGCTCGTCAAAGGCCCCGAGTTCTCCGAGGCGTGGAAACGGCGCGTGAAGGGCAAGTACGGCCAAGCGGCCGTGAACTGGATGGATCTCGACACGCTGATCGACGTGAAGTCGCGGATCAACGATCCTCGCCATCGGCGCGACGTACGAGATCTCGAGCGGGTTCGTGCGCTTCGAGCCACCGCCACCCGACCACGCCGCGCCGGCGCCCGCGGCTCGACGCGCCAGAAATCCCGCTGAGCCCGGGCGGGCCTACTTCACGTCGATCACGATCTTTCCCAGGCGACCCGTGAACCGGTTGTTCCGCTCCCGGTAGTCGTCGCTGACGACCGTTTCCTCGTCTACGCCAACCGTGGCTCCTTCGTCGGGGGAGAAGACGTTGGGAATGGTCTGCTCGACGCGACCCTCGGCTACCGTGCGGCCGTTCACCGAGAGCACGGCGAGACCGCCCTTGCCGCGTCCGCCGCCGTCATAGGTGAAATCGAGGCGGATGGTGGCCGGACCTTCGGGAAGCGGCTCCGGGCCGACCACCTTGTAGATCGCCCGGCCAAGCCAGTTGTACGCATAGGCCGGCCGGCCTTTGGTGAAGTACAGGCTCCACCCGGAAAAGCGTCCGCCCTGCGCCACGATCACGCCTTCGGCGCCTCCGCGCGGCACGTCGACGGTTGCGGTGATCGTGTGCGAGCGGTTCTTCACGTTGATGAACGCGTTCTCCGCCATCGCCACGGCCCCGGGGTAGAGCGTGAGCGACGTGCGCCCGCCCATCAGGTCGGGCCGGCCCGCGACGGCCGCATCCATGCGCTCGACGCTGCGGTCGTCGATGGGCAGCACCTGGTATTTCGCGGCCTCGGTCAGGAAGAGCGCCTGCAGTTCCCGCAGCTTCTCCGGATGGCCCGAGGCGAGGTTGGTGGACTGGCTGAAGTCTTCGGTCACGTGGTACAGCTCCCACACGTCGTTGCCGAGCTCGGCGCGCGGTGTCGACTCCCACGGGGCGCGATGCACGGTTCCGGCAAACCACCCGTCGTGATACACGCCCCGGTTTCCTCCGATCTCGAAGTACTGCGTCGGATGCCTCGACGGGGCGGCGGCGTCGTCGAGGGTGTAGAGCAGGCTCACGCCCTCCATCGGCCGCTGTCGAATTCCGTTCACCGTGGTCGGCTGCGGCAGCCCTACGGCGTCGAGAATGGTCGGCGCGATGTCGGTCACGTAGTGGAACTGAGACCGGAGGCCGCCCTTGTCCCTGACGCGCTTCGGCCAGTGGATGACCATCGGGTTCTGGTTGCCGCCCGCCGCCGACGCGACCTGCTTGCCGTACTGGAACGGCGTGTTGCCGGCGATGGCCCACCCCGCGGCGTAGTGGGCGTAGGTCGCCGGCCCGCCGAGCTGGTCGCGGGCCTTCACCTGCGCGTCGAGGTCCTCGGGGATGCCGTTGAAGAACGCCATCTCGTTGACCACGCCCACCAGTCCGCCTTCCGGGCTGGCGCCGTTGTCGCCGACGATGTAGACGATGAGCGTGTTGTCCAGCTCGCCCATCTCGTCGATGGCGGTCAGGAGGCGGCCGATTTCGAAGTCGGCCTGCTCGCCGAAGGCGGCGAAGATCTCCATCTGGCGGGCGAACACCCGGCGCTCCTCCGGCGTGAGGGCAGTCCAGTCCTTGATCGCGGCAGGCTTGGGGGCGAGCTTCGTGGCGGGCGGCACCACGCCCAGGGCCTTCTGGCGCGCCAGGGTCTCTTCGCGATAGCGATCCCAGCCCTCGTCGAAGCGCCCGGCGTACTTCCTGATGTACGACTCGGGGACGTGGTGCGGGGCATGCGTGGCACCGGGTGCGAAGTAGACGAAGAAGGGCCGATCGGGCGTCAGCCCCTGCTGTTGCCGAACCCAGGCGATGGCCTGGGTGGACATGTCGGTCATGAAGTGGTAGTCCGGGTCTGGCGGCGTTTCGATGCGGGTCATGCCGTCGTAGAGCGTCGGCGCCCACTGATTGGTTTCACCGCCGATGAAGCCGTAGAACCTGTCGAAGCCGGATCGCGTCGGCCACCGATCCGTCGGGCCGGACACGCTGACCTCCCACGGAGCGGTCTCGTGCGACTTGCCGAAGGCCGCCGTGCTGTATCCGTTGAGCCTGAGGATCTCGGCGAGCGGCGTGATGCTGTTGGGCCGCACGCCGTTGTTGCCCGGAAACGCCGTGGCGATGTCCATCACCGCCCCGGCGTTGGCCGAATGATGGTTGCGGCCCGTGAGGAGGGCGACGCGTGTCGGAGAGCACAGGGCCGACACGTGGAAGTTGTTGTAGCGAATCCCGCCCGCCGCGAGGCGGTCGAGCGTGGGCGTCGCGATGCCTCCCCCAAACGTGCCGGCCTGACCGAAGCCGAAGTCGTCCAGCAGGATCAGGACGACGTTGGGAGCACCGGCGGGCGCTTTGACCTCGAAGCGAGGCGGGGGCGTCGCCTTGCGCGCGTCGAGTTCAGAAGCGGCGGGGTACGAGGGATCGGCAATCGGGAGCGCGGACCGATCGATCGTGCCCGGCGTCGGCTGCGAAGCGGAATCTGCGGGTGGCGGCTGCGTCGTGCAGGCTCCGGTCAGAATCAAGGCCGGCAACAGCCCGCCCAGCGCTAGACGTCCTCTCATCGTTCTCCTCCGGCTGCCGTCGGCCACGGCGGCCACACCGCGTTCTGTCGGATCGAGCGAGGCGCGCGGTGAGATCCTCGCCATCCTCCCCCGTCCCGCCCCGAGGGCTTTCTCTCTTCTCGCGGTGCGCGGATTATACCAGCCGTCCCGCATCCGGCCGGCGTCTTGCCGCGCGGCCGATCCGCGCGCCCGCGCGCAGCTCCGCGACCGAGTGGAAGCGCCCGCGCCAGTAAACGCCCCCGCGCAGCGCGCCGAGGACGCCGGCGCGCAGGATGATGCCCGCGAGGAGGAGCGTACCCACGGGGTACAACAGCGCGCCCAGCACCCCGCGCCGAGCCCACCGGGCGGCGCACATCGCGGTCGTCAGACCTGCCGCCAGCGCCAGTGCGCCCAGCACGACGAGCGCGCGCGGTCGGCCGAGCGCGATCGCCACGAGCGGCGCGGCGTCGAGCGCGAGCATCGTCGACACGGCGGCACCCACGCGCGGCAGCGAGCAGCCCAGGAACGCGAAGCTGTTCTTCTCCAGCCCGCGGGCCATCTCGGTGACGCTCGCGTACCAGCTCAGGGACACGTGCCCCGCACCGTGCGCGACGGCCGCGCGTGCGCCGCAGCGCTTCAGCATCAGCCCCAGCGCGACGTCGTCGCCCACCTCCATCCTGAGCCACGCGAATCCGGGCGTGCGGTCCAGGGCCGATCGGCGCACGAGATTGAACGCGCCCACGCCCACCGAGGCGCTCGAGCGCGGGTCCTCGACCGCCCACAACCGCTGCGCGACGGCGAAGTAGCGACCGAACGCCGAATAGGCGGCATCGAGGAGGAACCCGTGACCGGTGATCTCCGGCAGCACGACGACGTGATCGAGCGCGCGGGCTTCCGCCCACGCGACCGCACGAGACACGGCGGTGGCGCTGAAGTGCACGTCCGCGTCGGTCAGGAGCAGCCAGCGGCCCGAAGCGGCGGCGACGCCACGATCGAGCGCGTGCACCTTGCCCAGCCAGCCGTCGGGCAGCTCCGTGACGTGCACGGGCCGGATGCGCGGATCCTCCCGCGCGAGCCGCTCCACCAGCTCGCCCGTGCCATCGTCCGAGCGATCGTCGATGATGACGAGCTCGAGGTCGGGGTAGTCGCTGGTGAGGCGGGCGCGCGTGGCGGCCTCGAGCGTGGTGCGCTCGTTCCGGCACGGGATGATGACCGACACGCGGGGAGCCGGATCCGGCCGCGGCGCCTCGAGCCGATCCAGGTGCCGCACGCGGCGGATGGTCAGCACACCCAGCGCGCTGCCCACGATCCAGAGCAGACAGCCGGCCGCGACGATCAGGCTGGCGGCCGGAGCGACGAGCGTCATGTT
Source organism: uncultured Vicinamibacteraceae bacterium (assembly GCA_964387935.1). Lineage (GTDB taxonomy): Bacteria > Acidobacteriota > Vicinamibacteria > Vicinamibacterales > JAFNAJ01 > CAYLZN01. Next base: position 22,128 of record CAYLZN010000028.1, on the reverse strand, counting down.
CGGTTCCACTCTCCTGCCAGGAAGGAACGCGCGTGAGGCGAGCGCCGCGGTGGCCCTCAGGGGCGCCGCGTGAGGGGAGGGTTCTCGCCGCCGTCCGCGATGAACTTCGCCATCCGCTCCTCCAGCACGGGCAGCGGCACCGACCCGATTGCCAGGATCGCGTCGTGGAACTTGCGCTGATCGAACTTCGGCCCGAGCTTCTCCTCGGCCTCCTTGCGATGGCGCCGGATCTGGATCTCGCCCAGCTTGTAGGCGAGTGCCTGGCCCGGCCACGCGATGTAGCGATCGACCTCCGTGGTGATCTCGTGCTCCGACAGCGCGGCGTGGTCGCGGAGGTACGCGATGGCCTGCTCGCGCGTCCAGCCGAACTGGTGGATGCCGGTGTCGACGACCAGCCGGCAGGCCCGCCACATCTCGTAGGTGAGCCGGCCGAAGTCCTCGTACGGCGTCTCGTAGATGCCCATGATCGTCCCGAGCCATTCGGTGTAGAGGCCCCAGCCTTCGCCATACCCGGAGAAGCTCGTGCCGCGCCGGAACGGCGGGCGCTCGGGCCCTTCGAGGGCGAGCGCGGCCTGGAAGCTGTGTCCCGGCGTGCATTCGTGCAGCGTCAGTGCCGCCAGCGTGTAGAGCGGGCGCGCCGGCAGGTTGTACGTGTTCATCAGGCACTGCTCGAGCCCACCGCGGCCGCCCGTGTAGATCGGCGCGATCGCCTCGGGCACCGGCCGGATCCCGTGACGGCGGCGCGGCAGGAAACCGATCGTCTCGCCGAGCTTCCAGTCGGCCTGCTTGGAGACATACGCGGCGTACGACAGCAGCTCTCGCGGCGTCTTCGCGTAGAACTGCGGATCCGTCCGCAGGAACGTGAAGAACTCCGCCAGCGTGCCCTTGAAGCCCGCCCGCTGCCTGGTCGCCTCCATCTCCGCGCGGATGCGTGCGACTTCCTTCAGGCCGATGTCGTGGATCTGCTGCGCGGTGAGATCGAGCGTGGTGAACTTCTCGATCATCGCCTTGTAGTAGGCCTCGCCGTCCGGCATCGCGGTTGCGGCCAGCGTCGTCCGCGTCTTCGGCAGGTACTCGTCACGCATGAACGCGAGCAGCCGCACGTAGGCTGGGGCGACCACGTCGCGGATGACGGCCGTGGCGGTCCCACGGATCGCCTGCTGATCCGACGACGGGATCGACGACGGCATCCGCTCGAACGGCGCAAACAGGGGGTGGCTGGTGTCGGCCTTCACGTACGGCTCGATCGTCCTGTCGCGGCCTTCCACCGACACGCGCGGCACCGAGAAGCCGCGCGCGAGGCCGGCGCGCATGTTGGCGATCTGCTCGTCGAAGTAGCGCGGCAGGTCGCGAAGCCGGGCGAGGTAGCTCTCGTAGTCACTGAGCGTCGGAAAGCCCTGGCGCGGCGCGGACTGAGTCCAGAAGAACGTGTCGCTGTTGAACGGCGCCTCGTAGGTGCGGAACGTCACGTCGTTGGCCAGCGCGCGGAGGGACGTGCGGAACACCTGCGCGTTCACGCGTTCCTCCGGCGACAGCTGATCGAAGGGAATCCCGTCGAGGGCGGCCAGCGTCTTCGTCCAGTACGCGAGCCGCGCCTCCTGGGACGCAGCATCGACCCGCGGGAAGCGATCGCTCAGGCCGCGGTCGCCCGCTCCCTCGCGTCCCATCTCGCGCTGCCGCCAGGTCCATTCCGCGGTGTAAAGCTCCCGGAGCCGCTCGTCCGCGGTGCCGCCGACCGACTGTGCCTGCGCCGCCGCGGGCTGGGCGAGCAGGAGACCGAACGCGCACACACACCACACCGAGCCACCAGTCATCTGCATGGGCCGTCTCCGTCGGCTGTCATTGCCTCTGCCCTCGCCTGCTCCCACGCCATCAAGGCCTCCCAGCGGGGCTTCAGGTCCCCGAGCAGCGCCCGATATTCCGCGTCGTCGCGAAGCCGCGCGAGGTCCTGGCTGTGTGCGTTCAGGAAGGGATGGTTGACGAAGCCGAACCCGATCGCGGTGCGCACCAGGCGGATCGCCTCATCGCGACGGCCGAGCCGCGCACAGGCCTCGGCCAGCGTCATCGAGCCCACGTCGCCCAGCGTCGCCTGAATCCCTTCCAGGTACTTCAGTGCCCCCGGCTCGTCGGACGCCAGCACCCGCTCGTGAAACGACGCCCACGATCCGAGGACGCTGCCGGCCAGGGCGTCGGCGGCCCCGCGGAGAATGTCCCGCGCCTCCTCGTGACATCCGGCGACCGCCATCTGCCAGCCCGCGAAGATGTGCAGCATCGAGGGCGCCGGAGCCAGCGCCACCGCGCGACGGACGAAGGGCGCGATCTCGTCGCGTCGGCCCATCAGCCAGTAGAACGTGGTGAACACCAGTGGCGTGACGGCCGTCAGCGGATCCAGATCGCCCAGTCGCTTCACCATCACCTCGTGGCGCTTCAGCCCTGCCATGTTCGAGAATCGGCAGACCTCGGCCAGGATGTTGGCGTCGTTGGGCGCCAGTTCATGAGCGCGGTAGAGATCGGGCAGGGCCAATTCGGGCCGGCCGCCCAGCGCCGCCACCAGACCGCGCACGTAAATCGCGAGCGGCAGGTGCGGGTCAACGGCCAGCGCCCGCGCCGTGACCTCGGCCGCCCGACTGAGGCCCACGTCGGCAGCGACGCGATACGTGTTCACGTCGTTCCAGTGCAACTGTCCTTTCATCGCCAGCAGCAGCGGCACATCGCCCACGATCGCGCGCGCCTCATCCACGAGCCGGTGCGCGCGTTCGGCGGACTCCGGCGTCCAGCCGTACATTTCCTGGCGGGCCCTGAGATAACAGTCGTAGGCCACCGTGTCGGCGATGGGTCGCTCAGCCACCTGCCGCGATTCCGAGTCGGTCAGGGTGACCTGGAGCGCGGCCACGATCTTGCGGGCGATCTCTTCCTGGATCCCGAACACGTCCTCCACGGTTCCCGAATATTTGTCGCTCCAGATCGACGCATCCGTCCGCGCATCGACCAGTTCGGCAGTCACGCGCAGCGCGCGTCCTGCCCTGCGCACCGAACCGGTGACCAGGTGGCTGACGCCCAGTTCGCGCGCCAGCGTCGCGGTGTCCTTGGTCGTGCCCCTGAGCGTCATCGACGAACTGCGCGAGATGGTGCGGAGCGCGCTGATGCGTGACAGGTCCGCAATCACTTCCTCGGTCAGGCCATCGCTGAAGTATTCGTTGTCGGGATCGCCGCTGCGATTCGCAAACGGCAGGACGACCACGGTCTTCGCGGCCGGCGGCCGCTCCGGCCTCGCACGGCTCAGGCCGGACGCGATGGCCTGGAGTTCGCGGCCGACGATCATCGCACTGGCCGGTCGATCGTCGGGACGTTTCTTCAGGCAGTGCCGAATCAGCGCGTCGAGCGACTCGGACAGCGGTCCGGATCCCGTGCCGGGGGCGGGCGGATCGTCGCGCAGGATCGCGGACATGAGCGCCGCCTCGTTGTCGCCGCGGAACGGCCGCGCGCCGCACACCAGCTCGTGCAGCAGGATGCCAAACGAAAACAGGTCGGTGCGGGGATCCACGGCCAGCCCCTGGACCTGCTCGGGCGACATGTACGGAATCGTGCCCAGCACGACGCCCGTCTGGGTGCCGCATTTGGTCTCGGCACCGCCGAGATCGCTTCCCACGCGCGTCGCCAGGCCGAAGTCGAGCACCTTCACCCGGCCGCCCGCGGTGAGCATCACATTTGCCGGCTTGAGATCGCGGTGCACGATGCCCTTGTCATGCGCGGCCGCCAGCGCATCGGCAATCTGCTGCGCGATGGGCAGCGCCTCGCCGATCGCCAGCGCGCCGCGAGCGAGGCGCGCCGCGAGATCCTCGCCTTCCACCAGTTCCATCACGAGGGCGTGCGTCTCTCCGTGGAATCCGTAGATCTGCGCGATGTTCGGGTGATTCAGCGAGGCCAGCGCCTTCGCTTCCCGCTCGAAACGCATCAGGCGGTCCGGATCAGCCGCCAGGGGCTCGGGCAGGATCTTGAGGGCCACGTCCCGACCGAGTGTCGTGTCGCGCGCCCGGTACACCTCGCCCATGCCGCCGGCACCGAGGGGTCCGAGAATCTCGTAGACGCCGATGCGCGCGCCTGCCTGAAGCGCTTTCCCTGACGGTTGTCCCATGGACAGGGGTAATGATACGCCGAGACAGCGGCCCGCCCGCGCGCGGGAACTTTTCGGGTCTCGTGCGTGTTCCTGGTGTGAGGTGGGGCGATGGTCGCCCCTCCCATCCCTGGAGCCTCCGCACATGCGTCGATCCCCGATATCCGTCCTCGCGACGGTGGTTGCCCTCGTCTCGCCGGTCGCCGCGCTCGCCCAGCCGTATCAGTTCAGCGTGGTCGCCAGCGGCCTGCAGCGGCCTGCCGGCATCGCCATCCACGGCAGTGACGACCTCTATTTCACGGAAATCCCCAATCCCGGCACAGCCGGTGCCGGCAATGGGATCTCCCACCTCGACCTCGACACCGGGGTGATCACACGGTTGTCCGATGGTGAGCCGGAGCCGACCAACCTCGGCCTGGCGCGCAACGGCGACGTGTACTGGACGTGCAAGTCCGCAGGCGTCATCCTGCGGCTGATTGAGGGCACCGGGGCCATCGAGCCATTCGCCACCGGGTTGCAGGCGCCGAGCGGGCTCGCCATCGGCCGCGGCGGAGCCGTGTACTTCACGGAGATTCCCACACCCGGCGTCCCCGGGTCGGCCGGCGGCGTCAACACCGTGTCGGTGATTCGTGGAGACTCGAAACGGGTCATCTCCATGGGAGAGCCGGAACCCACCGACGTCGTGGTGGCCCGCAACGGCGATCTCTATTGGACCTGCAAGTCAGCGGGCGTCATCCTGTACCGGTCGAAAGGGGAGATCGGAGTCCTCAAGGCGGGTCTGAACGCGCCGACGGGCATCGCGCTCGATCATCAGAACCAGACGCTCTACTTCACCGAGGTACCGACACCGGGAGTGGGCGGGGATCAGGGCGGGCAGAACACCGTCAAGGCGCTGCACCTGAAGAGCGGCCGCCTGGAAACGATTCACGAAGGCGATCCCGAGCCCATGGACATCGCCGTCGCGCGCAACGGCACTCTCTACTGGACGTGCACCGCCGCCGGCGTCATCGTCGAGGCGAAGCCCGCACGGCGCTGGTAAGATGTCGCGGTTGGACTGACCATGTCCCCGGCCCGGCCACGCGACCGACGTGCGGAGTTCGAGCAGGTGGCGATGCCGCATGCGCAAAGCCTCTACCGGACCGCATTGCGGTCGACCGGGCGGGTCGAGGATGCGCATGACCTGGTCCAGGAGACCTTCCTGCGCGCCTATCGAACCTTCGACCGCTTCCAGACGGGCTCCAACGGCAAGGCCTGGCTGTTCACGATTCTCTTCTCGATCCTGTCGAATCGCTGGCGGGCCGAGCGCCGGGGCGCAGAGGAAGTGGCCGTCGACGATCTCGAAGCGCGCTTCGCGACCCTCGTTCGGGGGACCGACCAGGATGCGGAGCACGCGCTGCTGTCTCGACTGGATGCGGCACCCGAGGTGCAGCGCGCCCTGGGCGCGCTGCCCGAGGCGTACCGCGCGGCGGTGCTGCTGGTGGACGTGGAGGAGTTGACCTACGAGGAGGCGTCGGTCGCCCTGGAGTGTCCGGTCGGGACCGTCCGGTCGCGACTGGCCCGCGGCCGGCGCCTGCTCTTCCTGGCGCTCAGCGACTATGCCCGGTCGCTGCGCCTGTTGCCGAGCGAACCGTCATGAGCGATCTCCGCACGCATCCCGTAGAGGCGTTGCACGAGGCCATCGACGGTCGGCTGGACCCGCGCGCGCGCGCTGCCCTCGACGAACACTTGAGCGGCTGCGAGACCTGCCGCCGGGAGTTCGAGATGCTGAGCCGCATGAAGACGCAGGTGGGCGCCGTGATGCGTACCCGAGACGTCGAGGTGCCATCGGATCTGGAAGCCCGGCTGCGCCGACTGCTCGACGATGAGGACCGGAAGGGAGAAGAGCCGCGCCGTGCGTCCCACGTGCGGCCGATGCGCGACTGGTGGCGAACCGCCGCGTGGGCCGCCGTCGCCGTCGCCGTCCTCGCGCTCCCGATCCTCTGGAGCGCACGTCGGCCGGGCGCGCCCGCCGTGTCGGCGGAGGTGGCGGCTGATTTCCGTCGTCTTGCGGCGGGCACACTGATCGTCGAGCTGACCACCGACGACGTCGCTGCGCTCGAGCAGCAGCTCGGCGCGGCCGGCCTCGGGTTCGCAACGCGCGTCTTCGACTTCGGCATGATGGACTACCGGCTCATCGGAGGCGGACGCCACCGCGTCTCGAATGCGCCGAGCGCCTTGTTCGCGTACGCCGGCCCGGGCGACTTGCGGCTGCTGTGCCAGATGTACGCGGGCGACGTGCGGGCGCTGCCGCCCCCGGCCGAGCGGCGCACCCACAACGGCATCGACTTCCTCGTCTATCGTGAGGGCGAGGTCACGGTGGTTTTCTGGCAGGAAGGCGACGTGGTCTGTGTGCTGGCGGCAAACGGCGACCCCGCAGCCGCCGTGCAGCTGGCCTTCGCGAAGGCCGTGAAGCTCTGAGCCCGGAGCGGCGGTGGCGCCGTCGCGCGCGCGGGGGCCTGGCCGATCCGCGGGGGAGGACGTCGCCATGATAGAATTTTGGCCCAGATTCCAGTCTCGAAATGGCGTTGAGCCCGGGGACTCGCCTCGGCCCCTACGAAATTCTCGGGCCGCTCGGTTCTGGCGGTATGGGGGAAGTGTATCGCGCCCGCGACACACGCCTGGGGCGAGCCGTCGCCCTCAAGACGATTCCAGCCCCCATCGCCCACGACCCGACGCGCCGTGCGCGCCTCGAGCGCGAGGCGCAGGCCCTCTCAGCGATCAGCCATGCTCACGTCTGCGCGCTGTACGACATTGGCGAACACGACGGCCTCCTGTTTCTCGTCATGGAACTCGTGGAGGGCGAGCCGCTCGAGACACGACTCCGCCGCGGGCCGATGCCCTACGCCGAGGTGCTCCGCGCGGCGATTCAGCTCGCTGACGCGTTGGAAGAGGCCCACGGCCGCGGCCTCGTCCATCGCGACCTCAAGCCGTCCAACGTCAAGCTCACGCCCGCCGGCGTCAAACTGCTCGACTTCGGCCTGGCGCGACCAGTCCCCGCCGTGCTTCAGGACGGCAGGGGACCCGACATCGCGACCAGCACCCTGACCGCCGAGGGCCAGCTCCTGGGCACGGTCCAATACATGGCGCCCGAGCAACTCCAGGGGCTGGCCGTCGATGCCCGGACCGATATCTTCGCCCTTGGGGTCTTGCTGTACGAAATGGCGAGCGGGAGCAGGCCGTTTCCTGGCCAGAATGCGGCGAGCCAGATTGCCGCCATCCTCACGCAGGAACCAGGGCCCCTCGACCGTCGACCGGCGACAGGCGTTCCTCCGGCCTTCGATCACGTCATCCGGCGCTGCCTCGCCAAGCTGCCGGACGACAGGTGGCAGAGCGCTCGCGATGTTCGACTCGAGCTGGAGTGGCTGGCACGCCAGGCCGAATCCGGCCTCGCGCCTGCACGCGGCCCGCAGGGGCGGGTGCGGCGTGCCGTCCTCGGCGGCACCGCGTGCGTCCTGCTGACGACACTCGCCGTCACCGGCACCCTGGCCACCATGAGACGCGCCGACCGTCGCGCGCCGCCGCCCACCACGGCCATGCGGTTCTTGCTGCCGCCGCCCGAGGGCACTCAGTTCCAGGCCGCCGGCCACTTCATGGCCGTCTCGCCCGACGGAGGGCGGCTTGCCTTTGTCGCCATGAGTGCGGGCGAGCGCCTGCTGTGGGTGCGCGCGATGGGCGAGCTCGATGCCCGTCCGCTTCCGGGCACCGAGAATGCCGCGCAGCCGTTCTGGTCGCCAGACAGCACGGCCGTGGCCTTCTTCGCCGACCGCACGCTGAAGAAGGTGCAGGCCACTGGCGGCGCGCCGCAGGTGATCGCGGAGGTCGCCGACGGCCTTGCAGGGACGTGGAGCCGAGCCGGCGACATTCTGTTTCCGGCGGGGGGGAACCAGCCGCTCATGAGGGTTTCGGCACACGGCGGCCAACCCGTGCCGGCGACGACCCTGGACCCTCGGCGCGGAGAGGTTCGCCACAGCTGGCCGGTCTTCCTGCCTGACGGCCGCCATTTTCTGTTTCTCGCCGTATCGAGCGACCCGCAGACGACGGGCGTCAGGGTGGGAACCCTCGGGGAACCGGGCGTCGCACGCGTGCTCGCTGCGAAGACCAACGTGGCCTATGTCGAGCCGGGTTACCTCGTGTGGCGCGAAGGCGGGCGCCTGCTCGCGCAGCCTTTCGACTCGCATCGGCTGGTCCTGACCGGTGAGCCGCAGGCCATCGCCGAAGACGTGGCCTACAGTCCCGTGTCCGCCCGCGGCGCGTTCTCGCTTTCTGACACCGGAACGCTCGTGTTCATGCCTGCGCCCACAGGGAGGCTCGTCTGGTACGACCGCCGCGGATCACCTCGAGGCTTCGTCGGGGAACCGAGCGAGTTCCACTCTCCCGCGCTCTCGCCCGATGGTTCGCACCTGGCTGTCGGACGCCAGAACCCTGAAACGGCGACGTCCGACATCTGGGTCTACGACCTGAAGGACGGATCGGGCCTGCCGCTCACTGGTCCGCCCCCAGGGGACATGGCGCTGTGGAGTCCCGATGGCCAACGCATCCTGTTCCGGTCGGGGGCTGGCCCACCGGGTCTGTACATCCGTTCGCTGGCGAGCCTGGGCCGGGAGCAGCCGGCGACCAGGGCGGTGAGCGGCATCGAGGGCCTTCCAGTGGCCTGGACGCCGGACGCAACCCGGGTGATCGTGGAGTCCCCCGTGTCCGACACACGGCGATTCCGGGCGAATCTGCTGACGCTGGCGGGCGGTGCGATCACGCCACTGGTCGACTCGCCGCCTCACAATCAGCGGTTCGTCAAGCTGTCACGGGATGGACGCTGGATGGCGTACGCCTCGGACGAGTCGGGCCGGGCCGAGATCTACGTCGAAACCTTCCCGCGGAGCAGAGGCAAATGGCAGGTGTCCAGCGGCGGCGGCGTCGAGCCGCATTGGCGGGCTGACGGTCGTGAACTCTACTACCTGGACCTCACAGGCATGCTGGCTGCGGTCCCAGTCCGCGTCGGTCCATCCTTGAGCGCCGGGCCAGTCGAGCGGCTGTTTCAGACGAAGCTCCGGGCGACGATCGGACACGGGCTGCTCGGTCGAAACCAGTACGACGTGACCCCGGACGGCCAGCGGTTCGTGATCAACGAGACCGCGAAGACCGCCCTCACGGTGGTCGTCGGCTGGCCAGCCTTGCTCGACGACCCGAGGCGCTAGCGCGCGCGAGGCACCAGCGCACTCGGCACCCGGCACGGGGCACCTGGCACTGGCAGGAGGCCATCTTCTGACGGCTCAGGGCTAGAAGTCGATCCGCGCGCCGACCTGTACCTGGCGCGGCACCTCGGCCGCGAGCGGGCGGCCGAACGTGGCCGAGGTCAGCACGCCGTCGAAAGAGGTCCAGTTCCGATGGTTCGCCAGATTGAAGGCCTCGACCAGCAGTTCGAGTCTGGAGCGACCGAGGCGGACGGTCTTGGAGAGGCGTGCGTCGACCTGCCAGAAGTCGTCACCGCGTTTGGCATTGCGCCCGACCCCAGGGGGGCGATCGGTGTTCGGGTACTCGTCAATGACCGTCGCGTCCACCCGCGTCGTCACGTTGTACGGGAGCGCCGACCTGGCCGTGAGCAGTGTCGACAGACGGACGCCGAATGGCAGGTCGACACTCGCCGTGCCCGCGAACTGATGTCGGGCGTCGCTGTCGGCCGGGCCGCGGTCGGCTCCCGGGTCGCGATGGTCCTGGGGTACGAAGGCATGGCCTTCGGTCGTGCGCTCGGAGGTCGACCAGGTGTAGGCCGCCGACCACGCGTGGCTTCGACTGAAGCGCTTCTCGACTCCCACGAGGAGCGCCCGGTACCAGGAGTGACCCACCGACTCCACGCTCTCGACCTTGGCGCGGGTGGCGTCGGGGCGGATGAGGGGAGGCTGCCCCACGTTGAGCGGATAGTTCTGATCCCGTCGCATCAACTGGCGATACCCCTTGGCGAAGGTCACGTCGACTGAGCCGACGATCCGGGGGGTCACCGCGTGCTGGACCCCGAGGCCGGCCTGATCGGTGAAGGGAAGCTGCCTGGTCACGACCCTCTGCGTGTCGAGGACCACTGACGCAGGGTTGGACGCCAGTGGATTCTGGAACGCGGTGCCCGGCGTCCAGGACTGATACGGCGGACGGTCGAGTCGAAGCGTCCATTGACCGGCCGCCAGGGCCTCATTGCGCGTGAACTGGGTGAAGGCCGAGCCGAAGTAGCGGCCGGCGAATCCCCGGATCGCCGTTCGCGCGCGCCCGTTCGGATCGATGGCGACCCCGAGGCGGGGGGCGGCCTCGGTCACGTCTGCGAGCCCGACACCGTCGACGCGATCCATTCGCGCACCGACGTGCAGGGTCACGTTCGGCCGGACCTGCCACTGATCCTGTGCGAACAGGGCGTACGCCTGCTGGCGCAGCGTGATCACGCTCGCGCCGAAACCCTGTTTGAAATCCCTCGGAAGCGTCGTCGGGCGTTCCGGGTCGTACGGGTCGTCGGTGCGGAACGTGAAGGTGCCGTACGGGTTGAACAGGAAGTCACTGTCGTTCTCGGTCACGTTCACGTCGAAGCCGAACTTCAGGATGTGGTCGCCGGCCCGTTCCGGCAGTGGCACGGTCAGTGTGCTGGCGACCTGCCAGCGCTCCTCGGCGATGTCCTGGGGAGCGCTGGGGGCACGTCCCAGCAGCAGTCCTGGCCGATCCTCGCTCGGGCACCCGCGACAGCGATCGGCGTCGTCGACCCGGAAGGCCAGATCCGCAGCCTGCAGCCGCAGCTCGTGCATGGCGCCTCGCCAGAACATCCACGCGTGAGTCAGGGCGACATCATGCGACGCTCGAAGGAAGTCGCCTGTGCGCTCCTCGACGACGAGGGCCTGGTTCTCGAGCGTGTAGCGGCTCTGAGCCAGCCGCGAAAACCGGTAGCGGGCGGACAGGTGCTGGCTCGTTGACAGCCGACCGTCCACGCGCCCGAACGCCTCCACGCTGAGTGTGGAGTTCGGAAAGGCCGGGCCCTGCCCGGGCCGGAACAGCGACAGCGTCGGCGACTGCACCACCCGCTCCGCATCCGTCGATGTCTGTTCCGCCGAGCCGAAGTAGAACGTGCGGTCGTGACGGATCGGCCCACCCGCGAATCCGCCGACGGTCATCTGGTGGAACCGACTGTCCTCGAGCCCGGCCAGTGCTGCGCCGCCCGACCGCGCATCGAGGGCTTCGTCGCGCTGCAGGTAATAGCCACGACCGGCGTGGGCGTTGGTTCCGGAGCGGGTGACCACGCTCACAATCGCTCCTGACGCGCCGCCGTACTCGGCCGCGAACCCATTGGTGAGGACCGTGAATTCCCCGACACTCTCGATCGGCACCGTCGCCCTGGGGAGACCCATCTGCACGCTGTCGCTGACGACGCCATCCACGAGCAACTGGTTGTTGCGGGCGTTCTGCCCGGACGTGGCGATCCACGTGCCTGCGAAGAGCACCCCCGGTGTCAGTCGGGCCAGCGAACGCAGGTCGCGGTCCTGGACCGGGAGGCGCTCGATCTCGTCGGTCCGCAGGATTCGGCCGAGGCTGGACCGCGTCGTCTCGACCAGCGGCGCGGTCACCACCACCACCTCGTCGACGCCGGCGAGGCGCAGCACCGTCGGCAACCACAGGACCTGACCCACCGACAGCGTGATGTCGGTTCGCGATTCAGGGGCGAAGCCGGAAAGGACCACCGTCAGGCGGTACTGTCCGCCGGGGAGTCCAAGGAGGCGGTAATCGCCGGTCTGGTCGGTGGTGGTGTGCTGTTCCGCGCCCGTTGTCAGTGACGCGATCGTCACGGTCGCGCCGGCAAGGGGCGAGCCGTGTTCGTCGTGGACGGTTCCGAGCAACGCGGCGGTCGTGGACTGGCCGCGGAGGTCCCCCGCCGTCGCGAGCACAATCGCGATCACACAAGCGACGAGGCCTGGCCCTGGAGACCGCATGCCGATGCCACTGACGGGGAGTGCCGACGATGGTAGCACGCGGGCTGAGCATGCGTACCAGGTCGATCGCGCCCCTGTCGAATCCTGAAAAGAAGGTGTGTCGACCCTGAGACGACGGAGCAGGCGTTGCGCATGATCGGGGTCCATCGCCGAGAGTCGACGCCGGGCCACCAGGCGTGTTGGACACGGAGTCCAGCACGCAGTGAACCTGTCTTCGCGGGAGAACGGTCATGGCCTCAGCCACGAGAATCACAGGGAAGACGTATTGGGCGGGGTGCCTGGTGGCTGCGGCCACGTGTGGCGCAGGCTGTCACAACCCGGCGGGCGTCGCGCCCTCCGCCCTCCCCCGAGGGTCGATGGCGCCTCCGACCGCATCGGCAACGCCCAATCCGCCAGCGCCCCCGGCAGGAGCGGCGGGCCAGTACTTCGGGCAATGGTCAGGGAGGTCGACCATCGTCTCAACCGACGGCCTGCCTGCCTGCAGGCCAGCGCACTGGCGCCCGGAAGCGGTGGAACACATCGACGTCACCATCTTCCAGGGGCCGTCCTTGCAGCTCGTCCAAGCCGGCCTGCACGAACCAGAAAGCGCGACCAACTGCGAGTTGCTCGGGAAGGAGGTGGGGACACGGCTCCAACTGGAGGGCGGGTCACTCAACGAGACCTACTTCCCGATCGGGGTCTTCCGAGATTGCCACATCAAGATGGACACCTCGACGTGGCCGTGCTCCTCGGATCCCCCCCACGTGTGGGCGCTCGACACGGCGATCGGCCTCGAGTTCACCGACGACAGCCAGAGCGAACTGCGGGGCGAGATGGTCTTCCGCTACGATCATGGAACCGGCGACCCCTGGTTCGGACCGTGGACACGCGCCACCTTGAGGAAGTCCGTGGTGCTGAGACGCGTCCTGCCGTGAACTCACGCCAGCCGTGAGCCGCCCGCCGCCGGGTGCGCCGGAACCCGGCGATGGGGATCTCGGCCTCGACACCAAACTTCGCCGCCTCGCTGTCGGGCGGGAAGGTGATGTTGGACGTGGCCGAGCCGTGTCGGGGAAGTATACAGGGCAGGCCTGAGCACGCTGTTTGACCTGTAAATCTTGTGTATGGTATATCAAACACCGTGATGAAGACGTGGAAGGCATTCGAAGCCAACGAGCTCACCCACAGTGCCGCCCACCACCTGCTCGCCATCGACGAGACCGGCGCCGCGTACGGCGGCTGGGCCCGCGTGTCCGACATCGCCCGCCGCCTGGACATCACGCGCGGCAGCGTCTCCATCAACCTTCGCACGCTCAAGAAACGGGGGTGGGTGCAGACCGACGAGCGTCGCCTCGTGCGGCTCTCGCCCCGCGGCGTCAGGGTCGTCCACGCGGTGCGTGCCAAGCGCGCCATCGTCAAGAAGCTGCTGCACGAGGTGCTCGGCCTGGCAGATGGCCAGGCGGAGATCGACAGCTGCAAGGTCGAGCACCTGATCAGCGACGAGAGCGCCCGACGACTGCTGCAGTTCCTGCAGGTGCTGACCTCGGGGTCTCCAGCCGGGCGACAGCTGCTCGAGCAGCTTCGCCAGTCGCCGCCCGCCTGCCCGACCAGTCGTACCTGTGCCGTGTGCAAGGGCCACTGCCTGAATGACGAGCTGAAGTATGCCACCTAGGGAACCACGGACGGGTCTGGGCGGCGACATCGTCGACGACCTGAATCGACTGATGGCCGAAGAGGCCGAAGCGTGTCTGCGCTATTTCCAGATGCGGTACCGGCTCTCGGAGCGGGACCGCACGACTGCGGCCGCGCTGTTCGATGACGCGATCGAGGAGACGCTGGAACACGCTGCGGCCATCGCCGAGCACATCAGGGCGCTGGGACAGGTGCCAACCCTCCGCGTCAATCTCACGCTGGGCGGCGGGCCCACGCGGCTCGAGGTGGCCCTGGCCGAAGCGCTCGACGTCGAACAGCAGGCGCTCGACGCGTACAAGGACCTGCTGCCGCGAGTGTCTGGTGACCCCGGGCTCGAGGCGTTCGTCCAGCGGCAGATCGAGATCGAGACCGAACACGTCACAGAGATGCGCGCGTTCGCGGCCGCGCACACCTCCGTCAAGCTCGTGCCCAAGGATCGATGATGCGACGCCTCCACGCTCGTCTGCTGGCCCCCGTGTGCCTCGCGCTCGCCTCACTGACCGCCGGCGCTGCGCCGCTGGCCGCTGAACCCGCCGCGAAGGTGGGGGTGATGCTCGTCAATCATGGATCCCGGTCGGCGGCCTGGCGGGCGACGCTCCAGCAGCTCGAACGCAGCGTCCGCCCCTCGATCCTGGCGTCGGGACGCATTCAGGACGTGAAGACGGCCTTCATGGAGTACACGGAGCCCTCCGTGGCCACCACCATGAAACAGTTCGACGCCGAAGGCTACACGGACGTCATCGTCCTGCCGGTCTTCCTGACGGTCAGCACGCACACCTTCGACGACATCCCGACGATCCTCGGGAGGAAGTCGGATCCGCAGTCCGTGCAGTCGCTCAAGCTGGAGGGCATCGCCCGCTACACGCCGACCGCCCGCACGCACGTCGGGCCGCGGCTCGACTTCACGGCGCTGGTCAAGGACAACATCCTCCGCCGGGCCCGCAAGCTGTCGCGCGATCCGGCCGACGAAGGGCTCGTGCTGATCGCGTACGGCGATCAGACCTATGACCGGCAGTGGACGGCCCTGATGAAGGACACCGCGGCCCACGTCATGGCACACACGGGCATGCGCTCGTTCGCGTACGGGTGGGCGGGGCACATCGCGCACTACGACCCCGCGCACACGACACGTGCCGTCGAGCAGGTGCTTCGCGAGCGCAGGCGCGCGGTCGTGATCCCGGTCCTCGTCGCGTTCGACGAGATGTTCCAGGTCCAGATCATCGGCAAGGGGATCGCCGCCGTGGCCGATCACCGCGCGCGCGTCGCGTACGTGCCCGACGCAATCCTCCCCGACGATCGGGTCGCGGCCTGGGTCGTCGGCACGGTGAACGACATGGCCACCGGCCTGGGGACCCGGACGTCGGCGAGTCGTGGACGATGAACCGCGGCGCCTGGCCGTTCGTGCGTCGCTGGAGCCGGACGCTCCACCGCGACTTCGGCTACTTCCTGACGTCGTTCGTCATCGCGTACTGCCTCTCGGGCCTGGCGCTGAACCACGTCGACGACTGGAATCCAGACTTCCGGATCGAGAGGCGCGAGATCTCCCTGGACCGGGTGTACCGTGACACCGAGATCGACGACGACGTGGCGCTGGCCCTGGCCGGACAGGTGGGGGAGGCCGAGCACCGCGTCATCGACGTGCCGACCGAGGGGCAGGTCAAGATCTACTACGACAACGCGTCCTTGACCCTCCACCTGAACGAACGGCGAGGCGTGTACGAGCGTCTCTCGCGGCGTCCCGTCTTCTACGAGGTCAACGTGCTGCACCGCAACAGCCTCAAGGCCTGGCGCTGGGCGGCTGACGTGTTCTCGCTGCTGCTGATCTTCGTGAACCTCACGGGTCTCCTGATCCTCAAGGGCAAGTACGGACTCACGACCCGAGGGCTGTGGCTCATCGGTGCCGGCGCCGTCCCACCCCTCGTGGCCCTCGTCGTCTTCAGGGCGGCCTGAGCCGCGCCCGTCCACCCGGCGCCCGATCGCGGCCTGGCCGATCATCTAGCGAAGGTGTTCGATCATGCCGATGTTCGCCTGCTGAACTCCCAGCGAACCGAGGACCACGTGCCGCCCGTCGGGCGAAACGTCGATGTAATTCTGCGCGAGCCCGTTCGAGGCCGACCAGTAGGAATAGACCAGCGGGATCGAGGTGAGACGGGTCTGGCCCTCTCCATCCCATCCGACCCTCCAGAGGGCGCCGTTGAGATCTCCCTTCCCTTCCTGGAGCACGATCGCGGGGCCGGGACTGCGGGCGTACCACGTAATCCACCCGCGAAACAGCTGCCGTGGTGCGGTCGTGAAATCTTCGACCCAGAGCCCGGCCAGAGGGTCGTGTTCCTCGCTGGGGCTGATCACGTACGCCACCGACCGGCCGTCGGGCGACCAGCGCAGCAACCAGCCGGTCCGACTCCGTGGCGAGAGGGCGATCTGCTCGAGCTTCCGGGTCGAGGGATTGTACGACTGGACGCGACCCTCTGCGTCCCTGAACAGCAGGCGTCCGTCGAGCCCGACGTCGAAGTTGTAGTCGACGGCGTTCGCGAGCAGGGTCGTGGGCGCCCCTCCGGATGTGGAGACCCGGCGATACTCGGATCCGGACAGATAGATGAGGTGTTCGCCGTCCCGCGTCCACTTCGGAAAGATGTTGACCGCTTCATCTTGCACCAAGGGGACGGGTTCAGAGCCGTCGGCTCCGGCCATCCAGATGCCCTCCTGCTCGACGCCCTTCAGGTTGGAAAAGTAGGCGAGGTGAGCTCCGTCAGGAGAGTGGGCCGGCCCGATCTGATTGCGGGCGGGGTCGATGCTCAACGGCTTCGGGCGCTCGCTCCCGGGCGGCGCAGAGAGGTCCAGTTGGGCGAAGCCAAGACTCTCGCGGTAGGTCGCGAAGACGATCCGGCTCCCGTCGGCCGAGACGTCCGGCTGCAGGTCGTCGCCCTGCCCGGCGGTGACCTGCTCGGGCGCGCCGCCAGCCGCCCTCACCTTCCAGATGTTCATGGCCCCGCCGCGGCTGGACGCAAAATAGAGGGACCGGCCGTCTGGCGACCAGGCGGGAGACTGCGCCAGCGCATCGTCGTGGGTCAGGTTACGGACCTCGCCCGAGCCGAGGTCGATCACGTTCAGCTCACCGCGAGGCCCCCCTCCCCGGGTCACGAACGCGAGTTCGCGGCCGTCGGGCGAGAACCGCGGTGTCACGTCGCGGGACCAGGAGAGCCCAGGCTCCTTCTTCGTCACCTCCTTCGCGCCCTGTCCGGTCGGGTCCGACACCCAGATCGTTCCGGTGACGCCGCTCACGTAGGCGAGCGAGCGACCGTCCCGCGACCAGGCAGGATCGGCCGCGTTCAGGATGAGACGCCGCGGCGTACCGCCGAGCGCCGGGACCTGCCAGATGTCCCAGAGGCCCCAGTCGTTGAGCCGTGCGTAGGCGATCGAGGTCCCGTCCGGCGAAAAGCACGGGCGCGACTCGAGGTTCGAGTCGTGCGTGATCTTGATCAGCGGACCGCCGCTGATCAGGCCCATGTAGATGTCGTAGTCGCCGTCGCGGTTCGAGACGAACGCCACCGAGCGCCCGTCGGGAGACAGCGCGGGTTGCGCCTGCACGCCGGCGAAGGTCGTGACGGCTCGAAAGCGCATGTGCGTGGGTTCGGACCGGCGGAGCCACGTGACCGACAGGCCGAGCCCGCACATCAGGCCCACCACCAGCAAGGACGCCCAGCGGACGGCGCGGCGCCACGCGGTTCGACCAGACGAAGCGCGCGGGGCAGGCGAGGCACGCACTGCCATCGCCTCGGCCACCGCGATCCGCGCGTCGCCCATGCTTTGCTGGCGCGCCCTCACGTCCCTCGTCAGGCAGCGCCTCAGCAGAGCACGCAGCGCGGGCGGTGTGGATTCCGGCACGCGTTCCCAGTCTGGCTCGCGCGTCAGCACGCCCGCGATCACGTCGCTGACCGTCTCTCCGTCGAAGAGACGCGTCCCCGTCAGCATCTCGTAAAGCACCACTCCGAACGACCAGATGTCCGCGCGCTTGTCCACCTTCTTTCCGCGCGCCTGCTCGGGCGCCATGTAGGCCGCGGTCCCGAGGATCAGGCCGGCCTGCGTGTGGGCCGGCGAGGTCATGGCCTCGCCTCCATCGGTCCGGGCGCCCGAGGCTTCAGCCCCGGGGAACATCGCCTTGGCGAGGCCGAAGTCGAGGACCTTCACCTTCCCGTCCGGTGTCACCTTCACGTTCGCGGGCTTCAGGTCACGGTGGATGATTCCGTGCTCGTGCGCTTCCTCCAGCGCCTCCGCAATCTGTGTGGCGATCGCCATGGACTCGTCCACGGGAATCGCCCCGCGCCTCAGGCGCTCCGCGAGGTCTTCCCCTTCGACGAATTCCATCGCGAGGAAATGCGTCGTGACTCCGTCCCCGAGCGCTGCCCTCTCGAATCCGTACACGTGCGCGATGTTGGGGTGGCTGAGGGACGCGAGGAGCTTCGCCTCGCGTTCGAAGCGCGCGAGGCGTTCGCGGTCCTGGGCCACCTCCGCGGCGAGCACCTTGATCGCGACATCGCGGTCGAGCTTCGTGTCGCGGGCGCGGTACACCTCGCCCATTCCACCCGCGCCGAGCGCAGCCGCAATCCGGTAGTGCGCGAGCATCGCGCCGATCATCGGACGCCGCGCTCCGGGCTCATCGCAGACCCTCGACCCGGTAGAGATCGGAGCGGACGTGCTGGAAAGTGATGACCCGGACCGAGAGGTCTGGCGTCACGAGCAGGCTGGTAATCCCGGCCACGTCTTCGAGATCGGCGGGACCGACCTCGCCAATCGAGCGACGGCGCCCGCTCGCGATGTCGAGCTCGACGAGACGAGAAGGCAGCCCGCGTGGGTCGAAGAGGAGAAGACGCTGCCCGTCCACCGACCACTGGACGGGTTGGTCGCTCGGCT
>CAYLZN010000028.1:0-3434 GCA_964387935.1 uncultured Vicinamibacteraceae bacterium | reverse complement strand
CCGCGCCATCGAGGGGGAGAAGGGCGACGCCGCCGTCGACCGCAATGGCGATCTGACGCCCATCGGGCGACACGGGCGACACGATCCGGTTGTAGTAAGAGACGGAGCGCAGTCTCACGCCTGCGGCCAGATCGCGCGCGTCGCCGCCCCCGACGCCGCTCACGCGAGCCACCGTCGAACCCTCACGGTCGCGTCCCAGGAAGACGACGCGCTCGTCGCCGGGAAGCCAGCGCGCGGACAAGAGATCGGGCACGCCTGTTTCGATCGTCCGCTCGTTGCCAGCGCCCGTCGGCATCACGACCAGCGATTCGCCGCGGATCGCCAGCGCAAATCGACCGTCGTGGGAGAGTTGCTGGGGCCAGCCGTATCCGAGGCGGAAGGCTGCCGAGCCGTTTGTCGGCCGGAGGAACGCGGTCACGCGACCCGGTTCGCGTTCAGACTGAATTCCAAGCAGGACCTGCCTGCCGTCTGCAGAGAGATCGAGCGCGACGGAGGCCTCGAGCCACGTGAGATCTCGCTCCGCGATCGGATCGGCAGAGGTCTCGAGGAGCACCCGGTCGCTATACGCGATGCGCGCCACCAGGGCAGCGCCGTCCCTCGCCACGTCCTCGATGTCGAGGGTGCCCGGCGCCGCGAGCAGGGTTCGGAGAGCGCCCGTGCGGTCGGTGGCATAGACGTTCGCGGTCGCGCCGGCCGCGGAGGCCGAGAACCAGACCTCGCTGCCGTCTGGCGACCAGGCGAGACCCCACCAGTCGGCCCAGTCGGACGACCAGGCCTCACGCTTGCCATGACGGTCAACGACCACGACCGCGTGGCGACCGTCGGTCGTCCTCTCGAAGAGCGCGAGCCCATCGCCAGCGGGAGAGACGCGCAGCCGGTACCCCCGGGAGGGCAACCGGTAAACCGGTCTACCCAGCGGGAACTCGATCTGCTGGCTCCCGTCGATCTCCCGAAGCGCCGCGAACCCCTTGCCGTCCGGCAGCCAGTCGGCGGCAATCACGTCCTCGGCCAGCTCGCGGGGCGTGCCGCCGCCCGACGGAACCACCGCGAGCGTCCCCCGGAAGTTCCACGGGTTCCCTGACTCGGCGCGCGGCAGGAGGAGCGCCAGTTCGCCCTCACGCGAGACCCCGAGGAGTTCGGCGCCAGACACGCCGATCGCCAGCTCACCGCCATCCGGGCGCACCTGGAAGATCTCGCGCACCGGCCCTCGCCAGTTCGCGCTCAGGAAGGCGGTCTGGCCGTCGGGGGCGAACCGGGCGTTGACGAAGTTGCCCCGCTGGAACGTGAGACGCTTGTAGGTGACCGACGACGACCCCTGGCCGCCCGCGGTTCCGGGGCCAGACCGCCCGGCGAGCCAACCGAGCGCGAACGCCGGCAGCGCTGCGCCCGCGCCGACGAGCCAGGCGCGCCGACTCCACGTCGGTGTTGCCACGATCGCGCTCGGCGGGACGGTCGCGTGCTCAGCCGGTCCCCGCGTCAGCACCAGGCGCGCGTCACCGACATCGCGGAGGCGGTCCTTCGGGTTGCGTTCGAGACAATCCCGCAGCAATCGGTGGATGGCGGGCGGTGTCTCCGCGGGCAGCATCCCGAAGTCGATCTCCGTCTTCAACACGCCGGCGAGCACGTCGCTCACGGTTTCTCCGGCGAAGAGCCGCTTCCCCGTCAGCATCTCGAACAGCACCACGCCGAACGACCAGATGTCCGCCCGCCGATCCACGGCGCGCCCCTTCGCCTGCTCGGGCGCCATGTAGGCGGCCGTGCCGAGGATGACGCCCTCCAGCGTCGTCGCGGGCGACGTCATGGTGGGCGAGTTCACGACGTCGTGGGGTCCTGAGGTGCTGGAGTCCTGACGCGGCTTCGCCAGTCCGAAGTCCAGCACCTTCACCGTGCCGTCGGCGCGCACCTTGATGTTGGCAGGCGTGAGGTCGCGATGGACAATCCCCTGCTCGTGCGCCGCTTCCAGCGCTTCGGCGATCTGCGTTGCGATCGGGAGCGTCTCGGCCAGCGGCAGGGCGCCGGATCGCGCGATGAGGGTCGCCAGGTCCTCGCCCTCGACCAGTTCCATCACCAGCGCCGTCAGGTCCGCGGTCTTTTCGAGACCGTAGACGGCGGCGATGTTCGGGTGGTTGAGCGCGGCGAGCACCTCCGCTTCGCGCTGAAACCGCGCGAGGCGATCCGTATCGGCGGCCACGGCGGCGGGCAGCACCTTGATCGCCACCGACCGTTTCAGATGGCTGTCGGTCGCGCGGTACACCTCGCCCATCCCGCCGGCCCCGAGCTGAGCGGTGATCTCGTACGAGCCGAGCCGTGTGCCGGCCGCGAGCGCCATGTCGATGAAGTGGCCGCATTATCGCACGCTCTCAGGCTACGGGCGCGTTGCGTCTCAGGATCCTGCTGGCGACTCCCGCGTGCACAGGTGTAATAGCTGGGCCACGTGCCATCCTCCGCGAGGGTTGCAGGGGTGGCTCCCGTCACTGTAGCCTTGGCCTGGCTGATGCCCCCAATAACCGTTGGCAGCAGGCTCGGTCCCTATCAGGTTACCGCTCGACTTGGTGCCGGGGGCATGGGCGAAGTCTTCCGCGCCACCGACAGCGCGCTCGGCCGCGACGTGGCCGTCAAGGTCCTGCCCGAAGCATTTCGCGACGATCCCGAGCGGCTCGCGCGCTTCGAACAGGAAGCAAGAACGCTCGCTTCGCTCAATCATCCCAACATCGCGCAGGTCTACGGTCTCGAGCAGGGCGCGCTCGTCATGGAGCTGCTCGACGGCGTGCCACTCCGGGAGCCGCTTCAGGACGGGCCGCTTCCGGTGCGCAAGGCGATCGAGTACGCGTCGCAGATCGCCCGCGGCCTCGCCGCCGCGCACGACCGCGGCATCATCCACCGGGACCTGAAGCCCGACAACGTGTTCGTTCTGCGCGACGGCCAGGTGAAGATCCTCGACTTCGGTCTGGCGCGGCGGGCTGTCCCCGAATCGTCGGGCGCGACGGAAACCGTCGCCAGCCCTGCCCTCACGGACCCCGGAGTGGTCATGGGCACCGTCGCCTACATGGCGCCAGAGCAAGTGCGCGGCGCCGGCGTCGATGCGCGCACGGACCTGTTCGCGCTGGGCGTGGTGCTCTACGAAATGCTCACCGGCCGCCAGGCGTTTCGTCGCGAGACTTCCGCCGAGACCATGACGGCGGTGCTTCGCGAAGACCCGGCCGACATCACCAGCATCCGTCCCGATCTGCCACCCACGCTCGACCGCATCGTGCGGCATTGCCTCGAGAAGAACCCGCTCGAGCGATTCCAGACGGCGCGAGACGTGGCCTTCGCGCTCGGCGCCCTGGCGGGCTCGGGGCCGTCGGCCGCGCAGGCAGCGCTGGACGTCGCGCAACCGGCGGGTCGGCGGCGCGAGCGGGTCGCGTGGGCCGCGGTGACGGTGGCGCTCCTCG
>CAYLZN010000027.1:9526-29852 GCA_964387935.1 uncultured Vicinamibacteraceae bacterium | reverse complement strand
GTCTGCTCGTCGACCCACCGACCCGCCGGGTCAGTCGTGACGGCGACCGCAAAAGGTGTCCAGCCATGCGCCTGCACGTCCGCCCGGACGCGGGCTTGCACCTCGGGCACCGTCACCCGCGCCGCGTCGATCTCGCGTTGGACGTGCTCGCGCACCTCCCGCGCCGCAGCCGTCTGCTCGGCGGTTTGCGTGGGCACGGCCCATGCCGCGCCCTTCAGCCCGCCCGCTTGCGTCTCTAGCCGGTCAGCCGTGCGTTGAAGGCCAGCCGCCACGGTGGCCAGCTCGGCGCCCACGCGCTGAAACTGCGCGGCATGCTGGCCCGGTGCCCACGTCTCGACGATCTCGCGCAACTTCGTTTGCGCCCGCTGGGCTGCGGCCACGACACTCGCGGCCGTGTCGCGCACGATCCCGCCCAAGTCGGCCGGGAGGTCCGCCTGCTCGCCGTTGAGGATCCGTGTGGCCAAACTCGCCGCGTCGCGTAGCAAGTCGGCGCCGCTGGTAACAGGTGACGTGATCGTGCTCATGAGAGGGTGTCCTTTCGTGTCGTGTCGTCAGTGAAACTCAGTGAAGCGTGATCGGGTCGCCCGAGTGCCCAAGCCCGTGCAAGCCGTAGAGACTCGCCAGCCGCCGGCCGCGGGCTTCGCTCGGCGTCCATGTCTCGCACGTCGTCGGCGACCAGAAGACGACCGGGTGTTGCGCCGCGTGCGCCGCCAACAGCAGCGCAATACTCGTCGCGGCTGCGACGTCGTCGTGTGCGCCCGTGCGGTGATCGACGCGGTCGCGCCCTTGCGGCCCGCGTCGCCTTTCGAGGCCGCGCAACTCGGCCAACAACAACGGGTGATCGAGTAGGCGCGCCCGCGCGGCGTTGATCAGCGGCAGCAGCCCAACATACCGACTTGACTGGTCGCCGTCGGCCGGCAGCAGGGTGATCCCCCGCTCGCGAAACTGCGACACCGCAAACTCGGCCGCGAAGCGATCCGCCGTTACGGTCGACAGTCCGTAGCGCCGCAGCGTGTCCGCCATGTCGCCGATCACCACGCTCGGATCGTGCGGGGCCGGGTAGACGCGCAGACAGTCGAGGATCGCGGTCCCGTCAGCCGCCCGGTGCGCGACGGCCAGTGCCGCGCGATCCCGTCTGCCGCCGCTGAGGTCTGCGCCGGCTGCGTAGTGCGTGCCCGCCACGGGCAACCGCTCGCGACAGTCTCGGTCGGTGACGGCGTCGAGGCTGTCGCCGTCCAACAGCAGGCTGAGGCCGCTGCGAAACTCGCCGTCCACTTCACTCGCCGCGGCCTCGGGATCGTCGCGGCGCATGGCGTCTAACCGGCGCGGGTCCAGCGTCGGGTTGAAACCCACGCCCGACCGCACCCGCCAGACCAACGTGTCGCTGTCGTCGTTGCCGTGGTGACGACGCACGAGGTCATACAACAGCCCGCTCGCCATGTAGGGACTGGACAACGCCACAAGCCGCCCGCCCGTCGCAAACAAACAGGGCTCAGCGGCCCGCCACATTTCCACGTCCAGCGGGCGCAGATCGGTGGACTGAAAGAAGGCAACCTCGTCAAGGACCACGACACACGCGCGCAGCCCGCGCACGGCCGCCGGCCGGCACGGCACCACCACGATCCGAACGTCGTTGACCAGCGTCAACGTGTGGCTGGTCTTCGACACCACCAGCCGCCGCAACAGCGGCACCCGCGCAAACGGCTCGCACGCATACGCGAAGGCACCGCGCATGGCCGACTTCGAGTCTTGCGCCCCGATCACCGCATATGTCCCACGCAAGGCGGGATCGTGCGCCGCGCGGGTCGCGTCAACCGTCGGGAGCACGCAGCCCAACTCCGACTTGCCGATCTGCCGCGGCCCGAGTAGGGCCGACCGCGGGAAGCCCCCGACCGGCGGCAGGCGCACGCGCGCGGTGGCCTCCCGGTACAGCGCAGCCTCGGCACACGTCAACGGCTCACCCGCCAACGCGCACAACCATGCGATCTGCTCGGTGCGCGTCGACAAGTCCTTGAAGCGTGGCAGGTGTCCAAGCAGGTGCGGGTCGCGCAACGCGCTCGCATACGTCAGCCCGCGCAGCCGGTCCTCGGTCGCGGTGCTCATGGCGTCACCTTCCCAAGTCGAGGATCGCGCACCAACGTCACGCAACAGCGACACTGCGGGTGCAACGGCGGCACGAGGCGGCCGTTACCGAAGGGTGCGTCGAGGGCTGCGACGGCGCGGTGCCACGGTCGGCACTTGGGGCACAGCAAGTCGTCGCCCGTCGCGATCCACCGTTTGACGCGGCCCGGCGGTAACGTGCGGTTGCGTGCGGCTTCACGCCATGACGCCAAGGTGCCCTCGTTGCCGGCTGCAAGGACTTCGGTGCGCGCTATGGTCCGCGCCCGGTCACTCAACAAGCGACGGCCGTACCGCTCGACTCTCGCGTCGAGGACTGCGCGGACCTTGTCCGTCAACGGCCGACCCGACGTGCCGGCGAAGACGCTGTCGCGGTAGTTGACGAAGGCTGCCGCACGTCGAGGGTCCAACCCGATCAAAGGCCGAATGCGCCGCGCGAGTCCTTGCACGGTCAACCCGCCTTGCTGCGACTCGACGACGAGTGCCTGTAGCTGTGCCTGCAACGTCGAGGACAACCCACGTGTGACTTCGCGCACCAGAAGGCCAGCCCGCGTGCGCGCATACTCGACCGCGTGCGGGCTAACCATGCGGAAGCTGAGGCCGAGACGTGCGCTGGCTTGCTGTGCGCCGACGTCGAGTCCTCGTGTCGTGACGTTACGCACGGCTTCGTCAAGCTGCGGGAGTTTGCCAGCCACAGCCGCCATGAGAACATGCGCGGCCGTCGTGAAGTCTCGTCGCTGTAACGCTTGTCGCACGCGCGACCACGGCACGTCGAGGCCGAGTGCGCTGAGTGCGCCTTCGATCTCGCGCGTCGCCTCCGGTGTCAGGGCGTCGAGGGCGTCGAGTAACGCTTGCACGCGGGCTGGCGCCGACGTCGAGGGCTTCGACCGACTCATGGCTTCACCTCGTCGTCAGGGTCGCGCGAGAAGCCGTCTGGCTGGCCCGTAGACGCGAGATCGCCTTCGGGTCGCTGGTCCGCTCTGGCCTCGCCGGTTGGCGCGTCCTGAAGGCCGCTACGTCGGTCGCCGTAACGCTGTTGCAGGTAGGTCTCCAACGTCATGGCGTCTTTGGGCCGACGCTGAAGACCCAACGTCGACAGAATGCGCGTCGCCCGATCCGCCGCGTTGAGAAACACACCGACCGAGGGCCGCATACGCCCGCGATCCGTGAAGGCGCCTTTGTCCGTCCAGTGGCGAAGCGCCAGCCGCGCCAACGCCACGCTGCCAGCCGCCAACTCGACGAGCGTCGCTTCCTGCGGCGTGACCGTGTCCGGCCCGCCCAACGCCAGTGTCCACCCGCGCATGTCGTCGACCCGCTGCGCGGCCAAGTCCGGCGTGAGTCGGCCTTCGCGCTTGAAGATCGCGAAACCGCCGTCGTACCGCGTCGCCGCGGTCTCGCTGCGAAAGCGCGTCGACGCGCCAACCTTGTCCGGGTCGACAATGCGCCCGCGCGCGTCCCGTCCGTCGCCTCGGTCGCGCCCAACGCTTGACGTTTCGACGTCGGCGGACACCGAAACCGGCTCGGGTTTGCACAGCCTTTCGCACACGTCGACGTCGTCGGGCTGCGACTCGTCGACTTCTGGCCTGTTTTTCACAAACGCACCTCGTCGACCGTCTGTCTCGTGGGCAGACGGTCTAGCGTCGGCGCGGCTGCCGCCGTGTGCCGGGCCGCGTCGGGCTGCAAGGGTGCGAAGCGCGCGCCTGTCGGACGTCTCGGGGTGCGGGTCGACGCGGATCGCGGTGCCGGGATCGTGGCGTCGAGGACGAAGCGACCGTCGCGGTCGCACAGCCACTCGGCGTGCGCCACAAGGGCTCCGTGCGTGAGGGCGGTCATGCGGGCACCTCGGAGGCGAGGCCGTCGCAGTAGGCGACGATCTCGCAGATCGCGTCGCGGTGACGTTGGACGAAGACGCGGTCGGGCTCGGGCAAGCGGGCAGAGGGCCGCACATACAAGCGGCCGTCGGCGGCAAGGCTGAAGCGGAAACCGCGACGCTCTAGGGACAGCAGGGCCGAGAGGACACGGGCCGAAACGGTCGGCCCGTCGCGCAAGGTGACGGCGTCCGCTGACGACGCCTCACGCGACATGCGCGGCCTCAGTGGACACGGCGTCGCGGGTGAGCGCACGCAAGGCGTCGAGGATCGGATCGAGCAGGGGCGCGCGGGTCGGGTCCGCGTGGGCGGCTCGGGTGAGCGCGCGGAGCGCCGCGTCGAGGGCAACGCGCCACGGGTCCGGGCGGGCGCCGCGCAGTTCGCGCAGGTAGACCCGGAGGCTGCCGACCGAGAGGGCGTGCCGCTCGGCATGGTCGAGGGCCGCGTCGGCCTTCACGTCGCTGAGGGCCGCGACCGCGGCATGGTGCCCGAAGCTGAGAGTTTCACGACGTCGTGAAACGGGAAACCGTTTGCAGATCGACAGGGCGTTGGCGAGGCTGCCGTAGCTCAGGCCGGTCAGGGCGTAGGCTTGGCTCGCCAGCTCGCCGAAGGCGGCCTCGCCGTGGGCGATCCAGTCGCCGACACACCAGCTCAGCGACCCGCCCACGCGGCAGAGTGCGTCGCCAACGCGGTGCCACTCGTCGAAGGTTGGCTCGCCCACGATCCGCAAGCCAGTCGGCGTGACCGTGAAAGACGGCGCGTCGACCAGCGACACAAGGCCGACGTCGGGTGCGGCAAGATCGGTAATCGCGGTGCTCATACAAGCCTCTCGGGGTGTAACGCTATGTCCCCTGTAACGCTGCGTGAGTACTCTCTACAGGGAAGCTCTTAGGGTTAGGCTGGTGAGTCGCCTTCTCTCTCACACACGCGTTACACCCTCCCTGCCGTCGTCGTTGTCGGTGTCGTGTAACGCGAAGTCGGGTCAACGCGCGTCGCCGGGTGATCGGGTCCGTGGGCTGCCAGTCGGGCAACGCGGCGACGAGGGCGCGCAACTCGTCGGGCGAGTGGCCGTGCGTCGTCAACCAGTCGTGCGCGTCCTCGGAGTGCCCGAGTCCCGGCAAGGTGAGGATCGACACCCGCAGCCCGGCGGCTTCGGGGTCGTCGGCGTCAAGCTGGACGTCGGGCCACGGATCGTCGGGCACGGCCTCGGGGAGTCGTCGGCACCCGTGCAGGCTGCGGGCCGCGCGCAGCGCAAACAGCCGGCCGGGCCGGTCGTGGTCGGGGAGCACGACGACATGCCGCACGTTGAGGGTCCACAGCGTCTCGGCCCACGCGTCGCGCCAGCCACTCGCGCCGGTCGGTGGGCACACGGCGGGCAGCCCACGCTGCCGCAACGTGTCGACGGCCTTTTCGCCCTCGCAAAGGTAGACGGGCGACATGTCGATCACGTCGGCCAGCCCATACAACCCGACGTCCGCGCCTTGCAGCCCGCGGCGCCAGCGGGCACCGTCGCGCGACTCCCACCGAAACGACTTCGCCGGCCCGAGTCTCAGTTTCCGCGCCGTGGGGTCGCCGCCAAGCACGGCCGTCGTCACGTCGACATACTCATAGCCCGCCACAACGGCCTGCTGTCCGCGCGGGGTGTAGGGCGTGGTCCGGGCACCCGTGACGAGGTCGGCCAGTGTCAACCCGACGGCCTTGAGGACGGTCGCCGTCTGGCACCCGGCATGGCACCGCACAAGCACGCGGTCGCCGCGCAGGTCCACTGACAGCGAGGGTCGTTTGTCGCTGTGACTCGGGCACGTCGCCCGCAGGCGGTCGCCCTGCCGGCGGACGGTGCACCCGTGCGCCCGGAGGCTGGCGTCGATCTCGTCGAAGACGTCGAGGGCTGTCACCGCGTGACCTCACGCGGTACGGTGGTTTCGAGGTAGGCGTCGGCCCACTCCGGGCGGATCCGCATGCACCGTCCGACGCGGGCACTGCGCAGCCGGCCTTGCCGCACGAGCTTTCGGAGCGTGACCGGGTGGACTTGGAGGCGGGCTGCCGCTTGGGCAGCCGTGAGCCACGGCGTCGGCTGGTCGCCGCGGGCGGGTGTGTGTTGCGCGGTGTCCATACGCCAAGCATGCACTCCGAGAGTGCCGGGCGCAAGCGTTTGTGCTAGACTTTTTCTCGCAAGACAAAGGGTGCCGTATGAAGACACAAACGCTTGCGAGTCAGAGTCAGGCCGGGAAGCTGGACACCGTCGCGGACTTCGTCAACGCGGAGGTCTTCGCGCCCGTCGACGCGGCCTCATGGGTGTTGCGCCTCACGCGCTTCGTCTCAGCCGGCCCCGTCGTGGAGTTGTCCACCGACGCGAAGGCGTGGCGCGACTCGGCCGCGGCCGTGAAGGCACTCGGGCGCCTTCAGCGTGACGTGCGCCGGCTGGTCGACGACGTGATCGACGCGGTCGCGGCACGGGCTGCCGGACAGCGTCTCGGCTTCACGCGCGGCGATCACCTGCCGCTGGCTGCCGGTGCGGTTGGTCTGGCGTTGCGGGTGTCTGGCGACGGCGTGGTCGTGGTCGACGTCGAGGGCAAGCTACACGCGCGGGTCGTGCATGCCGTGGTCGCGTTGCTGGCGAGTGTGCCGGCCGACACCGTGCGCCGTTGCCCACAGTGCGGGCGTTACTTCGTCAAGGCCAGCATGGGCCGGCCTGCGGTCTACTGCGGGCGGGCGTGCACCAACGCGGCAACGTGGGCCAGTGTGCAAGCCGATCCGACACGGTTGGAAGCCTACCGCGCCCGCGCCTACGCGGTGCGTGGCTGGCGTCGGGGTGCCCGCAAGGGCCGCAAGTAGCACGTCCTAGCGCACGTCACCGACGCGGGCAGCCCGCGAGTCGAGGACACCGCGGATCGTGCGTCTACGGGCCGTTGGCGCAGCTGCCGGCGTTGTGGTCGCCTTCAGTCACTTCGAGGTCGCACGATGCGTTGACTTCAACCGGCGCTGGGACTTAGGCTCTCGTTCCATGGGTCGAGAGCGCCGGCAGCCTGCGGTACCCGAGAAGATAGCTCGCTTCCTGCGGGAATTCGGAGGCGTTGCCTACTGTGACGATTGCCTCGCTTTAACCCTTGGCCTGAAGCGGAGGCAGCAGGCACAACCGTGCACGGTCGCCCTTGGCCTTACGCCCGACTTCGAGCGTCAGAAGGCGGCCTGCTCGCAGTGTGGTCAATGCAAGTTGACGACGCTGTCCGTGACGAAGACGGCTGCGAGTCCGCGCGCTGGAGTCGCTGACCGGCCGCTTCGCTGATCTGGTCCGAGTGCGGTAACTCCTCTCACCGGAGGTTGCCTACCATGGGTTTCTTGTCGGGTTGGAAACAGCGTCAGCGCGAGAAGTTTGTCGCAAACACGGCGCCCTTCGTTGCAGCCCGTAATGAGATCTACAACCGCGAGATCGAGCGGCTTGGCAATGACGAATTCTGGCGCCGCATGACAGATGAGGCGAGCTACCGTGTGGAGCTAGAGGCTGAGATCATGCAGCGCGCACACCAGCTAGCGAATGGGCAAGCCTAGGCAGGAGTGTCGCCCAGCGACTACAGCAGGGCGTCGAAGCCCTCCGCGAAACGCGTCATGAGTGCCACGCCTCGCCGACACAGGTTGACGCACTCCCACTCGCGGCCGTCGTGCTCCACGACATGTCGGACTATTACCGGTATGCGATCTCCGGCAAGCACAATGCTGGCACCGCTGTTGGTGAGCGGCAGGCCGCCTCGGGGGTCGGTCGCCACCGGCCTCTCGTGGACGTTCTCGTTGCGCACTTCGCGGAGGGCCTTCAGCACCTGTCGCTCGTCGGCCGTCAGGCTACCTTGCCACGCCTTGAGAAGCCGCTCGAAGTCCTCGCCACGTCCGAGTCGCTTCAGCAACGGCTGGAAGTAAAGCACCACACTACGCAGCGCGACGAGGCAGGCCGCGAAGTTGTCTGATCGCTCGGCATGGGCCTGCGGGAGGGCCAGTCGCTCAAGGTGCCGCTGCGCCCGCGCTATGGCCTCACGCATACTGCGGCGCGTGTCCTCGGTTGCTTCAGACATGGCGACTCCGGCGCAGAGTCTAGCGGCCTTCCAACCGTGTGCAAACCGTGTGCAAAAGAAGCGCGACGACGCACTTTCTTTCGCCCCGTCGCGCTTCTGTCCTGCACTCAAAACACTAACAAAGTCTCTCAGGCTTCACCGTCAGGGCAGGTTAAAAGTCAGATGCTCTACCACTGAGCTAGGGACCCAGACGGACGCTACGGAGCCAGTTTACACGAGCGCACCAGGCACCAGGCACCAGGCGCCAGGCACCTTCCTGATCTACCATTCCCAGTGCCCTTCCGCTCCCTCCGCACGCGCCTGCTCCTGACCTCCGCCGTCCTGCTGGCCACGGTCGTGGCAGCGACCCTCGTCTGGGTAGGCTACCAGGCCAGCCGGCTCGTCAACGGGCGCCTCGCGGCAGACCTCGCCCGCGCGGGCACCCTGATCCGCACGTCGCAGGAGGACCGCTACGCCAGCCTGCGGGGGACCGCCGACCTGCTGGCCGCCTTCCCGGACCTCAACGCGCTCGCGCAGACCGACGCGGCGACCATGAGGGACTTCCTGCTCGACTACCAGCGGCGCACGGAACGCGCGGACCTGCTGGTGCTGCTGTCGCCTCAAGGCGAGGTGCTGGCTCGCACGGACTCGGTGACGGCTGCGCCCGTCGAGCACGTCGAGTCGCGCTGGATCGCGCCGACGCTTCGTGGCGAGCCGCCCACCACCCTGCTCGAGACCGCCTCGGCGACCTACATGGCCACCGCGGCCGCCGCCGAGGCCGCCGGCACGGTCTTCGCCGTCCTCATCGTCGGCCAACGTATGGACGACGAGCTCGCGCAGCGCCTCCGGGACACGACGGGCGAGGAGACGATCATCCTCGGGCGGTCGTCGGTGCTGGGCTCGACGCTCGCACGAGACACGATACCCTGGTCGTCTGCTCCGGAGTGGACGCGCCGCGCGGCCACGTCGCCAGCCTCGACGAGTGTGACGATCGCCGGCGAGCAGTACGCCGTCCAGCAGGCGGCCACGTCCGACCCGGACGGCGCCACGTTCCTCAGCTTGCAGTCGCGCGATCGCGCGATGGCCCCCTATCGACGCATGCAGCTGGGTCTGCTGCTCGTCGGACTCGTGGGCGCCGGGCTGGGCAGCGCCGTCGCAGCCCTGCTCGCCCGACGGGTCGCCGCGCCGGTGGCCCGCCTCGTGGACGGCACGCAACAGGTGGCCAGCGGCAACTTCGAGTGCGCCATCGAGCCGTCCGGCATCACGGAACTCGACGCGCTGGCTCATTCCTTCAACCAGATGACCCGCGGGCTGCGCGAGCGCGCCGACATGCAGAAATTCGTCTCGCAGTCGACGGTGCAGATGATCCAGTCCGCGGCGCCGGCGGCCTCGGCCAGCGAGCGCAAGGAACTGACCGTCCTCTTCTCGGACATCCGCGGCTTCACGCGCTTCTCCGAAGCGCACGCGCCGGAGGCCGTCGTCGCGATGCTCAACCAGTGCCTCGGCCTGGCCGCCGAACGCGTCCGCAGGTTCGGTGGCGACGTGGACAAGTTCGTCGGCGACTGCGTGGTCGCGCTGTTCGACGGCGAGGACCGCGACCTGCGGGCGATCCGGTGCGCGGTGGACATTCAGCGCGCGATGGACGCGCAAGCGGCAGCCGGCGGACCCGTGGCCGTCGGCATCGGGATCGCCTCCGGCGAGGTCGTCGTCGGCAGCATCGGCGGCGGCGACCGCTTCGACTACACCGCCGTCGGCCTGCAGGTGAACGTCGCGTCCAGACTCTGCGCCATGGCGGAACCGCGTGAAATCCTGATGAGCGAGGCGACCTGGCTGCCGGTCCGCGACCTGGTCGCGGCGGAGCGTCGCGACGAGGTCGTCGTTCGCGGCCTCGCGCACCCGGTCCCGGTATACCGCATGGTCGTAGGCCACGAGCGCGGCGGTCACTGACGCCGCGGTCGGGGCCGTCAGGGTTTCCTGCGGGACGGATCGTACGCCGACGCCGGGTACGGCTGTCCGAACTTGTTCTTGTGCGCGGCCATGACGAACGCACGCTCGTCGAGTTGCAGCGACGGCGCGCTGGTGGCCCCTCCAACGGTCACCTCCACCGAGACCGGCGCCGCACGCTCGGACACTGCCGTGAGGCGATAGCGTCCCTGCGGCACGTCCAGGCGGAACTGCCCCTGCGCATCCGCCTGCGTCACCCACGGCGTGGGCACGACCGCGAGGAATGCCGCCATCTGCGGGTGGATGTTGCAGAACACCCAGTAATACCCCGGCTTGGCGAACGTCCGGCTCTT
Organism: uncultured Vicinamibacteraceae bacterium; assembly: GCA_964387935.1. GTDB lineage: Bacteria > Acidobacteriota > Vicinamibacteria > Vicinamibacterales > JAFNAJ01 > CAYLZN01. Next base: position 19,526 of record CAYLZN010000027.1, on the reverse strand, counting down.
CGACGACCCGGCCCGGTACAGCCCGAGGTCGAACGGTTCCGGCGGCGAGACCGAGAACACGTTGTGGAAGATGGGATCGCTGTTCGGGAAGTCCACGGTGGAGCCGACGGGCACCGCCAGCACGAGCGGATGGAAGGACTTGTCCTGCTGCGTCAGCGTCGCCTTTGCTGGCCGCACCGGGGCTGACGTGTCCAGCGGTTCCGCGAAGACGATCGCCGTGCCGCGCGGGTTCCCTGCCTTGACCTGCACATCGACGCGACCCGTGACAACGTCCGCCAAGGCCTCCGCCGGTGGGAAGGCGAGCGCCAGCGCGGTCAGCGTGAGTGTCCAGACCCTCTGGAACAGGCGTTGGAACAACATCGGTGCTCCGAAGGAGATGGTGGCAACTGGCAACTGGCAACTGGCAACTGATTATCAGAAATCGTACCGCAGCACCCAGTTCACGTGGCTGTTGCGTCGCACCGGCCCACTGACGGGCGTCGTCTCCAGGTGGAAGTACTCCACCCCGATCAGCATCTCGGGCGTGAGCGAGACACGGAGCCCGCCAAATCCCTGGACGTTGCGTGCGAGCGGGACGCCCTCGCCGCGCGCGTCCTTCACGCGGTCGGTCCCGCCGCCCGCCACGACGAGCCATCGGCGGGCCGGCGCCAGGCGCACCTCCGCCCAACCGCCCCGGCTGCGCGCCTGCTGGCCGAGCGCCGCCGTGAACGCCCCGGCCCGGTCGCTCGCGAAGTACTCGCCCGCCGCGCCGAACCAGCGCCATTGCGCGTCGAAGTCGAGGGCCCCGATCCAGCTCTCCTTGTGGTCGGCGAACTCCGGCGCGCTCTGATGCCCGGACACGCCGAGACTGACCGCATGCGTTTCGTCTCGCGCGAACTCCCACACAGCGCGTCCCTGGACCGCCGGCCGCTCCGAACGCTCGCCTGCGAGCGCGGGCGGCACGAACGTGTAGGTCTCCGTCATGTCTCCTGCGACCGGTGCGGTGATGCCGCCGATCGCCCGGAGCGTGCCGCGCGACCCGGTCGGCAGGCGCCCCTCGATCCTCACCTGCGGGACGCGCATGTAGAGGTTGCCCGACCTGATGAACGCGGGCGACGCGAACGCCGACAGCGACGTGGGGTTGCGCGGGGCGACGATGGCCTCGTCCTGACCGACCAGGACGGCGACGCGATCGCGCTCGAGTCGCGCGAACGCATACAGCAGGCGTGGGAGCCCCATCGTCTGCCCCGTGTTCACACCGGGAATGCCGCCGAAGAAGTCGAACGTGAGCGCGCCTGCGGCGAACCACGCCCCCAGTTCGAGCCCTGCCACCTCGAACCCCACACGCGATTGCCGCAAGCTGGAGCTGAACGTTCCGTCGTCGGTGCCCACCGTGGTCGGCCGCGCGATGTTCGGAATGTCGAGCCAGTTGGGATTGCCGGTGTTCACGAACGTCGTCGAGACGATGGAGCCGGCGATCTTGAGTGGGAATCGGCTGGCGGATTCGACCTTGGTCTGACTCTGCTCGGCCACCTGCGCCTGCAGCAGTTCGACCGCGGGTGCCACGTGCTCAGGAGCGCCGCCGGGCTCGCGGGGCGCGAGCTGGGCTTTGAGCTGCTCGACCTCGCGACGGAGCGCGGCGAGCTCGCTGCGCAGGGCCGCAAGGTCGGCCTGGACATCCTGGGCGTTGGCGGGCACTGGAGACAGCAGAGCCAGGCATGCCACGAGCACGGGGGCGTAGCGCATGGGTCAACACCTCGGGGTCAGGTCTTTACTTTTAGCATGGGAGAAGGCCGAAGCTCGCTTCTCCATGCTCGAGGTGGAAGTCCCGGCAGCCGGCTTGCGGCTCGCGGCTGGCGGCCGCTGCCCGCTCAGCGCCAGCGGAAGATCCGCAGGGCCGTCGCGAAGCAGACGACGCCCCACGTCACCAGGTTCGCCAGCTCCCGCCACAGCGCACCCAGCGACGCCCCGTCGATCATCACGCCACGCAGCGCATCGTTCAGCGCCGTCAGCGGTAACGCGGCGACGAACGGCTGCACGATGGCCGGGAAGTGCTCCGACGAGAAGAACACGCCCGAGAAGATCCACATGGGCAGCATCGCGAGGTTCATCAGGCCGGAGACGCCTTCCACGGTCTGCGTGCGACTGGCGAGGAGCAAGCCGAGCGCGCTGAACGCGAGCGCGCCCAGGACGCAGACGAACGCCAGCGCCCAGACCGAGCCATTCAGCGGAACGCCGAACGCCAGCACGCCGAATCCGACGATGGCCGCGACCTCGAGCGCGAGGAACAGGAGCCGCGAGAGCACGTGCGACAACAAGTAGTCGCTGCGCCGCATGGGCGTCGCCATCAGGCGCTTGAGCAGCTTCCGCGTGCGCGCCTGGACGATGCCGAACCCGACGCCCCAGAGACCGGTGCCCATGATGTTCATGCCGAGCAGCCCCGGCAGCACCCAGTCCACGTAACGGCTGCCCGGCGCGACGACAGCCTCCTCCCGCGCGACGAGCACGTCCGTGCGGCCGCGCGCGCGCTGGATCGCCTCGTCCACCGCCAGGCGCGCGAGCCGGCTCTCGGGCCGCGACGGATCGAAGCGATACGTCGGCGGATCCCCCGGGACGACGACGACCTCCACCGTGCCGTTCCTGAGCTGCACGTCCACGGCAGAGGCCTCGATCACCCGCACCTCGAGCCCGCGCGCCGCCCGCAGTTGCGCAACGGTCGCCCCGGTCGTTTCGTTCTGGACCACGCCGACCAGCACGGGCGGCGCCTCACGCACGCGGAACGCGATCCCGAGCGCGAGCGTCAGCAGCACGGGAAACGCGAACACCCAGAACACCGCCTCGGGTTCGCGCGCGAACTCGAGGAACCGGGCCTTGCTGAGCTCGAAGAGCGGAGACCCGGCGCGCTCGTCAGTCATCGCGCAGGTGCCTCCCCGTGAGCGACACGAACACGTCCTCGAGCGTGGCACTGTGGGTGGACAGGTGCGTGAGGCGATGCCGTCGCTCCTCGGCAGCGGCCAGCAGCGCCGGCACCGTGAGATGCACGTGTGCGGTCGTCATGCGCCAGAGCCCGTCCTCGGCGCCGACGTGCCGGACGCCGGGCAGGGTGCCCAGCGCGTCCTCCGTGATCGGCGCGTCCTGCGCCTCGAACGCACACTCCACGACATGTCCCGCGCCGAGCGACGCGATCAGCTCGCGCGGAGCGCCGAGCGCGATGACCCGCCCGCGGTCCACGACCGCGACGCGGTCACACAGCGTCTCGGCCTCGTCCATGTAGTGCGTCGTCAGCAGGATGGTGCCGCCCGCTGCCTTGAATCGACCCAGCACGGCCCACAGTTGCCGGCGCGATTGCGGGTCGAGCCCGGTGGTCGGCTCGTCCAGGAAGAGCAGGTCCGGCTGCCCGACCAGCGCGCACGCCACGGCGAGCCGCTGCTTCTGCCCGCCGGAGAGCTTGCCGAACCGGCTCTTGCGCTTGCTCTCCAGCGCCACGAGCGCCAGCACCTCGTCCGGGGATCGGCCCTGGCGGTAGAAGGATCGAAAGAGCGCGAGAATCTCGATCACCGTGAGCTTCTCGCTCAGTTGGGTCTCCTGGAGCTGGATTCCCAGGCGCTGGCGAAGTTCGCGCTCGTCGTGCGCCCAGCGGAGGCCGAGCACCTCGACGTCGCCGGCGTCGGGGACCAGCAAACCCTCGAGGATCTCGATCGTCGTGGTCTTGCCGGCGCCATTCGGTCCGAGCAGGCCGAAGCACTCACCTCGCGCGACGTCGAGATCCAGGCCGGCGACGGCCACGACGTCCGCGTAGCGCTTCACCAGGCCGCGGCAGCGCACGGCGGCAGGAGCGGGGCTGGACACGGCGGCCTACGCCGGTCGCGGCTCGAGCAGGAAGCGGCCGACCGGGCTCTCCTGCCGCAGGATGGTGTCGTCGCGATCGGCCCCGGTGGAGACGATCGCGACGGGTACCCCGACGAGCGACTCGAGGCGCGCGACGTACGCGCGCGCCTCGGCCGGGAGGTCGTCGAAGCGGCGCACCCCCGCGCTGGGAGCGCGCCACCCGGGACAGGACTCGTAGATGGGCTCACAGCGCGAGAGGACTCCCAGCTCCGCGGGGAACTCCCGGACGATCCGATCGCCAGCCCGATAGCCCACGCACACCTGCACCGTGTCGAGGCCGTCGAGCACATCCATCTTGGTGAGCGCAAGGACATCGAGGCCGTTCACGCGCGCGGCGTACCGGACGACGACGGCATCGAACCAGCCGCATCGACGCGGGCGCCCGGTCACGGCGCCGAACTCGTGGCCGCGCCGGCGCAGTTCGTCGCCCATGGCGTCGGTCAGTTCGGTGGGCATTGGACCGTCGCCCACGCGCGTGGTGTAGGCCTTGGTGACGCCGAGCACGCCGTCGATCGCCCGGGGCCCGATGCCGAGGCCCGTGCACACGCCGCCCACGGTGGCGTTCGACGAGGTCACGTACGGATACGTGCCGTGATCGATGTCCAGCAGCGTCCCCTGGGCGCCTTCGTACAGCACCGACCTGCCCGCCGCGCGCGCCTCGGCAAGGACGACGGACACGTCCTTCACCCATGGCTGCAGCCGCGCCCAGGCCGCCCGCGCGCCGTCCACGACGACCCGCCAGTCCACGTGGGACTCGCCGATCAGCCGGTTGCGCATCTCGACGTTCTCACGAATGGCGTCCTCGACGGCCGCGGCGGAGGCGGCATCGCCGAGATCTCCTGCCCGAATGCCGCGCCGCCCGATCTTGTCCTCGTACGCCGGGCCGATGCCGCGCGAGGTGGTGCCGATCTTCCGTGCGCCGCGCTGCGCCTCGGCGAAGACGTCGAGTTCGCGGTGGTAAGGCAGGATGAGGTGCGCGCGATTGCTGATCACCAGGCGCTCCCCCACCTCGACGCCGACGGCCTGGATCTGATCGACCTCGGCGAAGAGCGCCTCGGGATCCACGACGACGCCGTTGCCGATGACGCACGTGGTGCCCGGGTGGAGGATCCCGGACGGCAGCAGGCGCAGGACGAACTTCCGGCCCGCGACGTGCACGGTGTGACCCGCATTGTGACCGCCCTGGTAGCGGGCCACGAGATGGAACCGCGGGGAGAGCAGGTCGACGATCTTGCCCTTGCCTTCGTCGCCCCACTGCGCGCCAAGCACAACCAGATTCATGAGCAGGTACCCGCAGCATCGTAGCAGATGGCGTGTGGAACGGGGAACGTGCGACGCCGGCGGCGCGCGGCGACCGGCTTGCGGTAGCATGACGCCATGATCGCGCTCGATGGTGCATCGCTCACGCTGGACGCCCTGGTGTCGATCGCCCGGGCCGGCGCACCGGTCCTGATCCACCCCGGGGCGCTCGCCCGCGTGGATGCGGCGCGCGCCGTCGTCGATCGGAAGGCCGAGGGCGCGCTGCCCGTGTACGGCGTGAACACGGGCTTCGGCTCCCTGTCCGACGTCCGGATTCCGCGAGCGGAACTCGAGCACCTGCAGGTGAATCTCCTGCGCAGCCACGCGGCCGGCGTCGGCGTGCCACTCCCTGCGGCCACGGTGCGGGCCATGATGGCGCTGCGGGCGAACGTGCTCGCCAAGGGGTACTCAGGCATCCGACGTGAAACGCTCGAACACCTCGTCGCCCTGCTGAACCGAGGCGTGCACCCGCAGGTGCCCGCGCGGGGATCGGTCGGCGCGAGCGGCGACCTCGCCCCGCTCGCCCATCTCGCCCTGGTGCTGATCGGCGAAGGTGAGGTCCTGCACGACCCTGCCCCGCCGGATGGTCCGCTGCCGCCGCTTCGTTCCCTGCCCGGAGGCGAGGCGCTCCGCGCGGCAGGCCTGGCGCCCGTGCGTCTGGCGGCGAAGGAGGGCCTGGCCCTGATCAACGGCACCCAGGCGTCGACGGCCGTCCTCGCGCTCGCGCTCGACGCCGCGCTCACCCTGGCGCGAACCGCCGACGTCGTGGCGGCCCTGTCACTCGACGTGCTGAAGGGGTCGATCCACCCCTTCGAGCCGCGCATTCACGAACCCCGTCCCTTCGCCGGGCAGCTGGCCTCGGCGCGCAATCTGCTGGCCCTGGTGGCTGGCAGCGCCATCAACAAGTCCCACGAGTTCTGCGGGCGGGTGCAGGACGCCTACTCGCTCCGGTGCGCCCCGCAGGTGCACGGCGCCGCGCGGGAAGCGTTCGCCTTCGCGCGGTCCATCGTCGAGGTCGAAGCCAACGCGGCCACCGACAACCCGATGGTCTTCGCCGAGGACGGGGACATCGTCTCCGGGGGGAACTTCCACGGGGCCCCGGTGGCCATCGCTGCCGACACGGTGGCCATCGCGGTGACGCACCTGGCGACGATCTCCGAGCGCCGGATCGAACGGCTCACGAACCCGGCGCTGTCAGGGCTGCCGGCGTTCCTCACCGAGCACAGCGGTTTGCACTCGGGCTTCATGATGGTCCAGGTCACGGCCGCCGCGCTCGCGTCGGAACTGAAGGCCCTCGCGCACCCGGCGAGCGTGGACACCATCCCGACCTCGGCGAACAAGGAGGACCACGTCAGCATGAGCATGACGGCGGCCCTGAAAGCGGCCGAGGCCGTGCATCTGGCGACGCGCGTCCTCGCGATCGAGGCGCTCTGCGCGTGCCAGGGCCTCGATCTCGTGCGGCCGCTGACGTCGTCGCCGAGCCTGGAGCGCGTGGCATCGGTCGTGCGTACGAAGGTCCCGCGCCTCGTCGACGATCGTCCGCCGGCCCCGGACATCGAAGCGCTCGCGCGGATGATCGAGACCGCATCGCTTGTCAAGGCCTGCGAGGTGGTGGTCGCGTGAGTCGCGTGTCCCTTCGATCCGATTGACATCCGCTGACGACGTCCGTACTGTTCTAGAGCCTCACCACACGGCGCCATCACGCCACGGACCACTTCGATGACGAGCGCGACCCGAACCATCACGGCCCCGCGAGGGACCACCCTGCGCTGCAAGGGCTGGCACCAGGAAGCGGCGCTCCGCATGCTCATGAACAACCTCGATCCCGAAGTGGCCGAGCGGCCAGACGAGCTCGTGGTGTACGGCGGCTCTGGCAAGGCGGCGCGCTCGTGGAACGCGTTCGACGCGATCGTCGCCTCGCTCGAGTCGCTCGAACACGACGAGACGCTGCTCGTGCAGTCCGGCAAGCCGGTCGGCATCTTCCGGACGCACCCCTGGGCTCCGCGCGTGCTCATCGCGAACGCCCTGCTGGTGCCGAAGTGGGCCACCTGGGACACCTTCCGCGAGCTCGAGGACCAGGGCCTGACGATGTTCGGCCAGATGACGGCCGGATCGTGGATCTACATCGGCACACAGGGCATCCTCCAGGGGACGTACGAGACGCTCGCGTCGCTGGCGCGACGACACTTCACCTCGAGCCTCGCCGGCACGCTCACGGTGACCGCGGGCCTGGGCGGCATGGGTGGCGCGCAGCCGCTCGCCGTCACGATGAACGGCGGCGCCGCGCTCGTCGTGGAGGTGGACCGCCATCGCATCGAGCGGCGACTGGCCACGCAGTACGTGGACGAGGTCACCGCCGATCTCGATGACGCCATCGCCACGGTGCTGCGCTGGAAGCGCGAGAAGACCGCCCGCTCGCTGGCGCTTCACGCCAACGCCGCGGACGTCATCCCGGCTCTCGCGTCACGCGGCGTGATCCCCGACGTGCTCACCGACCAGACCTCCGCCCACGATGCGCTGCACGGCTACGTGCCACACGGTCTGCCTTACGAGGAGGCCCTGGCGCTGCGTCAGCGCGACCCGGCCGGCTACATCGCGCGGTCGATGGCGGCCATGGCCGCGCATGTGCGGGGCATGCTGGACCTGCAGGCGCGCGGCGCCGTCACGTTCGACTACGGCAACAACATCCGCGCGCAGGCGCAGAGCGTCGGCGTGGACCGGGCCTTCGACATCCCCGGCTTCGTCCCGGAGTACATCCGGCCGCTGTTCTGTGAGGGCAAGGGACCCTTCCGATGGGCGGCGCTGTCGGGCGATCCGCGCGACATCGCGACGACCGACCGCCTGGCGCTCGAGATGTTCGCGCACGACGAGCCGCTGTGCCGGTGGATTCGCCTGGCGGCGGCGCGCGTGCGCTTCCAGGGCCTGCCGGCCCGGATCTTCTGGCTGGGCCTGGGCGAGCGCGCCCGCTTCGGACTCGCGATCAACGACCTCGTGCGCCGTGGTGAGATCTCGGCACCGATCGTGATCGGCCGCGATCACCTGGACACGGGCTCGGTCGCCTCCCCGAACCGCGAAACCGAAGGCATGCGGGATGGCAGCGACGCCATCGCCGACTGGCCCGTCCTGAACGCGCTGCTCAACACATCGAGCGGTGCGAGCTGGGTCTCGGTGCACCACGGCGGCGGCGTCGGCATCGGCTACTCGCTGCACGCCGGCATGGTGATCGTGGCCGACGGCTCCGGCGAGGCGGACGAGAAGCTCTCCCGGGTGCTCACCAACGACCCCGGCACCGGCGTGGCGCGACACGCCGACGCCGGCTACCCGGACGCGCTGCTGACCGCCGCGCGCGAGGGCGTGCGGATTCCCATGGCGCCACGGGCCGGCGCATGACCACGATGGCCCGCGCGGGGGCGGCACGGCTGGCGGGCGCGATCGCCGACACGTCCGGGGGCATCCCGGTACTGACGGGCGGGTGCGGTGCGGGACGCACCTCGGTCCTCCTCGCGCTTCGCGACCGCCTCACGCCGCGGCGCTGCCAGTACGTCGACATCGAGCACATCGCCACCACGCCCGAGCGGTTCTTTCGCGCGCTCACCGCGGCCTCACCGTTCAGGGGCACGTCGCACCTGTCTCCGGCGCACGTCACGGGCCCCCGCGAGGCCTTCGAGGCGAGCCTCGCGTTCCTGTGCAGTGCGTGCACGACGGAGGGCGAGCCCGCCACCTTCCTCCTCGACGAGATCCTCGACCTTCGCACGTTCGAGTCGTTCCCTGGCCTGCGATCGGCGGTGACCGACCTCGTCGGCGCGCTCGGCTCGACGCCGAACCGGTTCGTGCTGGCCACGCGGTTCGCCACCCGGGCGGCCCGGCTCGCGGCCTCGACCTCAGGCCGGCTCGACGTGCAGCCGCTGTCCCCCCTGTCGGTCACCGAAGTGAGCGAGGCGCTTGCCGAGAGCCCCCACCGCCTGGCGCCGGGCAGCACCGAACAGGACCTCGCCCGCGCCGTGCTTGCCCTCACCACGGGCCGTCCGGGATACCTGCACACCGTGCTCGAGGCGATGTCCTCCATGGCAGACCAGGGCGGGGCCGATCCCGTCGGGGCCCTGGTGGCCGGGCTCTCGCCCGGCGGCCCGCTGGCCGCCCGGTGCCGGTTCAGCTACGAGCTGCGACTGCACCGCGCGCGCGGCTACGGCGCGCTCAAAGCGATTCTCGACGTCCTGGCGGAAGACGAGCCGCTCACGCTCACCGCCATCGCGCAGCGCCTGGGACGGACGCCTGGATCGACCAAGGACTACCTGGGCTGGCTGGAGGACGTGGACCTGATCACGGTCCAGCGCAAGCGCTATCGCGTGGCCGACCCGCTGATCCGACTGTGGATCCGCGTGCACGGGCGCCCCAGCCCGCCCTCGGAAGAGACGGTCGTCGTGGAGGTGCAGCGCTACGCCATGCTCCGCCTGGCCGCGGCAGCGCGTGACGATGGTGACGTCGAGCCCCACGAACCACAGGCCACCCGCCCGGCGCCGCCCGCCGAGACGGCGCCCCTCGTGACGACCGCACCCGCGCGCCCGCGGCCCTCAGGCATCATCGAGTTCGACTGACGCGTCCTCATCGAGGACCCCGAGCGCGACGAGGGCGCCGCGCGCGGCCCCTTGTTCGGCCACCTTCTTCGTCCGGCCGTCCGCACGCCCGAGCAGGTCGTCGGCCACCCACACCTCGACCTCGAACGTCTTGCGGTGGTCGGGCCCGCTCTCGCGGGTGAGCCGATAGGTGGGGGCGGGACGATTCTGCGCCTGCAGGAACTCCTGCAGCGCCGACTTGTAGTCGCCCGTCAACGCCG
>CAYLZN010000027.1:0-9516 GCA_964387935.1 uncultured Vicinamibacteraceae bacterium | reverse complement strand
CCGGCTCGCGCGCGTGCTCGACGAGCGGCCCGAACTCGCGCCCGATGACGTGACGCACGACGTCCACGCCGCCATCGAGATAGAGCGCGGCGATCACCGCCTCACACGCGTTCGCGAGCAGGGCGTGCTTCGTCCTGCCGCCGGTCTTCTCTTCGCCTCGCCCGAGACGCATCGCGGCGCCCAGGCCCAGGCGTTCCGCCATGGCGGCCAGCGATGACCGTGAGACGAGCGCAGCCTTGACCTTCGACTTGTAGCCTTCGTCGAACGCGGGGAATTCCCGGTACAGCAGATCCGCCACGACGAATCCCAGCACGGCATCGCCGAGGAACTCGAGCGATTCGTTGTCCGAGAGGCTCGGCTCGCCGTCTTCGTGCACGCGGGACCGGTGCGTCAGCGCCCGCTCGAGCAGGTTGCGGTCCCGGAACCGGTGCTCCACCTGCGCCTCCACGTCCGCCAGGTCGTCGGTCATCGAGACGACCTCCGGGCCGGACTCGCGACGAAAGCCTGCGATGACGCGGTCCGCCTCCTCGGCCTCCTCCGCGGGCACGCTGATGCGGACTTCCCCGAGCCCGTCCACCGACAGGGGCAGGATGGCGTGCGGGATGTCGGAGGCCAGGAACGCGCGCAGGCCCTGGCTCTCGAGCAGCCCTTTGACGATGGCCGCCTCGACGTCCGAGTGCGTGCGGAAGACGACGACAGGCTCGCTCATCGGCGCCCGGCTCCTTCCTCGACCTTGACGAGAATCATGGTCATGTCGTCGTGCTGGTCCGCGTCGCCGACGAAGGCCTGGATCTCGCGCAGGATGCGCTCACGGAGCACGTCCGTGGTCTCGTCGCCATGCTCCTCGACGAGCGCGAGCAGTCGCGCGTCCTCGAACAGATCGCCGCGGCCGTTCATGGCTTCGGTGATGCCGTCGGTGAAGAGGACGAACAGGTCTCCCTCGCGCATCGGCAGCGTGCTTTCGACGAGCAGGCGATCGAAGGTCCGCGAGACCTCCTCGATGCGCAGGCCGACGACGAGGCCTGGCGGCGCGAGCAACTGGGCCCGCCGGGGTGCGGGCCCCGCAGGCAGGTACACCAGGGGCGTGTGCCCCGCACGGGCGTAGGTGAAGGTGCGCGCGGCGGGATTGACGATCGCGTACGTCATCGTGATGAAGCTGCGGCGGTCGAGGTTCTCTGAGATGATGTCGTTGACCTCCACCAGCAGCTGCTTGGGCGAGCCGATCGTCTTGCTGAGCGAGAGCATCAGCCCTTTGAGCTCGGCCATGTAGAGCGCGGCGGATGTCCCCTTGCCCGCCACGTCCGCCACGAGCATGCCGAGGCGACCGCCCTCGAGGTGGAAGATGTCGTAGTAGTCGCCGCCCACCTCGCGGGCCGGCACGCACAGCGCGGTGAGCGCGAGCCCGGGCGCCTGCAGCGCCCCCCGGGGGAGCAGCGACATCTGGATCTCGCGGGCGATGCGCAGCTCCTCCTCGAGGCGCCGCTTCTCTTCGCGCTGCCGCAGCAGCTCCTGGATGCTCGACGTCATCTCGTTGAAGGAATCGGCCAGGTCGCCGAGCTGGTCCTTCGTGGTCACCCGGATCCGATGGGTGAAATCCCCGAGCCGCACGCGCTCGGTGCCGACAAACAGCTGGTGGATCGAGCCGGTAATGGACCGGGCCAGCGCAAACCCCATGACGAGGGCGATGCCCCAGATGATCAGGAAGAGGGTCGCGAGAATGCCCAGGACGAGCATGAACACCTCGCCCCAGCTCAGCCCCCCGAGGCGGCTCTGGGAGCCGGTGATCCGGTTGTAGATCTCCTGGAGCCCGAACCGCATGGACAGCGTCAGCGCCCCGTTGCGTCCCGACGCCCAGTCGCGATAGTCGATGATCGTCATCCACGTGAACGCGCGCGGCTGCGCGTCGGCCTCCGGGCGGGTGAGGAGCGGGACCGTGCGGGCGCGCGTCGACGGCTCTCCCTGGCCCGCGCCGGGCGGGACTACCCCGACGCCGGTCAGGTCGATGCCGGTCGATCGCTGCAGCTCGGCCAGCACGGGCACGTCCACCGGCACGTCCACGATGACGGCCCAGGGAAGCTGGCGACCCTCGGGAATCCCCACCGCGCGGATGACCAGGCCGGGCGCCCGGTCGGTGTCGGGAACCGGCGCCGCGACCAGGCCCGAGAAACCCGTGCTGCCGACCCAGACGGGCAGGGCGTCCGGCGGAGCGTCGTGGTCCCACGGACCGACGGCGCGCGCGAGCCCTGCCGTGCGGGCCCGGTCCGCGCGAGGGACCAGGACCAGCGAGGCGCGAGGGTATCGCGTCGCCGCGTGCGCCCGCTTGCGTTCGAGGATGTCTTCGACCGCGGTGCCCGGGCTCCTCGTGAGTTCCGCGGCCGCCGTCTGCGCAACCAGGGTCACGTCGTCAACCATGTCGTCCACGCCCCGCTTGACGAGGTAGGCGCTCAACTGGAAGGCGGTGAGCAGCGCGGCGATCAGGAAGAACGCGATGATGAGCAGCAGCGGCACGAACCCGATGAAGACGTAGGAAAGAATCAGCTTGCGCCGGACGCGCCACAGGAAGCGCCGGCGCGCGTAGGCCAGCAGGCGGACCAGGCCCCAGATGAGCGCCACCAGCAACGCAGCAGAGACGCCCAGGCCGATGGCCTCGAGCCAGGCGGCCGGGCCGAGCACCGCGGTGAGCACGGCATGCACCGCCTTCGCCGCGAGGGCGCCGGCGAGCAGGCGCCCGAGCCGCGTCTCGAGCCAGGCGGCTCGGTGGCGCACGGACCGTGACGAGGCCGAGAGCAGGCGCCGCGCGCCGTCACGCCTTTCGGCAGCCGATTCGGGTGGAGCGGGCAGCGTCATACGTCGATGGGGCGGCCGGGGGCCATTTGATACCCGTTTCGCAAACAGGGTATCGTAACGGGCCGCATCCCATGAAGCTACCCGACGCCGCCCGCTTCGACACCGTGTGCATCCATGCCGGACAGGAGCCCGACCCCTCGACCGGCGCCATCATCACGCCGATCTACCAGACCTCGACGTACGTACAGGAGGAGCTCGGCAAACACAAGGGCCACGAGTACGCCCGCACCAGCAACCCCACCCGAAGCGCCCTGGAGGCCAACATCGCGGCCATCGAAGGCGGCCGGGCGGGGTTCGCGTTCGCGTCCGGCATGGCCGCCATCGGCGCCATCGCGAGCCTGCTCGAGGCCGGCGATCACGTCATTGTCACGGACAACACCTACGGCGGGACCTTCCGGCTGTTCGAACGTATCCTGACCCGCTACCGGCTGACCTTCAGCTACGTGGACACGGGTGACCTCGACGCGATCGCCTCCGCGGCGCAGCAGAACACGCGCATGGTGTTCGTCGAAACCCCCACCAACCCGATCCTCCGGCTCACCGACCTGGCCGCCGTGTCGGCGTTCTGTCGTGGCCGCGGGCTGACGCTGGTCGTCGACAACACCTTTGCGAGCCCGTTCGTCCAGCGGCCGCTGGACCTGGGCGCGGACCTCGTCGTCCACAGCACGACCAAGTACCTCAACGGGCACAGCGACAGCGTGGGCGGCATCGTCGTGGCCAGGCGCGACGAGGACATCGAGTGGCTGAAGTTCGTGCAGAACGCGGCAGGCGCGATCCTGGGACCGTTCGACGCCTGGCTCGTCCTGCGCGGAACGAAGACGCTCGCGGTGCGCATGGAACGGCACAACCACAACGGCATGGTGCTGGCGACCTACCTGGCCGCACACCCCAAGGTGCGGACCGTGCACTACCCTGGACTGCCGGACCATCCGCAGCGGTCGCTCGCGGAGCGGCAGATGCGCGGCTTCGGCGGCATGCTGTCGTTCGACGTGGGATCGCTCGAAGCGGCCCGGTCCGTCCTCGGGCGAGTGCGCCTGATCGCCCTGGCCGAGAGCCTGGGCGGCGTCGAGAGCCTGATCTGCCACCCGGCGAGCATGACCCATGCGTCGGTGCCGCCCGAGCGGCGGCAGGCGCTGGGAATTACCGACAGTCTGCTCCGCATCTCCGCGGGCATCGAGGACGCCGCGGACCTGCAGGCGGACCTCGACCAGGCGCTCGGCTGACACCGCGAGCTCCCTGCGCTACTCCTGTGTCGAGGCGCTGACCCAGTCGAGATACGGCTCGGCTCCGGCCCGGACGTCGATGACCAGGAACTCGGGCACCTCGTAGGGATGGAGCGCGCACAGCCGCTCGTAGAGCAGATCGATCCGCTCGACCGTCGTCTTGATGAGCAACTGGCGCTCGGCATCGTGCTGAATGGCGCCCTGCCACTGATAGACGGACTCCATCGGCGCGAGCACGTTGACGCACGCAGCCAGTCGATCGGCGATGAGGCCGTCGGCGACTGCCCGGGGATCGCGATCCCCGGGCCACGTGGTGAGCACGAGCACGGTCCGGGTCGGTTCAGGTGCGACGCGCTGGTCTCGAATCGTGGGCATGGAGGCTGATTTTCCTGTTCTCTCGTCCCGAGAATCATGTACAACAGGGGCGCGCACTCACTCGGCACGCATCGATCCGCATGAGCTCACCCGCCTCCACGGCTCCGCGCCCGCGTCGTTCGCGTCGCAGCCCCGCTCTGCGCACGTCTGTACGCAGGTGGCTGCGGCTGGCGCTCCTGTTCTGCACGGCGGCACTCGTGCTGAACGCCCTCGTGGGCGAGCGCGGACTGACAACGCTCGTGCGCGCACGACGTGAACAGGACGTCGCGGCTGCCGCGCTGGCCAGCGCCCGGCAGCGCAACGCCCTGCTCCGCGACGAAGTGGCTCGACTCCGGTCGGATGCTGCAACCATCGAGGAGGCGGCGCGACGGGATCTGGGCCTCTCCCGTGAGGGCGAAGTGGTGTTTTTTGTCAAGGACGCGCCCGCCAAGGCGCCCCGATAGGTGCGGTTGACCTCCCCGGATCGAAGTGCTACGATTCGGCCGTTGACTCGGTGCCGCGGGGTGGAGCAGTCCGGTAGCTCGTTGGGCTCATAACCCAAAGGTCGCGGGTTCAAATCCCGCCCCCGCAACCAACCCCTTCAACAGCCTTCGCAGCCTCTCTTCGTGCGTGGCCGTGGTGTCCCTTCAACATCACGGCCTTTTTTTTCAGTAACTTACGCTTGGTCGTCGCCCGGCGGGGCCCGCGGTCGCCGACGTGCGGGCGACGCCTACACCTTCGGCAGCGTCACCTCTATCTGCTTGAGGTACTTGCCTTTCTTGTCGCCGTACGACACCTCGCACGCCTCATCGCTCTGGAAGAACAGGACCTGCGCGATACCCTCGTTGGCGTAAATCCTTGCAGGAAGAGGAGTTGTGTTGGAAATCTCGAGCGTGGCCGTCCCCTCCCACTCCGGCTCGAACGGGGTCACGTTGACGATGATCCCGCATCGGGCATAGGTGGACTTCCCCAGACACACCGTCAGCACGTCTCGAGGAATCCGGAAGTACTCCACCGTCCTCGCGAGGGCGAACGAGTTGGGTGGCACGATGCAGACCGGCACCTTGAGATCGACGAACGACCGGGGGTCGAACGCCTTGGGATCGATGACCGTCGAGTTGATGTTGGTGAAGACCTTGAACTCGTCGGCGACCCTGATGTCGTACCCGTACGACGACAGGCCGTACGAGACGACGCCCGCGCGGACCTGGCGTTCCTCGAACGGCTCGATCATGCGGTGCTCGAGCGCCATGCGCTTGATCCACCTGTCGGACTTGATGCTCATCGCGGGCCTCGCTGCGCTACCGCCGCAGAAGGGACAGGATCAGCGTCAGCGCGATGCTGAGGAGCAGCCCTGTCGCGAGCGGCACGTACATCGTGAAACTGCCCCGCCTGATGACGAGGTCACCGGGCAGACGTCCGAGCGGAAGGCCGGCGCTCACGAGCACGCCGATCCCCGCGAGTGCCAGGCCAAGAACGATCAGGAACCGACCCACGACGCCTCCCGGTGCCGGCGCGGCGCGTCCCCCGTTCTGCCCAGAGGGGCCTACCCGTGGAGTTCGACGCCTGGAAAGAAGTAGCCGAGTTCGAAGGCTGCCGTCTCGGGCGCATCCGACCCGTGGGTGGCGTTCTTCTCGATCGAGGAGCCGAAGTCGCGTCGGATCGTGCCGGGAACCGCCTTGGCTGGATCCGTCGCCCCCATCAGCTCGCGCCACCTGGCGATGGCACCTTCTGCCTCGAGGGCCAGCACCACGGCGGGCCCGGAGGACATGAAGGCCGTCAGGCTCCCGAAGAAGGGGCGCTCGCGGTGAACCGCATAGAACCCTTCGGCGTCGCGGGGAGAGAGGCAGACCAGGCGCATGGCGCGAATGGTGAATCCGGCCGCTTCGATGCGCTGGATGATGGGGCCGGTCAGCTGCCGGGCCACGGCGTCGGGCTTGATGATCGCGAGGGTACGTTCCATACGGCCGCGATTGTATCAGGGTCGCGGCTATCGCAGGCTCTCCATGATCGCGTCGAGCGCCGCCCGAGGCGGCCGCGTCTTCTCGAGCGGCAGATTCGCCAGCGGCATGACCGGCAGGTCGAGAAGGTCGATGAAGTTCTCGCGGTCCGGCTCGACGTAGAGAATCCCCGTGACGAACTCGCCGCGCGCTGCCGTCTCGTGGATGACCTGGAGCGCGTGCAGCTTGTTCCTCGGATCGTAGTCCGGCTCCAGCTTGTGCAGCAGGAGCGTCGAACCGTCGTGCATCTTGACCTCGCGCGTCGTCCCGGGCTCGTACTCGATGCTGATGTCCTCGAAGAACGGCACGAAGTTGATCTCGCCGAGCGGCTCGTCGTGGTCCTTCGCCCACGAGTAGCTCTTGGTGGACCCTTCATGGTCGTTGAAGGTGACGCAGGGCGAGATGACGTCGATCATGCAGGTCCCGCGATGGCTGAGGGCGGCCTTGAGCACGGCCGTGAGCTGCTTCTTGTCCCCCGAGAACGATCGCGCCACGAACGTCGCCCCGAGCTGGATGGCGAGCGCGCAGGTGTCGATGGGCGGCAGGTCGTTGACCACGCCGTTCTTGTGCCTGGACCCCAGGTCCGCGGTGGGCGAGAACTGCCCCTTCGTGAGGCCGTAGCAGCCGTTGTCCTCGATGATGTAGACAATCGGGAGGTTGCGGCGCATCAGGTGCACGAACTGGCCGATGCCAATCGCTCCCGTGTCGCCGTCGCCGCTCACGCCGATGGCCATGAGTTGCCGGTTGCCCAGCATGGCCCCCGTGGCCACCGAAGGCATGCGGCCGTGGACCGCGTTGAAGCCGTGGGAGCCGCCCAGGAAGTACGCCGGGCTCTTGCTCGAGCAGCCGATGCCGGAGAGCTTGATCACCCGGGTGGGGTCGAGCCCCATTTCGAACGTTGCGTCGATGATGCGCTCGGAGATCGCGTTGTGCCCGCACCCGGCGCAGAGGGTGGACTTGCTGCCCTTGTACGGCACGACCTCGAGGCCGAGCCGGTTGGTCTTGCGTGGCGGAACGGGGGCGACGGTGGACATGATCAGCCTTCCTGCTGGCGCACGGCCATGGCGATCGTGCGGGCGTCGATGGGCAGCCCGTTGTAGTGCCGGATGCTGCGCAGGCGCGAGGCCAGCGCCAGCGGCAGGTCCATTCGCATCAGGGCCAGCAACTGCCCGTCGCGGTTCTGC
This sequence comes from uncultured Vicinamibacteraceae bacterium, assembly GCA_964387935.1. Taxonomy (GTDB): domain Bacteria; phylum Acidobacteriota; class Vicinamibacteria; order Vicinamibacterales; family JAFNAJ01; genus CAYLZN01. The sequence goes on along the minus strand of CAYLZN010000027.1, from coordinate 1,908 downwards.
TCGATGACGTAGACGCGGTCGAAGCGCGCGATGAACGCCTCGACCTCCGGGGTGAAGGGGTGGGCGCGCAGGCGAAGGTACGCGCTGCGGAGGCCCGCCTCGGAAGAGAGTTGATCCCGCGCCTCCAGGGTCGCCCAGTGGGACGTGCCGAACGCGATCAGCCCGATCGTCGCCTCCGGATCGTCGAAGATGTCCGGCGTCGGCACCAGCCTCCTGGCCGTCTCGAACTTGCGCGCCAGGCGGTCGAGGTTGAGCGCGTAGTCGTCCGGCCTCTCGCTGTACTGCGCGCGGTCGTTGTGTCCGGAACCGCGACAGAAGTAGGAGGGCAGACCGTCCATGGGCACCGTCCGATACGGGATGCCGTCGCCATCCACGTCCCGGTAGCGGCCCCAGGCCCCGAGTTGCTCCAGTTTCTCCGGCGTCAGGCGCTTCCCGCGGTCAATGGGGCCCTCCGGGTAGGGAAACGTGTCGGACATCCAGGTGTTCATCCCGAGGTCGAGGTCCATCAGCACGAACACGGGCGTCTGGAGTCGTTCGGCGAGGTCGAACGCGTCGATCGCGAACTGGTAGCACTCCCCCACCGAGGCCGGCAGCAGCACCGGGTGCCGGGAATCGCCGTGTGACAGCACCGAGGTGCTGAGCAGGTCGCCCTGCGCGGTGCGCGTGGGCAGGCCGGTGGACGGGCCCGCGCGCTGCACGTCGAAGATCACGGCGGGCACCTCGGCGTAGTAGCCGAGACCCGTGAACTCGCTCATGAGCGAGATGCCGGGACCGGACGTCGAGGTCATCGCCCGCGCGCCTACCCAGCCGGCGCCGATCACCATGCCGAGCGCGGCGATCTCGTCCTCCGCCTGGACGACGGCGAAGGTCGGCAGGCCGGTCTCGGGGTCCATCCGGTACTTGCGCAGGTAGTCGATCAGCGTCTCGCAGAGCGACGATGACGGCGTGATCGGGTACCACGCGACGACGGTAACCCCGGCCATCATGCACCCGAGCGCCGCGGCGGCGTTGCCCTCGATCAGGATCTTCCCGGCCGTCTCGTTCATGCGCTCGACGGCATATGGGTCCCGCTTGACGAGGTGCTCCGCGGCGAACGCGAACCCCGCATCGAGGGCACCTTCGTTGAGCGCCAGGGCCTTGGCCTTCTTGCCCAGCTGCTTGCGCAGCGCCTTCCGCATCTCCTCGAGGTCGATCGAGAACAGGCGCGCCAGGACCCCATCGTAAATCATGTTGCGCACGAGGCGCCGGAGCTTGGCGTCGGAGCAGACGGGCGCGACGAGCCTGTCGAAGGGCACGGGGTAGAACACGAGGTCGTTCCGCAGCGCGTCGAGCTTCAGAGGCTCGTCGTAGACGACCGCGGCGCCCGCGTCGAGGGCCAGCACGTCCTCCTGCGCCGTCTCGGCGTTCATGGCCACGAGGACGTCGATCTCCTTCTTGCGCCCGATGTACCCGTGCCGGTTGGCGCGGATGGTGTACCACGTCGGGAGGCCCGCGATGTTCGACGGGAACAGGTTCTTGCCCGACACGGGGATGCCCATCTGGAACAGCGCGCGAATGAGCACGAGGTTCGCCGTCTGGCTGCCCGACCCGTTGACGGTGGCGACCTGGATGCTGAAGTCGTTGACGAGGCGGGGCGCGGCGGGGGCCGCTTCCGCCGGCTGTGCGGCGAGGTCGCTCGGGGGCATCCGACGCTCTGTCCTCCTGCCGACGTGCTGTCCTGGCCGCGGCTGGCGCGGCTGGCGGCCGCGGGCGCGTCGGCGCACCACGCGGGACCGGTCCCGGGCGCGAGGTCCGGGCCGCGGCAGACCGGGCCCGTCACGGGCCCGGTCGTGAAGCTCTTGATGGGAAGGAGTATAGCAGACGCGCTACGCGCGCGATTTCAGCCGGGCTGCGATCGCCGTGCCGATG
>CAYLZN010000026.1:13274-30100 GCA_964387935.1 uncultured Vicinamibacteraceae bacterium | reverse complement strand
TGCTCACGGCCTCGGCGATCATCGACCTGCTCCAGCTGGCACCGCTACCCATCGAAGGCGGCCACTTCCGGCAGACCTGGGTCTCGGACCTCGTGTGGCCTCCCGAGGCGGGGGGCGGCCGGTATGCCGGACCGAGGGCGGCAGGCACGGCGATCTACTATCTGCTCGACGCGTCGGCCGACAGCTTCTCCGCGCTCCATCGGCTGGCGACCGACGAGGTGTACCATTTCTATCTCGGAGATCCAGTGGAACAGCTGCTGCTTCATCCCGACGGGCGGAGCGAAACCATCGTCCTCGGGAATGACCTGGCACGTGGCCATCGGGTGCAGCACGTCGTCCCGCGTGGCGTGTGGCAGGGCTCCCGCCTGTGTCCAGGCGGCCGCGTGGCGCTGCTCGGCACGACGATGGCGCCGGGATTCGACGTGCGGGACTACGAACACGGCGCGCGGGAGGCGCTGCTGGCGCAGTTCCCCGGCGCGGCCGAGGCCATCGTCGCCCTGACGCGCGAGTGATGCTGGCAACCGGCAACTGAAAACTGGAAACTGGAAACTGGAAACTGATGCTCCTCGCCCTCGACGCCGACGACACCCTGTGGCACAACGAGCCGCTCTACCGCGATGCGCGCGATCGCTTCTGCGCGTTGCTGAGCCGCCACGATCCGGCCCTGATCGACGAGCACCTGTATGCCGTGGAGCGACGGAACCTCGCCCACTTCGGGTACGGCGTAAAGGGGTTCGTGCTCTCGCTGATCGAGACGGGCCTCGACCTGACGGGCGACCGGCTCGATGGCGCGGATGTGCGGACGATCATCGACTGGGGCCGGGAGATGCTGGCGTCGCCGGTGGAGCTGCTCGACGGGGCGCGAGAGGCGGTCGAAACACTGGCGCAGCGTTACCGGCTGATTCTCGTCACGAAGGGCGATCTCTTCCACCAGGAGTCGAAGCTCGCGCGGTCAGGCCTGGGGGGTTTCTTCAGCGGCGTCGAGATCGTCTCGGAGAAGGACGTCCAGACGTATCGATCCGTGATGGCGCGGTACGGGGTGGAGGCGGCCCGTTTCGTGATGGTGGGCAACTCGCTGCGGTCGGACGTGCTGCCGGTGCTCGAGGCCGGCGGCCGGGCCGTCTACGTGCCCTATGCGCTCACCTGGCAGCACGAGCACGTCGAGCACGACGTGCTGGCCGGCGTGCACTTCCATACCATCGAACACCTGCGCGATCTCCCGCCGCTGCTCGAGCGACTGGTGTCCAGCTGAGGTACACGGCCCATCGACAGGGGCGCCTTGCGGCTCGTCTCGGCCACGATGTAAGCTGCCACCTCGCACCAGTTCCTGTCGCCGGTCACCTGTGCCGGCGAGCCGTGCGCTTATGCGGGCTGCACCACTGCCCCCGGAGGTCGCCATGCCCGGCCGCTGTCGCCTGTTCCCGCTGCTGCTCCTGCTCGTCACCTGCGTTGTCGCCACCGGGCCTGTCCCTGGTGCGGCGCAGACCCAGATCACGACCGGTGTCATTCAAGGTACGGTCGTCGATGCGACGGGCGCCCGGGCAACACGATGCGCTATCAGAGCCAGCCGTTCGGCCCGTTCCTGGACGAGGTGATGGTGACCAACAGCCGCGGCGAGTCGCAATACCGCGGCGTGACGTTCGGCGTGCGCAAGCGCTACACGCGCGGGTACCAGCTCGAGGCGAACTACGTGCTGTCGAAGGACGAAGACACCGACTCGAACGAGCGCGATCCGTTCACCGATCGCAGCTTCAACCTCTACGATCTCGACCAGGACTGGGGCCCGTCCGACCGCGACATCCGGCACAAGGTGAACGCGTTCGGGTTCTTCGTCCTGCCCAGGAACCTGCAATTCTCGTCGCGGATCCAGTACCGGGGCGCGCAGCCGATCACGGCCAGCCCGCGCGTGCTGAACGGCGTGGATCGCGGGCGGAACGGCGAGCGCAAGGACAACGAGTTCTTCACCTTCGACTGGAGGCTGACCTGGCCGCTGCGGGTGGGCGGCGTCCAGGTGATCCCGGTCGTCGAGATGTTCAACACGTTCAACAACGAGAACAACATCAACCCGCTCAGCACGCCGGCGCTGTTCAACTTCGATGGGTTCCTGCGCACCGGCGTGGGCGATCCGCGCCAGTGGCAGCTCGGCGTGCGGGTCGAGTTCTGAGGCCGCATGGGCACACCTTGGGGTCAGGTCTTTACTTTTAGCATTACCGTCACAGTTCCGGACGCGGTAATGCTAAAAGTAAAGACCTGACCCCAAGGTTAGATCCCATGGCCTTCACCATCGGTCTCGACTACGGCACCAATTCCGTCCGCGCGGTCGTGGTCGATTGCGCCGACGGGCGCGACGTCGGCACACACGTGTTCGACTACCCGTCCGGCGAGCAGGGCATCCTCCTCGATCCGCGCGACCCCCACCTCGCGCGCCAGAACCCGGCAGACTACCTTCAGGGCCTCGAGGCCGCCGTGACGGGGGCACTCGACAAGGCCGACGGCCACGCGGGGTTCTCGCGCGAGGCCGTGATCGGTATCGGCGTGGACACGACGGGCTCCACGCCCCTTCCCGTGGACGCCCGCAACCGCCCGCTCGCCCTCGATCCCGCCTGGACGCCTCGGCTGGCCGCGCACGCGTGGCTGTGGAAGGACCACACCGCCGCCGAGGAAGCGGCCGCCATCACGGCCGTCGCCCGCGAACACGCCTCGTACCTGCTCGCGCCCATCGGCGGGACGTATTCCTCGGAGTGGTTCTGGTCGAAGATCTGGCGCTGCCTCGCGGTGGCCCCCGACGTGTTCGACGCGGCGGCCTCCTGGGTGGAACTGGCGGACTTCGTGCCGGCGGTGCTCGCCGGTCTCGACGACCCCCGCGCCATCCGCCGCTGCGTCTGTGCCGCCGGGCACAAGGCGCTGTTCGCCGAGGCGTGGGGCGGCCTGCCGCCCAGGGACTTCCTCGCCAGGCTGCATCCGAAGCTCGCCGACCTCCGTGATCGTCTGTACGATCACGCGTATCCCGCGGACCGGCCAGCCGGGGAGCTGTGCGAGACGTGGGCGCGCACGTTCCGCCTGCGTCAGGGCATCCCGATCGCGATGGGCGGCTTCGACGCGCACTACGGCGCGGTGGGCTCCGGGATCCGGAGCGGCACCCTGGTGAAGATCATCGGTACGTCGACGTGCGACTGCGCGGTGGCGCCCGCAGAGCAGCGCGTGGCCGACATCCCGGGCATCTGCGGGATCGTCAACGGCTCGATCATGCCGGGCTACCACGGCATCGAAGCCGGCCAGTCGGCCGTGGGCGACATCCTGAAGTGGTGGGTCGAGGAGATCTGCCAGGGTGACGCGGCGCTGCACGGGCGGCTCTCGGAAGAGGCCGCGGCGATCGCGCCCGGCGCCTCCGGGCTGCTGGCGCTCGACTGGAACAACGGCAACCGCACGATCCTCGTCGACCCGCGTCTGACCGGCCTGCTCCTCGGGCAGACGCTGCACACCACCCGCGCCGAGATCTACCGCGCGCTCATCGAGGCCACCGCCTTCGGCGCGCGGGCCATCGTCGATCGCCTGCGGGAGTACGGCGTGGCGATCGACCGCGTGGTGTGCTGCGGCGGGATTGCCGAGAAGAACCCGCTGTTCATGCAGATCTACGCCGACGTCCTCGGGCATCCGATGCTCGTGGCCGGATCGCCGCAAGCGCCGGCGCTCGGCGCGGCGCTCGCGGCCGCGGTGACGGCAGGTGCCGCCGCCGGCGGGTACGACCGGTTCGAGGAGGCGCAGGACCGCATGACTTCGGTGAAACCGACGGCCTACGTGCCCGGCGCGGCGGCGCGCGTGGTGTACGACGAGCTCTACGGACTCTACCGGGAACTGCACGATGCGTTCGGCGGCCTCGAAGGCGCGACCGGGCAGTTCCCGACGCTGATGAAACGCCTCCTGGCCGTGCGCGAACGCGCCGTATCCGCGCCCGCCACGGCGCCCGCTCCCGCACCGGAACCGAGACTCCCATGACCGCCCTGGCTCTTCGCGAACAGGTCTACCGCGCCAATCAGAAGCGGGCCGACAGCGGCCTCGTCTTCGGCACGTTCGGCAACGTCTCCGGCATCGACCGCTCCACCGGCGTCGTGGTCATCAAGCCGAGCGGGGTGCCGTACGAGCAGCTCTCGGCCGCGCGCATGGTGCCGGTGGCGCTCGATACGGGCGCCGTGATCGAAGGCGACCTGCGGCCCTCGTCCGACACGCCAACGCATCTCGAGCTGTACCGCGCCTTCACCTGCGGAGGCGTCGTGCACATGCACGCGGAGACGTCCACGGCGCTGGCCCAGGCCCGCCTGCCGGTCCGCTGCATGGGGACGACGCACGCGGACTATTTCAGGGGCGACGTGCCCGTGACCCGCGCGCTGCGCGAAGAGGAGGTCGTCGAGGACTACGAGCGCAACACTGGCCTCGTCATCGTCGAGACGTTCCGGTCGGCGGGGATCCCGCCCGAGCAGGTGCCCGGCGTGCTCGTGGCCAACCATGGACCGTTCACCTGGGGCCGCGATCCGTTCGAGGCGGTGGAGTGCGCGCGCGTGCTGGAGCTGCTCGCGCGCATGGACGTGATCAGCCGGTCCGTCGCGGCCGAGGCCCCCGCGCCGGCCCGCTACCTGATCGACAAGCATTACCTGCGGAAACACGGCGCCGCCGCGTACTATGGCCAGCAGCGCTCCTGACGGACTGGACCTCCCACGATGATCGCACTCGACTGGCTTGTCATTGCCGCCTACTTCGGTCTGCTGATCGCGCTCACCTGGTGGGTGGTGAAGAAGAACAGGGACACGGCGGACGACTACTTCCTCGCCGGGCGCAACCTCGGGTGGATGATCGTGGGGGCGTCGATCTTCGCGTCCAACATCGGGTCCGAGCACCTCGTGGGCCTGGCGGGATCGGGGGCCACGAGCGGCGTGGCGCTTGCGCACTACGAGCTGCACGCGTGGTGCCTCCTCGTGCTCGGCTGGGTGCTCGTGCCCTTCTACATCCGGTCCCGCGTGTTCACGATGCCGGAGTTCCTCGAGCGGCGGTTCAACGCCACGGCGCGGCTGGTGCTCTCGGTCATCTCGCTCGTCGCCTATGTGCTGACCAAGATCGCGGTCGGGATCTTCGCCGGCGGGGTCGTGTTCGGCACGTTGCTGCCCGAGCTGCAGGTGACGATCGGGGCGGTCACGCTCAACAGCTTCTGGGTCGGGTCCGTGGCGGTGGTGGCGCTCACAGGGCTCTATACCGTGCTCGGCGGGATGCGGGCGGTGGCTTACACGGAGGCCGTGCAGACGGCGATTCTGGTGCTGGGGTCCTTGCTGCTCACGATGGTAGGCCTGTCGAAGCTCGGGGGCTGGGGCGGCCTGCGCGCGGCGCTCGACCCGGACATGTTCAACCTGTGGAAACCGCTGATCCCGGCCGGCGTCGAGGGCACGTGGGCGCCCGTGAAGGAGGCCGGGCGCATGGCGTGGTACTTCAACACCAACTACCCGTGGCTCGGCATGCTCTTCTGCGCGCCCATCATCGGCTTGTGGTACTGGTGCACGGATCAGTACATCGTGCAGCGCACCCTGGGGGCGCCGGACGAGCGGGAAGCGCGGCGGGGCACGATCTTCGCGGCGTTCCTGAAGCTGCTGCCGGTGTTCATCTTCATCATTCCTGGCATGATCGCGCTCGCGCTCGCCCGCAGCGGTCAGGTCCCTGGTCTGGCGGTCATGGTGGATGCCAGCGGACAGGCGGTGCCGGAGGCCTCGCAGGCGGCGTTTCCGCTCCTCGTGCAGGCCATCATGCCGGCCGGGCTGCGCGGCCTCGTCGTGGCGGGTCTGCTGGCGGCGCTCATGAGCTCGCTGGCGGGCGTGTTCAACGCGTGCTCGACGCTCTTCACGATGGACTTCTACCAGCGGTTCCACCCGACCGCGTCGCAGCACCAGCTGGTGTGGACGGGGCGCGTGGCCACGACGGTGATGGTGCTGATCGGCCTGGCATGGATTCCCGTGATCCAGGGCGCGCGTGGTCTCTACGAGTACCTGCAGGGCATGCAGGCCTACCTGGCCCCGCCGATCTTCGCCGTGTTCTTCTTCGGCGTCTTCATGAAACGGCTGAACGGGGCCGGCTGCCTGGCGGCGCTCCTCGTGGGCTTCGCGCTCGGCGTGTTCCGCCTCGTCGTGGACACGCCCGTGACGCTCGCGATGGCCGGATACGAGCAGGGGTACCCCGAGGGGTCGTTCCTGTGGATCGTCAACAACATCTACTTCCAGTACTACAGCCTGCTCATCTTCGTCGTGTCGGTGGCGGTGCTGATCGGCGTCAGCTATCTGACCGAGGCACCGTCGCCCGCCCGACTCGTGGGCCTGACGTATGCGACGGTGACCGAGGAGCACCGCCGTGAATCGCGCCGAAGCTGGACCCAGGCGGACGTGCTCAGTTCCGCGGTCGTCCTGCTGCTGATCCTGGCGGCGTACATCTACTTCAACGGGTAGGGAGGGCAGATGACACGTGCGGGCCTGGTCGGGGCGGCGGTGGCCGTCACCGCGGCTCTCTGGGGTGCGGGCGCGACGTTCCTCTCCGGGGAGCAGCCTCCCGCGGGCGGAGCACGTCCTCCACGTCCTGCCCGCGACTATCCCGTCCGCCCGGTTCCCTTCACCGCGGTCCATCTCGACGACGAGTTCTGGCGTCCGCGCATCGAGACCAACCGGACGGAGACCATTCCGTTCGCCTTCCAGATGTGCGAGACCAGCGGGCGCCTCGACAACTTCGTCCGTGCGGCCAGGGCGCTCCGCAGCGAGCCGCTGGAAAACACGAAGCCGCCGGGCTACCCGTTCGACGACACCGATCTCTACAAGGTCATCGAGGGCGCGTCCTACTCCCTCAGCGTGCACCCGGATCCGAAACTCGACGCGTACATCGACGGGCTCATCGAGCAGATCGCGGCGGCGCAGGAGAAGGACGGCTATCTGTACACGACCCGCGCCATCGATCCGGCGCACCCGCATCCGTGGGCCGGGAAGACGCGGTGGGAGCTCGAGCGCGACGACAGCCACGAGCTGTACAACCTGGGGCACCTGTACGAGGCCGCCGTCGCACACTACCTGGCGACCGGCAAGCGTGCGCTGCTCGATGTGGCCATTCGCAGCGCCAACCTGCTCGTCGACACGTTCGGCCCTGGCAAGGCGTCCATCTGGCCGGGCCACCAGATCACCGAGATGGGCCTCGCCAGGCTGTATCGCGTGACCGGCGACGAGCGCTACCTGACGCTGGCGAAGTTCCTGCTCGACGAGCGGGGCCCGCGGCCCGGCGAGAAGACCAACCCGCGCGGCCTCACCTACAACCAGGCGCACCTGCCCGTGGTGGACCAGACCGAAGCGGTGGGGCATGCGGTGCGCGCCACCTACATGTACTCCGGCATGGCGGACGTCGCGGCGCTCACCGGGGACACGTCCTACATCAAGGCCTCCGACGCGATCTGGCAGAACGTCGTCGGCCGGAAGCTCTACATCACGGGCGGCATCGGGTCGAGCGGGCGCGGCGAGGCCTTCGGCGGCGACTACGAGCTGCCCAACATGACCGCCTACAACGAGACGTGCGCGGCGATCGGCCACGACTACTGGAATCACCGGCTGTTCCTGCTGCACGCGGACGCGAAGTACATCGACGTCATGGAGCGCACGCTCTACAACGGGCTGCTCTCGGGCGTGGCGCTCGACGGGAAGACCTTCTTCTATCCCAACCCGCTCGAATCCAACGGCCAGCACGCGCGCAGCCCGTGGTTCGGCGTGGCCTGCTGCCCTGGGAACATCACGCGGTTCCTGGCCTCCGTGCCGGGCTACGTCTACGCGACGTCGGGTGACACGCTGTACGTCAACCTGTTCGCGCAGGGCACGGCGGACATCGAGCTGCCGGCCGCCGGCACCGTCACGGTGCGACAGGAGACGCGTTACCCGTGGGAGGGCGCGGTCATGCTGCGCGTGACACCGCGCACGCCCGCGCGGTTCGCGGTGAACGTGCGCATTCCCGGCTGGGCCCGCAACGAACCCGTCCCCGGGGACCTGTATCGCTTCGCAGATGATGCGGGCGCGGCGCCCGCGATCGCGGTGAACGGGCAGCCGGCGACCCTCGCGCTCGACAAGGGGTATGTGCGGCTGGACCGTACCTGGAAGGCCGGGGATACGATCTCGCTGTCGCTGCCGATGCCCGTGCGGCGGGTCGTGGCGCACCCGCGCGTCGACGCCAATCGTGGCCGCATCGCCCTGCAGCGCGGCCCGATCGTGTTCGCGGCCGAGTGGCCCGACAACCCGGGCGGCCGCGTGAGAAACCTCGTGCTCTCCGAGGCGAGCCCGCTCGGCACCGAATTCAGGGCGTCGCTCCTGAACGGCGTCCAGGTGGTGACCGGCACGGCCGTCGCGCTGTCGTACGACGCCAACGGACGCCTGCAGCGGGCCACCCAGCCGTTCACCGCCATTCCTTACCATGCCTGGGCCAATCGCGGGCGCGGCCAGATGATCGTGTGGCTGCCGACGTCGGACGCGCTGGCGGCGCCCACGCCGTGGCCGACGCTGGCCACCACGAGCAAGGTGTCCGTCTCGGCCGGTCGCAACCCGTTCGGCATCAACGACGCCGAGGAGCCGCGCGGGTCGAACGACAGCACCGCGCCATTCTCGTTCTGGCCGCGTCGGGGCACGACCGAGTGGATCGAGTACGCCTTCGAGACGCCGGCCACGGTGTCGAGGGTCGACGTCTACTGGTTCGACGACACCGGGCGCGGCGAGGTCCGCCTGCCGGCATCATGGCGTGTGCTCTACAAGGACGGCGAGCAGTGGAGGCCCGTCGAGCCCGAGGACTCGTACGGCGTCGAGAAGGACCGCTACAACGCGGTGAGGTTCGCGCCCGTCGAGACACCCGGGCTGCGCCTCGAGATCACGGCGCAGCCCCGGTTCTCGAGCGGCGTGCAGGAGTGGAGGGTCAAGTGAGCAGGCCAACGACATTGGGCGTGATCGTCGGGAACCGGGGTTTCTTCCCCGGGCACCTCTGCTCGGAGGGTCGTGCGGAGGTGCTCGGCGTGCTGGAGCGGGAAGGCATTCGCCCCATCGCGCTGGCAGTGGACGCCACGAAGTACGGGGCCGTCGAGAGCCTGACGGACGCCCGCGCCTGCGCCGACCTGTTCCGCGCCCGCCGGGACGAGATCGATGGTGTCCTGGTGACGCTTCCCAACTTCGGCGACGAGCGCGCGGTTGCCAACGCGCTGCGCTGGGCCGGGCTTGGCGTCCCGGTGCTCGTCCACGCCTTCGGCGACGTGGGTGACCGCATGGGCATCCAGTTCAGGCGCGACAGCTTCTGCGGCAAGATGTCGGTCTGCAACAATCTGCGGCAGTACGGCATCGATTACTCGCTGACGAGGCTCCACACGGTGGCGCCGTCCAGCCCGTCGTTCGCCGAGGATCTGCGACGGTTCGCTGCGACCTGCCGGGTCGTGCGCCAGATGAAGGGCGCCCGCATCGGGGCGATCGGGGCCAGGCCAGCCGCGTTCAACACGGTGCGGTACAGCGAGAAGCTGCTCGAACAGGCCGGCATCTCCGTCGAAACGCTGGATCTGTCGGAGGCCCTGGGCTGGGTGCAGCGGATGGGCGACTCGGACGCGGCCGTCACCGCGAAGCTGGAGGTCATCCGCGGCTACACCAGCGTCGAAGGCGTTCCCGCGCCGAGCCTGCTGAAGATGGCCAAGCTGGGCGTGGCGATCGACCGCTGGATGGAGGAGAAGCAGTTGACGGCGACGGCCATCCAGTGCTGGACGGCCCTCGAGGAGTTCTACGGCGTCGTGCCCTGCACGCTCATGAGCATGATGTCGAACTCGCTGCTGCCCAGCGCCTGTGAAACGGACATCGCGGGCCTGGTCGGGATGTACGCCCTGCAGGCGGCATCAGGTCAGCCGGCGGCGCTGCTCGATTGGAACAACAACTACGGGGAGCACCGCGACAAGGGCGTGGTCTTCCACTGCTCGAACCTGCCGAAGGCGTTCTTCGGCGAGCAGCGCATGGACTACCAGGAGATCATCGCGGGCACGGTCGGCAAGGAGAACACGTTCGGGACGATCGTCGGGCGCATTGCTCCGGGGCCATTCACCTTCTGCCGCGTGTCCACCGACGACCTGAGGGGCACCATCGGCGCATACGTCGGCGAGGGCCGCTTCACCGACGACCGCCTGGAGACGTTCGGCGGCTTTGGGGTCATCGAGGTGCCGCGCTTCCAGGATCTCCTGCGGTTCGTCTGCCGCAACGGCTTCGAGCACCACGTGGCCGCCACACGCGCGCAGGTCGCCGACGCTCTGGACGATGCCATGGACACGTACCTGCGGTGGGAGGTGTATCACCATCTGAGTTGAGCAGACCCAGGGCCCAAGGCTCAGGGCGCGGGGCCGAGGCCGGGGTTCGGAGGACCGGCCCTTTGAGGGCCGGCCTCCCTCTCACCGTTCTACCCCGAACGTGAACACGGTGCGGGACCGGAAGGTCTCGCCGGGCCTGAGAATCGTCGAGGGAAACGCCGGCTGGTTCGGCGAATCCGGGAAGTGCTGCGTCTCGAGGCAGAAGCCCGTGCGCTGCCGGTAGACGTGTCCCGCCTTGCCCGTGATCGTCCCGTCCAGGAAGTTCCCGGAGTAGAACTGGATCCCCGGCTCCGTGGTCGCGATCTCGAGCGTGCGGCCGGTCTTCGGCTCGACGACGCGCGCGGCGCGCGCGAGGCCCTGGCCTGGTCGCGTGAGCACGAAGTTGTGGTCGTAGCCCTTTCCGCGCCGGAGCTGTTCGTGGTCCGAGCCGATGCGCGCGCCGATCGCGGTGGGCTTCCGGAAATCGAGCGGCGTCCCGTCGACCGGGGCGATCTCGCCCGTCGGGATGAGGGTGGCATCGACGGGCGTGTAACGATCGGCGTCGATCGCGAGGATGTGCCCGAGGATGTCGCCCGACCCGTCGCCGGCCAGGTTGAAGTAGGCGTGCTGTGACAGGTTGACGGGCGTCGCCGTGTCGGTCGTGGCCTCGTAGTCCACGATGAGGGCGTTCGCGTTCGTGAGGGTGTAGGTCACGCGCACCTTCAGCGTGCCCGGATACCCCTCGTCGCCATCGGGGCTGACCATCGACAAGGCCACGGCCACGGCGTCCGCAACCTCCACGGGTTCGGCCTTCCACACGATCTTGTCGAACCCGCGCACACCCCCGTGCAGGTGGTTGGCATCGTTGTTGGTCGCCAGGGTGTACGTCCTGCCGTCGAGCACGAAGCGCCCCTTCGCGATCCGGTTCGCGTAGCGCCCGACAATCGAGCCGAAGTACGGGGAGCTGGAGAGATAGCCTTCGAGGCGGTCGTGTCCGAGGACGATGTCGTCGAACCGGCCCTGGCGATCGGGCACGCGCAGCGAGACGATCGTGGCGCCGTAGGTGATCGCCCGGAGCTCTACGCCGTTGGCGTTGGTCAGCGTGAGGACGTCAACGGTCGTGCCGTCTGGCAGCGTACCAAAGGAGGCGCGTGTCACGGTCGCCCTCGCGTTCGGGGAAAGGGAGCCGGACTGGCGGGCGTGCGCCGCGCCGCCGGCCGCCAGCAGGGTGAGCGGGAGCATCGACATCAGCAGGGCTCGGGAAGACGCAGCGGACATGCCCGCTATGGTACTCGCTTCCGGCCTCGTATCATGTCCCACCATGTGGCATCGCCTTGGGCCGACCCGGCTCGTTTCCGTCCCCCTTCTCACGTGTTCGATCCTCTCCTGGTCGCTCGTCGGCGCCGAAGCGGCTCCCGCCCAGGCGGCGCTGACCGCACCGCGCGGGCACCTCGTGATCATCGGTGGCGGGACGAGGCCGGCCTCGATCATGGGGCTGATTGCCTGTCTGGCGGGAGGACGTCAGGGCAGGATGCTGGTGTTCCCGCAGGCGAGCGAACGCCAGGAAGCGGGTGCCGAGCTCGAGGCGGAGTTCAAGGCGCTCGGGCTCGGGCACGTCGAGCTGATGGCGTCGGATCGGGCAGGCGCCGACACTGACGCCGTCATCGCCCGGACCGAGGGCGCCACGGGCGTCTACTTCGGCGGCGGCGACCAGGCACGTCTGATGGCCGTGCTGCACGGCACACGCCTCGAGCAGAGGGTGCGGCAGATGTACCAGGACGGTGCGGTCATCGCGGGCACGAGTGCCGGTGCCGCCGTGATGAGCCGCGTGATGATCACCGGCGACGAGAAGCGTCCGCTGTCGAAGGACGAGAACTGGCAGACGATTGAAGCCGACAACGTGGTGACCAGTGACGGGCTCGGCCTGCTGGACGACGTGATCGTCGATCAGCACTTCGCCAGGAGACGACGTCACAACCGGCTGATCAGCCTCGTGCTGGAGCATCCGCGCCTGCTCGGGGTGGCGATCGACGAGTCCACCGCTACGTGGGTGAAGCCCGGCCGGCAGTTCGAGGTGGTCGGCGACGGGCCGGTGCTGGTGTTCGACGCCAGCCGGGCGCGCGTCAGGCGCGACGCCGGGAGCCTCGCGCTGAGCGGGAGCGAGCTTCGCCTCGACGTCCTGCGCGCGGGAGCGACGTACGATCTCGACAAGCGGGTGGTCGTGAGGCTGGACCCACCTGCGGCCTCCACGGCGGCGGAGCACTGCGCGCCGCGGTGACGCGGTTGTCTGCTACACTCGCGCCGGATTTCGACGGAGCGATCGCATGTTCGTGCTGAAGAACGCTGAGATCCTCGCGCCTGCCCCGCTGGGGCGTGCCGACCTCCTCGTGGCCGGGGGGCGCGTCGAGCGCGTCGAGCGGGACATCCGGGTGCCCGACGCGTACTGCGACACCGAGGACGCGACGGGGCTCACGATCGTGCCGGGGTTCATCGACGGGCACGTGCACGTGACGGGCGGTGGCGGGGAGGGCGGCTATGCCACGCGCACGCCGGAACTGCTGCTGTCGAACGCCATCCGCGGCGGCGTGACGACGGTCGTCGGCTGCCTCGGTACGGATGGCGTGACGCGCAGTCTCGGCGCGCTGCTGGCCAAGGTGCGAGGGCTCGACGAGGAAGGGATCACGGCGTTCATGTGGACGGGGCACTACGCGGTGCCCGTCCGGACGCTCACCGGCGCGATCGAATCGGACCTGCTGTTCATCGACAAGGTCATCGGCGTGGGCGAGGTGGCCCTCTCGGACCATCGCTCGACGCAGCCCACCTTCGACGAGTTCGCGCGTGTCGCGGCGGAGGCACGGCGCGGCGGCATCCTGTCCGGCAAGGCGGGCGTGGTCAATGTCCACATGGGTGACGGCCGCCGCGGCCTGTCGCTGCTTCGGCGTCTGGTCGAGGAGACCGAGATTCCCGTGTCGCAGTTCCTGCCGACCCACATCAACCGCAACCCGTGGCTGTTCGAGGAAGGGATCGCCTGGGCCAAGGCGGGCGGCGCCGTGGACCTCACGACCTCCAGCGTGCCGGCTTTCTTCGAGGAGGGCGAGGTCAAGAGCAGCCAGGGATTGCGCCGCATGCTCGACGCCGGCGTGGACGCCGGGCAGATCACGTTCACATCCGACGGCCAGGGCAGCCTGCCCTCATTCGACGCCCAGGGGCGACTCCAGCGCCTCGAGGTCGGCCGGATGACGAGCCTGTTCGCCGAGGTCCGCGACGCCGTGCAGCAGGAAGGCGTGCCTCTCGCCACGGCCCTCGGAACGATCACGGAGAACCCGGCGCGCCTCCTGAAACTGCGCGGCAAGGGACGAATCGCCGCGGGCGCGGACGCCGACCTGGTGCTCCTGGATCGCGACCTGCAGATTCGCGGCGTGGTCGCCAGGGGCCGCTGGCTCATGCGCGAGGGGGAGCCGGTGGTTCGAGGCACGTTCGAGTAGCCGCACGCTGCGCCGCCGGGGTCGCCCATGACCACACCGACGTCACCTTCGTCCGCACCAGCGATGCCGCACACGCTGGTCGTCGTGATGGCGCTCGTCATCCTCGTGCTCGCGGCGTCGTGGGTCATCCCCTCGGGCGAGTTCGAGCGACGGACGGTGCAGACCAGCGAGGGCGAGCGCACCGTCACGGTGGCCGGCACCTTCCGCGAGGTACCGAAGGTCTACCTCGGTCCCGAGATGGCGCTGGTCGCGCCGATCCGCGGGTTCGTGGACGCTGCGCTGCTCGTCTGTTTCCTGCTCGTGATTGGCGGCAGCTTCGGGATCTTCCAGGAGACCGGCGCGGTGGACTTCGGCATCCGCCGGCTCACCGCGGCGATCACGGCGCGGCCGCACCTGGAAGGCCTGCTCATCCCGACGCTCATGGTGATCTTCTCGCTGGCCGGCTCGATCTTCGGCATGGCGGAGGAGGTCATTCCGTTCGTGCTCGTGTTCATCCCGCTGGCCCGCCGGCTCGGGTACGACTCGATCGTCGGCACGTCGATCCCGTTCCTCGGGGCCGCGGCCGGGTTCGCGGCGGCGTTCTTCAACCCGTTCACCGTCGGCATCGCGCAGAGCATCGCGGGCGTGCCGCTGTACTCGGGGCTCGGGTATCGCCTGTTCACGTGGGTGGTCGGCACGGCGGTGATGGTGGCCTACGTGATGTGGTACGCGCGCCGGGTCAAGCGCGACCCGACGATCAGTCCGGTGCGCGACATCGATCTGGCGCGCGAGGTCACCGAGGTGCCGGGTGCCGGGGAGCACGAGCGATGGGATGCCCGACACGTGGTGACGCTCGTCCTGTTCGTGCAGGCGATGGTGCTGCTCGTGGTCGGGGTGCTGCGGTGGAAGTGGTACATCGATCAGATCGCGGTCCTGTTCCTCGGCATGGGGATCGTCCTGGGTCTGGCGGGGGGGCTCGGGCCAAGCCGCATCGCGCGGACGTTCGTGGCCGGTGCGAAGGACATGGTGGGCGTCGTGTTCATCGTCGCGTGCGCGCGGGCGCTGCTGGTGATCGCGCAGGACGCGCGGATCCTCGACACCCTGCTGGCCTGGGCTTCGGCCGCGCTGTCGAGGCTGCCGCGGGAGTTCATTGCGCAGGTGATGTTCCTGATCCAGTCGGCGATCAACTTCTTCATCCACTCGGGCACGGCGCAGGCGGCGCTGACGATGCCGATCATGGCGCCGCTGGCGGATCTGGTCGGCATCACGCGGCAGACGGCGGTGTATGCCTTCCAGTTGTGCGAGTTCATCAACCCGATCCTGCCGACGAGTGCCGTGACGATGGGGGTGCTGGGGGCGGCGAAGATCCCGTGGGAACGGTGGGCGCGGTGGTTCTTTCCGCTGATGCTGATTCTCGTGGTCCTGAGCTTCCTGCTGCTGATTCCGCCCGTGCTGCTGTTCAGGTGGGAGTAAACCGTGGGGTCAGGTCTTTACTTTTAGCGTTTTGGGGCGAGCGCCCCAAAACGCTAAAAGTAAAGACCTGACCCCACGGTGTCTACAATAGCCGGGTGGATTTCGTCCGGGTCCTCGAGGAAGTCGGGGCGTTCCTGTCGGCTCGCGGCCATCGATATGCAGTGGCCGGAGGGGTAGCCCTCGCCGTCTATGGCCACCCACGCCTCACGCTCGACCTGGACCTCGTCACGGAGGCTGACGCCCAGCCCGCGCTGATTCCGTTCATGGAGAGCCTGGGCTACGCCACGCTGCACCGGTCGTCGGGCTTCTCCAACCATCGGCACCAGGATCGCGCAAGGGGGCGCGTGGACTTCATCTACGTCAAGGACCAGACCGCAACCCGTCTGTTCGACGGGCTCCGCACTGCCCCGGGGCCTGCGGGCACACCCATCCCCCTGCCTCGCCCGGAGCACCTCATCGCGATGAAGGTCCAGGCGATGAAGAACGCCCCCGAGAGGACGTGGCAGGAGATGGCGGACATCGGCTATCTCCTGGGATTGCCGGGGATCAATCGGGCCGAAGTCCGTGGCTATTTCGAGAAGGCCGACCTCCTGGAGCGGTGGCGTGACCTCGACCCCCAACCCTGACCGGGCCATCGATCTCGATCGCGACGTTCCGGTGACACCGGCCGACGTCGCCGCGCTCCGACAGGCGCGGCGCGAGCTGCCGTCGTGGCTCGATTTGGAATATCGGGAGCTCGAGGCCGTCCTCCCGCAGGACGCGCTCGACCGGCGGCCTACCGCGAAAGCCGCGTGGCGTCCCTTCACGCTGGACTGACGCGGGCCGCGGGGCCGGTGGACATTACGGTGCCCGAGGCCGATAATTCCAACACGAACCCACGATGAAATGTGCGCAGTGCGGCTGGGACGTTGCGTCGGCGTGGCGCTTCTGTCCATCGTGTGGCGTCCGCCTGGTCGATTCCGGCGGCACCACGCTCAGCATGCAGGCCATCTCCGATGCGCCTGCGCCCACCGCCGCCGCCGCAGAGACGGGCCTGTCTCAGCCCGCCATCACTCTTGACCCCGAGGCCACAGGCCTTGGCCAGCTCGCCATCGAGGTCGAGGTCCTCGGGGACGCGGAGGCCACGAGCCTTGGCGCCCCCGCCCTCGCGCTCGTCCCGGACCCGACAAGTCACGCGCAGGCGGCCGTCGAGCGGGACCTGGACGCCACCGGTTTCTCGCAGCCGGCCATCGCAGACGACTCCGATGTCACGGGCGTCGCGCGGCCGAACCCGTTCGATGCCGACGCCACGATGCTTGGCGCGCCCCCAGTCGACGCCGACGCCACCATGCTCGGGGCGTCCCCGATCGACGCGGACGCCACCATGCTCGGCGCGCCCCCCATCGCAACGTCGCCTCCAGCGCGGACCGGGCGACCGCCGACTGGCCCGGCCAAGGTCACGAGACCCCCCACGTCCCGCACGAAGCGCCCGTCATCGTCGGGCCTCGGTTCCGGCGTGGGCGGCGTCGGCGGCTCGGCTGGCGCGACCGGGCCCC
>CAYLZN010000026.1:8055-13264 GCA_964387935.1 uncultured Vicinamibacteraceae bacterium | reverse complement strand
TATCACATCATCCGCATGCTCGGCATCGGCGGCATGGGCGCCGTCTACCAGGCGTGGGACGCGGAGCTGGAGGTCGCGCTGGCGCTCAAGGTCATCCGCCCCGACGCGACGAACGACCCCGAGGCTGCGGCCGAAATCGAGCGCCGCTTCAAGCGGGAGTTGCTGCTCGCCCGCCAGGTCACGCACCCCAACGTCGTCCGGATTCACGATCTCGGCGAGATCGACGGCATCAAGTACATCACGATGCCGTACGTCGAGGGGCAGGACCTCTCCGACATCCTCGCGGAGACCGGCACGCTTCCCGTGCCGCGCACGCTCGCGATCGCCCGGCAGGTGGCCTCGGGTCTCGTCGCTGCGCACGAGGCCGGCGTGGTTCATCGGGACCTGAAACCCGCCAACATCATGATCGACGCAGAGGACCGCGCGCTGATCATGGACTTCGGGATCGCGCGCGCGGCCGGAGGGGCCGCCGACGGCGGCCGCGGCGGCAGCGCCGCGCTGGCGCCGGTGGCAGGCGACACAGGCGCCACGCGTGTGGGCACGATCGTCGGCACGCTGGACTACATGGCGCCGGAGCAGGCGCGCGGCGTCGCCGTCGATCAACGGGCCGACATCTACGCCTTCGGCCTGATTCTCTACCGGATGCTGGTCGGCAAGCGTCTAGCTGATGGCGCCACCAACGCGTTCGAGGACCTGAAGGCGCGGATGCAGGCGGAGCCGAAGAAGCTCCGTGAGATCGACGACACGATTCCCGAGGCCGTCGAGTCAGTCATTTCGAAGTGCCTGCAGCCCGACCCTGACGCGCGGTTCCAGACGACAGCGGAGCTGCTCCACGCGCTGGAGCGGCTCGACGAGAACGGCATCCCGCTGCCGGAACCGCCTCCATTCTGGAAGACTCGACGCTTCTGGAGCGTGGCCGCAAGCGTCATGACGCTGCTCGTTGGCGGTACCTGGTGGCTCGCGCAGT
Organism: uncultured Vicinamibacteraceae bacterium; assembly: GCA_964387935.1. Classification (GTDB taxonomy): domain Bacteria; phylum Acidobacteriota; class Vicinamibacteria; order Vicinamibacterales; family JAFNAJ01; genus CAYLZN01. The sequence goes on along the minus strand of CAYLZN010000026.1, from coordinate 12,297 downwards.
TCATTGCCATCCCGAAGGTGGAGCCGAAGCGGGAGCCCGTGTCGGTGCTCATCTCCGACTTCGCCAACAGCACGGGCGACCAGGCCTTCAACGGCGTACTCGAGCAGTCGCTCGGGGTCGGCGTCGAAGCCGCATCGTTCATTACCGCCTACGATCGGCGTGGCGCGCTGCGCGTCGCCGGGCAGCTCAACGCCGGCAAGGTGCTCGACGACAACGTGTCCCGCCTCGTCGCCCAGCGTGAGGGGGTGAAGGTCGTGCTCGCCGGCACGATCGCCCCGGACGGCTCGGGCTACCGGCTCTCGGTCAGGGGCGTCAACCCGGCCGACGGCAAGGACGTCCTCACCAGCGACGCCAGGGCCCGCAACAAGGACGACGTGCTCAACGCGGTCGGAAGGCTGGCGAACGACGTCCGCAAGAGCCTCGGCGACACGAAGACCGCAAAGACACCGGCCGCCAACGAGATGCTCAGTGCGGCCTCGCTGGATGCGGTGTCCGAGTACCTGAAGGGCCAGGAGCTGTCACGCCAGACGCGCGACGAGGAGGCCATCCCGTTCTTCAGGCGGGCCACCGAGCTCGACTCGAACTTCGGTCGTGCCTATTCCGCGTGGGGCACGGCCGCCTTCAAGCTCGGACGACAGGAAGAGGCCGAGGCGCAGTACAAGAAAGCGCTCTCGTTGCTCGACCGCATGACGGAACGCGAGCGCTACCGCACCCTGGGCGTGTACTTTCTCGCGGGCAGCCAGAACTACGACAAGGCCATCGAGAACTTCACCGCGCTGGTCGAGCGCTACCCGGCCGACGCGGCCGCCTACAACAACCTGGCGGTGGCCTACACCAACAAGCGCGACTTCGGGAAGGCGTCGGAGATGGGGCAGAAAGCGCTCGAGATCTACCCGAAGAACCGGCTGTATCGCTCGAATTACGCGTTGTACGCCATGTACGCTGGTGACTTCCGGACCGCCGCCAACGAAGCCACCCGCCTGCTCACCGAGGACCCGAAGTACTTCGTCGCCTATCTCCCCATGGCCATGGCCGCCCTCGCCCGCGGCGACATCGAAACAGCCCGCGGCTACTACGACAGGATGGCCGCCGTGGAGCTGCCGCGGGCCCAGTCGCTCGCGAGCATCGGCGTGGCCGATATCGCGATCGCGCAGGGACTGACGACCGACGCGCGAGACGTGCTGGCGAAAGGCATCGCCGCCGACGAAGCCGCCAAGGCAGACGCGGCCGCCACGATCAAGCGTATGGCCACGGCGGAGTCGTACGAGCTCGAGGGCGACCTTCGGGCCGCCGTGCCCCTGGCCCGCGCGGCCGTCGACGCACTGAAGACAGAACCCATCCTGGTCCCCGGGGGCCGCATCTTCGCCGCAGCCCGCCAGCAACGCGACGTGGACGAGGTCGCCAAGGTGCTCGCCAACCAGTTCGAACCGCAGAAACGGGCTTACGGCCGTATCGTCGATGCCCTCGACTACATGGCCCGCGAACGGTACGTCGATGCCGTGGATTCGTTGAAGGAGGCGGTCAAGTTCGCGGACGTGTGGCTGGCCCGCTACTACCTCGGGGTCGCCTATGAAACCGCCGGTCGCCACGGCGAAGCCATCGCCGAATTCGAGATCTGCGACAAGCGTCGAGGGGAGGCCACGGCGCTCTTCATCGACGAGGTCCCCACGTTCCGCTACCTGGCGCCGCTGCCGTACTGGCTCGCGCGCGCGCAGGAAGGACTGGGCCAGGCGGCGCAGGCGCGGGCGAACTTCGAGAAGTTCCTAGCCTTGAGGACGGGCAACGCGCCTGATCCGCTCGCCGCGGACGCGCGGCAGCGGCTCGCCACGCTGGAGACGACGAACAAGTAAGAGGCCCCAGCGCCGTACAGAGGAAAAGCCGGGCGTTGAAGCCCGGCCTTTCGCATGTCCGCCTCGAGATGCGTTATTTCGTGACGGTCACGTCATACCCGCCGTTGACCTGACCGGTCACCTGACTCTTCACGTAGATCATGTAGCAGCCGACCGTGATGGCAGGAGCCGTCGGCTTCCAGTTGTACGTCCACCTGAAGGTGGTCGCGTCATATCGAAGCGAGCTGCTGCCCGCATCGTCCACCCTTTTCAGCGCGGCCCACGAACCACCGGCGGGGATGGGCGTGCCGACAGCCGGACACGCGGTGAACGGTCCGTATGCGAGCAACTGAGGCTGAGCCGCGGCGCTGTTGATCGCCGTCGTGGAACTCGGCGATCCCGTGTACTGCCAGTTCACCTGGAACGTGCTGCCCAGCTTGTTCTTGACCCCGCGCGACCACGGGCTGAGAAGACCCTTGAACCCGTAGAGGGCAGGATTGACCTTCACGGTGAACGAGCCGCTCGCGGTCAATCCGCCAGAGTCCGTCACGGTGCAATTCACCGTCGTCGTGCCGACCGGGAACGTCGAGCCGGAGGCCGGCGTGCAGACCGCCGCGATCGTGCCCTGCTCCACGTCGTTCCCGCTGGCCGTGAAGTTCACCACGGCCCCCGTGGCCCCGACCGTCATCGGCGTGGTCGTGATGTTCGCCGGCGGCGTGAAGGTCGGCGGGTCGTTGACCGACACCACTGTGATCGTGACCGTCACCGGCGTCGAATCGGCGCTGCCGTCGTTCACTTTGAACGTGAAGCTGTCCGCGCCGAAGTAGTTGGCGTTCGGGGTGTAGGTGAGGTTCGGCGCCGTGCCGGAGAGCGTCCCGCGCGTCGGTCCCGTGACAACGCCGTAGGTGAGCGACCCGGAATCGATGTCATTCCCCGTCAGCGTGATCGCTCGAGCCGTGTCCTCGTCGGTCGTTACCGTCTGCGCGTTCGCGGCCGGCGCATCGTTGACGGCCGTTACCGAGATCGACATGGTCGCCACGTTCGAGTCCTGCGTCCCGTCGCTGGCCTTGAACGTGAAGCTGTCCGGGCCGAAGTAGTTGCCGTTCGGCGTGTAGACGAGGTTCGGCGCCGTTCCGCTCAGCGTCCCGTGTGCCGGTCCCGTCACGATGCTGTAGCTGAGGGACGTGACGACGATGTCGCTGGCGAAGAGCGGGGCTGGCCCCGAGCCGTCTTCGGCCACCGTGATCGCACCATTGTTCGCGACGGGCGGTGTCGTGTCCGTCACGGTCACGTTGAACGACGCGCTGGCCGTGTTGCCCGAATCGTCGGTCGCTGTGCAGTTCACGAGCGTCGTCCCTACGGGGAACACCGTCGCTGCCGTGACAGGGTCACCGGACGGCAGCGTGCAGCTGACCGTCGGCGTCGTGTCGGCGAGATCCATCGCCGACACCAGGAACGAGGCTGTCGCACCGCTCGGTCCGACGGCCTCCGTGGTGGTCGCATCGATCGCGGGGACCGTCAGCGCGGGCGCCGTCCGATCGGCGACCCACACGTTGAAGGTGCCGGACTGGGTGTTGCCGCCAGCATCGGTCACGGAGCACGTAACCGGCGTGGAGCCCACCGGGAAGTACCCGCTGTAGGTCGAGCCGGTCGTGGTCAGCGTGATCGAGCTCGTGCACACAGGCGAGAGGGCGCCGTCGAAGTCGTCGTTGGATGCCGCCGTGAAGCTCACCAGCGTCGTCGGTCCTGTGGCCTCGATGCCGGCAGGCGTGTACGACGTGCCAGCGGGCACGGGCAGCGTCAACTCAGGGGCCGTCGTGTCCACGGGGATGTCGTTGTCCAGCGGCTCGCTCGCAGGCGGTCCTGGTTGCGACTGCACGACGGTGCCCACCTTGTTCGGGTTGAATCCCGGGACGTCGCCCCACAGCCGGAAGGTCAGGTAGACCGTGCCGCCAGGCGGAATCGCGAAGCTGGGCTCGCTCGACGTCGGGTTGACCAGATCCGGGGCCGCGGAGTCGTTCGTCATGACCGGATCGATGATGTTGGCGATCACCTGGTAGTTGCTGACGCGCACCGGCTCACACCCGGTGCCCCGCGCGTCCGTAGTCCGGTAGCGGCGAGAGACGAGCAACTGCGACTTGCCCGAGCGGATTGCCGCCTTGAGAGCCGCCAACTGCTCGTTGCTCACGTTCAGGAAGACCTTCGAGCTCATCGACGTCGCAGTGTTGCCCTTGAGTCCGATCTTCCACGTGATCTGGGTCAGCTTCTCGCCGCTGTTGTTCGTTCCGGTGTCCGTGTCCGGATCCTGGATGGCCGACGCCGACACGGCGGCGTCGTCGATGGCGGGGTCGTCAATCGCCGGGTCATCGATCGCCGGGTCATCGATGGCCGGGTCGTCAATCGCCGGGTCGTC
>CAYLZN010000026.1:0-7955 GCA_964387935.1 uncultured Vicinamibacteraceae bacterium | reverse complement strand
CATCGATCGCCGGGTCATCGATGGCCGGGTCGTCAATCGCCGGGTCGTCGATGGCGGGGTCGTCGATGGCGGGGTCGTCGATCGCCGGCGTGCCGATCGATGTCGCGCGATACAGGATGTCGGGCGTGTGCAACTCGAGCGAGTCCACCTGCCCCTCCGTCGTCCCGGTGATGCGGTCGTTCGGGTCGAGCGGGTCGTCCAGGGGTGGCGCGTTCGGGTTGCCGTTGAGGTACGTCGTGATCGTGCCGTCCGCGCTGGTCGCCGTGATCTTCACCACCGGGAGATCGACGACAGGCGACGTCACGTAGACGGTGCGGGCGATCATCGACCGGCGCGGGATCCTGACGTCGGTCAGGCTGATGATCGGGTTCGGATCCTCGACCGTCGTCTTCTTGAAGGAGGCCGTCACTCCCGGCGCTCCCGCGAGGGTCAGGTCGATCATCTTCTCGTTCGGCGTCGTGTTCTGAACCACGATGGAGTAGCTGCGCGTGATCCTCCCGCCAGTGTCGGTCACCGTGGACTTGGACGCCGACCCCGAGAGCAGCACCAGGGGAGGGAAGATCCGCGAGCTGAACACGCTCTGATCGCGGGTTCCCGTGCTGGTGGCCACGCACGCGGGCCGGGGTTCGAGCGTCGGGTCGGCCTCGCCCTGGGTGGAGATTGACGGCGGGGTATACGCCGTGCCGGTCGTGTCGACCAGTCCGGCGGAGACGTCGCCGCGCACGAGACGGTTGTCGGTCCACGCAAGATGGAAGACCGGCTGCGCACCGGCGAAGCCCGCGGTGCTCACCCATTCGCCGGGGTTGTTGATCGGATCCTTCAGTGCCCACCGCACAGCCGCGGCCGTCGTGTAGTCCCCGTGGAAGGGCCGCATCCCGGACTGGAACATGCGTGCGTTCACCTTGTTCCGTTCGAGCTGCTGGGGGATGCTGGTGCCGGGGTAGTAGCCGAACAGGTAGCGCGATACCTGCTTGGGCGCGCCGAACACCGGCGTCTGCCCGGCGAACGCCTCCGAGGCGAAGATGTCGGCCGCGCGCCGCCGTACCTTGGTCTTCCCTTCGAAGACGTAGTCGTTGATGTACGGGTCCACGGACGGATCGGGGAAGCTCGTACCCGTCCGGACGTCGTTGCGCGTGTCGAACCAGCCGACGAGCAGGCGGTTGCCGGCCGCCGCGATCATCGGGTGGAACTGGTGGCCGGGGCCCGTTGGCGGCCTCGACGAATCCAGTACCCGCGGCACGGACCAGGACCCAACGCCGCCCGCGATCGCGAGATCCGACAGGACGATGCGCGAGGAGCCGGACGGCGGATCCGTGCACGGCCCCTGGCGCTCCGCCCACACGGCGTGGAATGCGGTCCCGTCGAACGTGACGAACGGGTGCGTGGTCGTGCGGAAGCTCGACGAGGTCGTGTTCTGTGTGAACGGACAGATCTCAGCCAGGACGGCGGCCTTGGCGAACGACTGCCCGTTGTTGGTGGACAGCGCGTACATGATGGCGTCCTTCTGCTTGCCGTTCGGGTCCGCGAAGCGACGCCACACGACAACGACGCGATTGGTGGCGGGATCCACCGCGATGTCGGCGGCCTGGTTGATGCTCTGGCTTTCGCTGAGCGTCGTGTCCGGGTCCCATCGATCGCCGTAGGAGGTGGATCGCGTGTAGACGATCTTCGTGCCGTCCTGCTGGTTGTTGCCGGTGAACACGGCGTAGGCTACGTGCACGATGCCGGCGGGCACCTTCTGGATGCGCGAATTGGCCGGGTTGGTTGGCGTGGGATCGGGAACCGTCAGGCTGTAGGTCGACGTGCCCGGGAGCAGCGAGACCTCCATGTCGGGCTTGTCCAGGAACCTGCCCGACTGGCCCGGAGAGCCGGTGCCCTTGGCGACTTCGACCGTGTTCAGCCAGGTGTAGGGGAAGCCGCTCTCGGTGTTGCGTTCCGACCAGCGGCTGAGGAGCAGCGCGCCGTCGCCGGCCCGGTTGAAGGCGATGAAGTTGTACAGGCCCAGGCCGGGCACGACGCGAATCACGGGGTCTGCCGCCGTCTCGTAGCCGACTGGCGCCACGAGAGGCGCCGGAGCGCCCGTCGCTTCAGGTTTGAACCCGGGGTGCAGGTGGCTCTTCCATGTCAGGCCCCCGTCCTGCGAGAAGGCCGCGCTCACCCACGGTTCGCCAACGATGTCCGGGCGATCCACCGCCCGGTAGTCGTTGAGCCCGCAGAAGATGACGAGCGGGTTGCCCGGCATGATGTCGCATGACGGCTCGTTCTGCTGCTTCTTGTCCGGGTCGCCGAGCAGGAACGGGTTCGAGCCGGTCGGGCTGTAGGGTGCCGAGCCGAAGGGCCCGACAACGTCCACGTTCTTGCCCGTGAAGAATTCCGGGGTCGAGGGCGGGCCGGACTGCGCGACGGGCTGTGAACCACCAACGGTCAACGCCATGGCCAGCGCCGCGGCGACCCCGAGCGCCGTCGTGAGACGGGCAGGTGCGCGCAGTGCCGATCGCGATGCCGGGAGCGACATGGGGGACTCCTTCGAAGTCACTTCGATCGGACGACTCTCAGTTGTGGGCATGGGGGACTCAGCGGCACGAGACGCACGCAGGTGCCGACACGGTGACTGGCCGCACTTCTTCGCGGCCCCGCACCGACAGCCCGCCTTGGTTTCGCGGTGAAGGGGCTATGGTAGCACAGAGCGCCTGGAGCAGCCATCGCCTGGTCTGTCTATGATCTGGATCATACGATTGCCTCGAAACACATGGTCCCAAAGCTGAGCTTGGTCCCATGGCGACTCATCTTTTGCACAGAGGCCCTGCGGAACTGAGCAAAGGTCTGGCCGCAGGGGTGGTGCCGGCCGGGACGCGCCAAGGCCCGCCATTTCAAGGAGTTGATTTGGCGTCGGAGACTTCCGGCGCCTCAAGGGCTGATTTTTGTCGCCTTGTTGCCGGCCTCGCGGGCCATCGTCCTGAAGATCGGCCAGCTCAGCCACAGGATGACCAGCGCCCAGAGGCTGTTCCCGGGGTCCGCCGCCACCGCGCCACCCAGAAACGCCACCGACCCCAGCAGTGACAGGAGCGTCGGCCACGGCCACCACGGGACCCGGTACGGTCGCGGGAGGTCCGGTTCCCGCCGACGCAGCACCAGGAGCGACAGGAACGACAGCGCGTAGTTGAACACGAAGAAGAACGAGACCACGGCAATGACCCGGGTGAAGGTCCCGGTCAGGATGAACGCGACCGCCACGGCCGCGCTGACGAGCAGGGCAGGTCCGGGCGTGCCGCCATCGTTCACATCGGCCAGGCGCCTCGAGACGAGGCCGTCACGGCTCATCGCAAAGAGGACCCGCGTGGCCATCAGGTGAAAGGCATTGATGGCGGCCAGCATCGAGACGATGATGAGCACGCGCACCACGGTGTCGCCACGCGGGCCGAACGCAGCCTCCGCCGCAAGTCCCACGGGCATCGGGTGACCCGCCAGGCGCTCGAGCGGGACCACGCGAAGCAGCGCGAGGTTCAACAGCAGGTAGATGGCCATCACGAGCCAGACGCCGCTGAACAGGGCCTTCGGCACGTCGCGCGCGGGATCCCGGACCTCTTCCGAGAAGTAGATCACCCCCGTCCACCCGTCGTAGGTGTAGATCACCGCCTGCAGGGCCAGGATCACCGCGAGTCGTTCCGAGGAGCCCGGCTCGATCGCCGCCCCCAGGCCCACGCCGCCGGCCGACGGGGCGACGAACAGGCAGGCCCCGATGAGCCCCAGGAATCCGAGGGCCTTGAGCAGGCTCGTCAGGGTCTGGATGCCGCTGCCCCAGCGGATCCCACGCCACTGGAGCAGGGCCAGCACGAGGGCGGCCGCCACGGCGATCGCGACGGGACGCCCGGCGAGCGGTGACGCGAGGCCCGCCGCGTATTCGCCCACCACGATCGCGACGGCGGCGGTACTGCCGCACGTGGACACCCAGTCGCTCCAGCCGACGACGAAGCCCGCGTAGTGGCCGAGCGCCCGCCGGGCGAACACGTACTGTCCGCCGGATCGCGGAATCGTCGTGGCCAGCTCCGCGATGGACAGTGCGCCGAGCAGCGCGTACAGGCCGCCCAGGATCCAGACCCCCAGGACGAATGCGGGGTGAGGCAGGTGAGCCGCGACCTCACCCGGCGTGCGGAGGATGCCCGCGCCAATCGTGTTGCCGACGATGACGGCCAGGCCGAATCCGAGGCCGAGGACGCGCAGCAGGGTGGACATGGACCCGGGTGTGATCGCATCCTTGTGTCACGTCCCGACGTCCGAGAGCAAGCGGAGGCCCCGGAGGCCGCCCGCTGTGACGGCCCGCCCGCACCTCGCCCCGTGGTAGATTTAGTGTTACCACATATAGTGTTAAAACACGACGGAGGATTTCATGGCCGACAGGAAGATCATCGCAGTGACCGGCGCGACCGGCGCCCAGGGTGGCGGCCTGGCGCGCGCGATCCTGGCCGACGCGAGCGCCCCGTTCGGGGTGCGCGCGATCACGCGCAAGCCCGATTCCGACAAGGCGCGCCAGCTGGCGGCGCAGGGCGCCACGATCGTCGCGGGCGACGCCGACGACCTCGACAGCCTGAAGAAGGCGTTCGACGGCGCTCATGGCGCCTTCCTCGTCACGAACTTCTGGGAGCACTTCTCGCCCGAGCGCGAAACCACGCAGGCGACCAACCTGGCGCGAGCCGCAAGAGCGGCCGGCATCGCTCACGCCGTGTGGTCCACGCTCGAGGACACGCGCACGTTCGTTCCGCTGAGCGACCCGCGCATGCCGACCCTCCAGGAGAAGTACAAGGTGCCGCACTTCGACTCGAAGGGTGAGGCGGATGCCGCCTTCACGCGCGAAGGCGTGCCCACGACGTTCCTGCTGACGTCGTTCTATTGGGAGAACCTGATCCATTTTGGCATGGCGCCGAAGCCTGGTCCGGACGGCGTGCTCGCCTTCACGCTGCCGACCGGCGACCGGAAACTCCCCGGAATCGGTGTCGAGGACATCGGCCGGTTCGCGTACGGCCTCTTCAAGAGCGGTCAGGAGTTCATCGGGAAGAGGGTGGGCGTCGCCGGCGAGCATCTCACCGGCGCCGAGATGGCCGCAGCGATGACGAAGGCGTTCGGCCGCGAGGTCCGTCACAACGCGGTGTCTCCCGACGTCTACCGCGGGTTTGGGTTCCCCGGCGCGGAGGACCTCGGGAACATGTTCCAGTTCAATGCGGAGTTCTCGAGGGAGTTCTGCGGGAGCCGTGACCTGGCGCTGTCGCGCCGGCTCAACCCCTCGCTCCAGACCTTCGCTCAGTGGCTGGACGCCAACAAGAACCGGATTCCGCTCGAGTAGGCGCGGCGGAGTCTCGCAAAGGGCCCGGGCGGCGCCAGCACGAGCGCGCGACCCGGGTCCTCGCCCGTTCCCGCGACGGCCCGATGCAGATCCGCGGCCGTTGGAGACGAACCGGCCTCGACGAACAGGACGTGTCCGCGGGACACCGCGCGCCGAGCAGCCTGTCGCAGGGCCTCGGCCCCGCAGAACCCCGGCACCCGTACGACACGTACGCCGAACTTCGCCGACGTCGGCACGGGGTCGGCCGCGCATCCGTCCGCGGCCACGACAAGGTCGGTGTCCGGCCAGTCCCCGCTGGCGACGACATCCCGGAGTGCGCGCAGGGTGCGCTCGACGTCGACGGACCGGTCGGGCACGGTGACAACCACGGTCACACGCATGGCAACGCTGATACGAAGCACGATCAGTACCATGCGCGCCACCGCCGCTCCCACCGCGGTCAAGGGTGCCCCTGGCCGCCGGGACCCTCGCACGACCCGGCGTCCGCGAGAAAAGACCCCCTGGTCCTGGTCTTCCCTCGACACGGTAGGGATCGCGTATTGTGACGGAGGCGTCTCAGAGGGGTCGAAACCCTGACGTTCTCATGGCGCACCCGCGAACTGGCATTGCGACCGGCCTCACGCTGATCCCCTTCATCATCCTGGCTGCCGTGACGGGGCCAGGAGGAGATTCACTGATGGCAGCAACCGACCTGAAACCCGGAGATGCGGCACCGGCCTTCTCGTTGCCGGGCAGTGACGGCCGTACGCACACGCTCGCCGAGCACCGCGGCAAACGCGTCGTCGTCCTGGCGTGGTTTCCCAAGGCGTTCACGGGCGGCTGAACGCGCGAATGCAAATCGCTCCGTGAGAGCGGTGACCTGTTGCGCGAGTTCGAGGTGGCCTACTTCGCGGCCAGCGTAGACAAGGCCGAGACCAACAAGGAGTTCGCCGAGTCCCTGGGCGCGACGTACCCGATCCTGAGCGATCCCGGGAAGGACGTGGCACGGGCCTACGGCGTCGTCGGCGCCCTCCTGCCGTGGGCGTCACGTTGGACGTTTTACATCGGCTTGGACGGCAAGATCCTCTACATCGACAAGCAGGTGAACCCGTCCACGGCGGGAGAAGACATCGCGGCGCGACTCGAGGAGCTGGGCGTCGCGCGTCAGAGGCAGCAATAGGGGCCGACGGCGGAGGGACTGGCGCTACTTTGCCGCGAAGGTTGCGCCCTCGATCAACACCGCGTACTTGTAGCCCGCCGTGAAGTCCTTGTCCACCGCCACCGTGCCGGTCGCGGTCACGACGTCTCCAACACTGACGGTGGCGTCCGAGGTCACGGTCAGGTCGTTGCTGCCATCGGCGGCGACGCCGGTGCCATCCTGCAGGTGGATCCAGTTGCGGCCCATGATGCCGTTGTTCACCTTCATCACCTTGCCCCGCACGGTGACTTTCGAGCCGGCGAGCGACGCGCGGCGAGCCCAGACCTCGGCCACGCTGAGGCTTCCCGCTACGGGCACGATTTCCCCCGCGGCAGGAGCGGCGACGTCCCTGGTCTGGTGACTGGGGACCGGCGCGTGTCCAGGCGGCAGCTGAGGCGTGGAGGACGAAGGGGCGGCCTCGCCCTCGCGGCCGATCTGCGAGACGAAGTAGATCACCGGGAAGTCCCGGTTCAACGCCTTGCTGTGAAAGTTCTCGAGCGGGAATTCCAGTGACACGCTGACGCGATCCCCGATCTTGACGGGGAACTGGCTTGCGGCCGCCCAGACCTGCTCGGTGCCGGTATCCACGCGCACGTAGGTGTACGAGGCGGCATCCATGGTCTCAACGACGCGCCCGGTAATCGTGCGCGCGCCTGCCTCGACAGTCGCGGGGGCGCCCCCGGCCTGGGCTGTCCGGGGTGGTCCGCTCTCCGGGGAGGCGTTCGAGGCGGACGGGGCCGTACAGGCGCTGAAGCCGGGGACGAGGGTGAGCAGCACAAGAGCAAGGCGGTTCCTGGACATCTCAGGACCGAGCATATCGCGAACCGGCGGAACCGTGCCAAGGGCACGCCTGGTGCGCGGCCGATGGTCGAGGCGGCCTCGGCGGGTTCGCCGCGGACCCTGTTTTTGCTACTGAACCACAATGGTCACCGGCAGCGGCACCCCGCGGTCCGGGTTGTAGGTGAGCCCCGACTTGATGATGTTGGACACGCTGAAGGTGAGCGTGCCACCCTTCTTCATCGGCTTCATGCGCAGCACGACCTTGCCGTTCGCGTCGGTCGTGCCGGTCTGATTGGCTCGCACCAGGCCTGACCAGCGCGCGTGCACCGTGGCGCCAGCGACCGGCTGACCCTCCCCCGTGACCACGATCAGCGTCACCTCGGGATACGGCCCCAGGGTGGTGCGGTGGATGGCCGTTTGCAGGTTTGCGATCCAGATCTCCTCACCGCTTGGAACACCAACCGTGATGAACACCGATTCCGAGGCGGTTGCGCCCCGGCTGTCGCTGACCGTGAGTGTCGCGACGTATTCACCGGGCAGCGAGTAGACGTGGACCGGGTTCGCCTCGGAGGCGGTGGCGCCGTCGCCGAACGCCCAGCTGTAGCTCACCACCGTGTCATCCAGATCCCAGGAGCCGGCGCTGGAGAACTGCACGGTCAG
>CAYLZN010000025.1:17177-30998 GCA_964387935.1 uncultured Vicinamibacteraceae bacterium | reverse complement strand
TGAGGTGACGGACGGTTCGCGACCCAGACAACGATTCAGCCCATCAGGCCGCTGGCCGTACGCGTACGCCGTACGCCCTCTTCTATCCCAGCATGCTGCCCGTCTCCATCAGGTTCCGGTGCAGCTCGAAGCACTTCGACAGGTCGTGCCGGATGTGACCGACCGGCGACGTCTCGAGGTACTTCCGCAGGTAGTCCTGGTACAACGGGTGCGCGCACTTGTCGATGATCGTCCGTGCCCGCTCCATGGTGCCGAGTCCCCGCAGGTCGGCGAGGCCTTGTTCGGTGACGACGATCTGCACCGAGTGCTCGTTGTGGTCGACGTGGGTCACCATGGGCACGACGGCCGAGATCTTGCCGTGCTTCGCCACCGACGGGCACATGTAGATGGACAGGTAGGCGTTCCGCGTGAAATCGCCGCTGCCGCCGATACCGTTCATCATCTGCGTGCCGAGCACGTGCGTCGAGTTGGCGTGGCCGTAGATGTCCACCTCCAGGGCGGTGTTCATCGTGATGAGTCCCAGCCGCCGGATGATGCCCGGGTGGTTGGTGATCTCCTGCGGCCGCAGGACGATGCGCGGGACGAAGAAGTCCATGTTGTCGTAGAGGCGTGCCAGGCGCTCCGGGCTCAGGGTGAGCGCCGTGGTGCTGGCGCCCACGAGCCGGCCCTGCTCCATCAGTTCGACGCAGGCGTCCTGGAACACCTCCGTGTACATGGTGAACGGCGGCACCTCCTTGTTCTCACCGAGGCCGGCGAGCACGGCGTTGGCCACGTTGCCGACACCAGACTGGAAGGGGAGGAACTCCTTCGGAATGCGACCGGCCTGCATCTCCTTCAGCAGGAACTCCACGACGAACTGCGCGATCTTGTGGTGCGCCTCCGTGGGCGGGTCGAAGGGCGCCACGTCGTCGGCTTCCTCGTTACGCACGACCGCCACGACCTTGCGCGGGTCGACCGGGGCGTAGGGCCACCCGATCTTCATCATCGGGTCGTAGATCGCCACGGGGCCCCGGTGCGGCGGAGGCAAGAGCGTCAGGATGTCGTGCATCTCGCGCAGGCGTGGCGAGTGGAACCTGTTGATCTCGATGATGACCTTCTCCGCGCACTGCAGGAACGTCGGCGATGCCCCGATCGACGTCGTCAGGTAGACTCGGCCGTCGGGCGTGATCTCGGTGGCCTCGACGACGGCGAAGTCCATCTTGCCGAAGAACCCGTACGTCAGCGTCTGCGGCACGCTCGACAGGTGCATGTCGACGAACTGCGTGTGCTGCGTGTTGATCTGGTCACGTAGCGCCCTTGACGACTGATAGGGGGCGCGCCACGAGATGGCATCCGCCTGGGCCAGGGCATCGTCGAGGTCCTTGCCGGTGGACGCTCCGGTCAGCACGCGGATCTTGAACGGTTCGCCTTTGGCGTGCAGATCGTGCGCACGCTCGGCGAGGGCCCTGGGCACGGCCTTGACGGCTCCGGCGGGCGTGAACCCGCTGAAGCCGACGAACGCACCGTGGGGAATCAGGGCTGCCGCTTCCTGCGGCGTGAGATGAGGAAAGGAATGCACGGAAATCATGGGAGAAACTCCGACGCGGGGGGCACGAGGCCTGCCCACGACGTTACCACAGGCCTGAACCGACGGCGCAACGTGGCACCGATCGAACTCGGTGTAGACTGCCTGCGAGGTTACTGCATGGCCCTGCTCGACGCACAGGAACTGGACGCGGCACTGGCTTCATTGCCCGGGTGGGTGTGCCGCGGCCGGGCCATTGAGAAGCAGTTCACGCTGCCCAGTTACGGAGACGCCGTCGCCGCAGTCGTGCGATTGGCATTCGACGCCGAGGCTGCCGATCATCATCCCGACGTGACCCTCAGCTACCGGCGCGTCGCGGTCAGCTACTGGACCCACAGCGAGGGCGGGCTGACGATCAAGGACCTCGAAGGCGCCCGCCTGGCGGAGCGCGTGTTCCGGTTCAGCGGATCGGGCACGCCCGCTCGAGATCCTCGGCGGGGTTCGGGATGACGTGGACGGCCACCAGTTCGCCGACGCGCCTGGCGGCGGCCGCACCGGCGTCCGTGGCGGCCTTCACGGACCCGACGTCGCCGCGCACGAGCGCGGTCACGAGCCCGTCGTCGATCTTCTCCCAGGCGACCAGCACGACGTTCGCCGCCTTGAGCATGGCGTCGGCCGCCTCGATCATGCCCACGAGGCCCCGGGTCTCGATCATCCCGAGCGCCTCGCCGGGAAGCGTGCGGGATTCGTCCTCGGAGTCGGGCATGGTCCGGCGATCCTACGCGATCCGTCCGCGCGCCGCCACCGGCAGGGTCTGGACGACGGTCAGCCCCTCGACCAGACGGATCTCGTCCACGAGGTTCGAGACGACGCACGAGTGGTTCGGGATCACCCGGACGAGATTCCCGGGCGAGAGCCGGGTCGAGCCGTTGGTCACGCGCACGGTCGCGTGCTCCTCGGACAGCCGCTCGATCACCAGCGAGGCATCGAACGCCGTGGCCTCGAGGTCCTCCAGCACCGCACCGTAGCCCGGCATCGCGGAGAATCCCCGCGCGGCGTCGTTGGTCAGTGTCTTGCTGCCGCAGTCGAGGATGATCCGATCGGCGGCCGGCTTCGACACGACCCGCGCGAGCACCGAGAGCCCGCAGTCCTCGATGCGGGCCGCACCGAGCGCCACCTGCGTGCGGTCGTAGTAGACGTAGTTCCCAGGGCGCATTTCCGTGACGCCGTCGATCCCCCAGCTGTGCCGGGCGCTCGGCGTGGCGCCCACGCTGACCTCCTCGATGCGGATCCCGTCCCGCGCGGCGGCCTCTGCGAGCCCCAGCAGCAGGTCCGCCTCCTCACGTGCGATCGCCGAGACGTCCTGCTCCGAGGACGCGTGATACGCGTGCCCCGCGTGACTGAGCAGGCCCCGGAACCGAAGCCCGGGCGAATGGGCCACCTGGCGTACCAGCGCCTGGGCGCCGGGGTGATGCGGGTCGACACCGCACCGGTGGAACCCCACGTCCACCTTGACGAGCACGTCGAGGATCCGGTCAGCGCGCCTGAGCTCGTTCGACCACGCCGCGGCCACGTCCGGGTGATCCACGATGATCGACAGGCGCACCTTGTCGATCAGGGCGAGCACCCTCGCGGCGTTCGACGGGTGAACCGGGTAGGGCAGACGGATGTCGTCGATGCCGGCCGCGGCGAACACCTCGGCTTCACCCAGCTTCGCGCAGCAGACACCGACGGCGCCGGCTTCGATCTGCTGCCGCGCGACGAGCGGGCTCTTGTGCGTCTTCGCGTGCGGGCGCAGCACCTTGTCGTGAGCGTGCACCTCGGCCTGCATCCTGCCGATGTTGCGGGCGAGCACGACGCGATCGACGAGGACCTGGGGCGTGGGGAGGGCGGTGACCTGCACGGCGCAGTCTCGCCCGGATCCCACATCCGCCGCAAGGGGACTCGACGTCGGCCCTCCGGCGCTATAGTGAGCCCATGCCGGTGACACGCGTGTGCGTTTACTGCGGATCGAGTGAAGGCCGGGACCCGCGCTTCCGCGAGGCCGCCACCTCGTTCGGCCACACGATGGCCGCGCGAGGTCTCTCGCTGGTGTTCGGCGGAGGCTCGATCGGCCTCATGGGCTGCGTGGCTGACGCAGTACTGTCCCGCGGGGGCCACGTGATCGGGGTCATTCCCTCGGGGCTGGTCCGTCGCGAGGTGGCACATCTCGGGCTGCCCGACCTGCACGTGGTGCGGACCATGCACGAACGCAAGGCGCGCATGGCCGACCTGTCCGACGCCTTCGTGGCTCTCCCGGGCGGCATGGGCACCCTCGACGAGTTGTTCGAGATGCTGACCTGGGCGCAGCTCGGCCTGCACGCCAAACGGTGCGCCATCCTCGACGTCGGGGGCTACTACGGCCCCCTCCTCACGTTCCTCGACCACGCGGTCGAACAGGGACTGATCAAAGCCGAACACCGGGCGATGCTGCTGGTCGACGACGATCCCGGGCGGCTTCTGGACCGCCTCACTTAACCAGCTCGCGGAGCCTGCCGATTTCTCCTGTGCGCACCCCTGGTGTGCCCGGTCATGCTCCGTCCACACCCCCGTGTTGTCGCAACGGCCACGCTCCTGGCGTCGTGGCTCGTGCGCGCGCCCGCACAGGTCCCAGACGTGCGGTCGAGCGACCTGGTCACCGTCATCGTCTACCTGCAGACGGAACACCCCGCGCCGCCGGGCGACCCGCAGGACGCGCAGGTCGATCCCGCCGACCGCTCCCTGACACCCGATGCCCGCGACCTGAGGCGCGCGGAACGGGATGCCGGCCTCGTGGCGCGAATCGAGGCCGCGTCTCGTTCCAGTCGCGACGACGTGGTCGCGCTCGCGGCCCGCCTGCGTGGACGGCTCGTCTACTCGCTCAGCGCCGTCAACGCCGTAGTCGTCCAGGTGCCACCCGGGCAGATCGAGATGCTGCGCTCAGCGCCTGGCGTTGGGGCGGTGCTCGTGGACCAGCCCCGCGAGGCGCATCTCGATCTCACGGCGGGGTCTCTTCGCGTCCCGGACGTCTGGAGCGCCGGCCACACGGGAGGCGCGGTGGACGTCGCGGTGGTGGACAGCGGGCTGTACGTCGGACACTCGGCCTTCGCGTCACGAGCCGATGCCGTTACGAGCGCCGTCTTTCACGACAGCGCCCGCCACATGCCCAACTACTGGGACCTGCCCGACAGCACCGACGACTTCGCCGGGCACGGCACCTTCGTCGCCGGCGTGGTGTTCTCGCAGGGTGAGCCGCACGCCCGCGCCCGCCGGGGCATGGCCTACGGCATCGACCGCTACTACAACATCAAGGCGGGCTATCTGACCTACCCGTACGGCGGCAGCAGCCTGCTGAGCGACCTCATGGCCGGGGTCGACTGGGCGCTCACCAGGGGCGACCCTCCCGAGGTCTTCAACTACAGCTACGGGGCCTACGTGACCACCGACGACGACGCCTACACCCAGTTCTGGGACGGCGTCGTCGACACCTTCAGCAAGACGGTCACGATTTCCGCGGGAAACGGCGGCGCCGACCGCATCTCGTCGCCGGGCCTCGCCTACAACGTCATCTCCGTTGCCAACATCGACCCGATGGGCACGTCCTCGCGCAGCGACGACGTGATTGCCGAATCGAGCTCGGGCGGACCGACGCCCGGCGGGCGGCGAAAGCCCGACCTGGCCGCCCCTGGCACGAACGTGTCGATGCCCTCGCACTACGGCGCGCTGTTCTGGCAGCGGGCGTCGGGCACGAGCTTCGCCGCGCCCGCGGTGGCGGGCGTCGCCGCGCTGCTGATCGACGCCGGGGTGGCGGACCCACGAGCCGTCAAGGCGTTGCTCGTCAACACCGCGGAGTCCCTCGGGTCCGAAGGCGGCTGGGACGCGCGCGCCGGCTGGGGATACGTCAACGCCGCACGTGCGTTCGAGGAGCGCTTCGACGTCCGGCTGCTGTCGATGCCCTCGCCGGGGCAGGCGCCGGGCGTGCGTTTCTTCGAGCGGGCAGCCCCGACGGCCACCAAGGCCACGATCGCCTGGAATCGCAGGGCTCGCTACGACGTCGGGGGTGAGCCTGCCACAGCCTCGCTCAACAACATCGACCTGTGGCTCTTCGAACGGGAACACGGGGGACTGCGCGACACCTCGACGTCGCTGCTGGACAACGTCGAGCAGGTGAGCAGCGCGGTGCCTGAAGGCGCCGTGCTCGCGCTCGTGAGCGCAGCGCCCTTTGCCGGCCACAGCGAGACCGTGGCACTGGCTCACTCTGGGGGGTTCGTGCCACGCCTGGGTCCCGCCATTGCCGTGACGATGGATCGCCTGCCGCCACCAACGCCGGCGTCCACGTTCGTCGTCAGCGCCGTCGTGCGGAACAGCGGCGACCTCCGCGCCTTCGCGGCCGAGGCCGCGATCGCACTCCCCCCCGGGCTCGCGCTCGTTGAAGGTTCGGCGCGCCAGGTGCTCGGGCCCTTGGACGCGGGAGGGCAGACGCGTGTCAGTTGGTCCGTTCGAGCCGCCCTCACCCCAGCCACAGCGTCAACGATCGTGGTCTCCGCCCGCCTGAGCGGCTACGGCCTCACCTGGGAGTTATCGACCACACAAGGCATCCTGACCGCGACGGGCTGCGGCTATTCGGTGACGCCGAGGACGATCGTGCTGCCCGCATCTGTCGCCGCCGACACGCTGGACATTGCCGCGCCGGCGGGTTGCACCTGGGATGCCGGGAGCCGCGCGTCGTGGGTGGCCGTGTCCCCGGCGGAGGGGGCCGGCAGCGGGGGCGTCGCCCTCGCGGTGGAAGAGAACCGCGGTGCCGCCCGCAGCGCGACCATCGAGGTTGCTGGTCAAACGATCGTCGTGACCCAGGAGAGTGCGATCACGCGCACCTACTACCTGGCCGAGGGATCGACACGGTCCCTGTTCACGCTGGACGTCGCCATCACGAATCCGAACAACGAGGCGGTGGAGGCGCACGCCACCTTCCTGCGCCCGTCTGGGCCCCCCGCTGAGCAGCGATACTCGCTCGCGCCGCACTCGCGCCTGACGATTCGCGTGAACGAGGTGCCGGGCCTCGATGACACCGACGTCTCCACCGTCATCGCCTCGCCGTCCGGCCTCCCCCTCGTCGTCGAGCGCACCATGACGTGGGATGCGGACCAGTATGGCGGCCATGGCGGCAGCGCCGTCGAACAGACCTCGACGACGTGGTACTTCGCCGAAGGTGCCCAGGGGTTCTTCGACACGTTCCTGCTGCTCGCCAACCCTGGGGACGTGGCAGCCGACGTGGTCGTCCGCTACCTGCGCGAGGATCGACCTCCAGCGCAGCGCACCGTTCGCGTGGATCCGCGCAGCCGGCTGACCCTGTTCGCCGGCGCCGATGAGAACCTCGCCGGTCACGCCTTCTCCACCGTGGTCGAGTCCGACGTGCCCATCGTCGCCGAACGCTCGATGTACTGGTCGCGTGGCGAGAGCTTCTGGATGGGGGGGCACGAATCGGCCGGCGCAACCGCCCCGTCCACCACGTGGTTCCTGGCGGAGGGCGCCACCGGCCCCTTCTTCGACGATTACGTCCTCATCGCCAACCCGGGGCGAGAACCGGTGGACCTCACGGTCAGGTGGCTGCTCGAGACCGGCGAGGTGGTGGAAACGAGGCGAGTCCTCGAGGCCCAGCGACGGCTCACGATCAACGTCGAACACGAGGATCCTCGTCTCGCCGATGTCGCGGTGTCGGCGGCGGTCCTGGCCACCCGGCCCGTCGTCGTGGAGCGCGCGATGTACTGGCCCGGCAGCCCGGACGAGTGGCAGGAGGCGCACAGCGCGTTTGGCGTGACCGCCACAGGCGCGCGGTGGGGCCTGGCCGAGGGGAGAGTTGGACAGGGAGCGGGGTACGAGACGTACATCCTCCTCGCCAATCCCACGACGGAGACTGCCGAGGTGCGCGTGACCTTTCTCCGCGAGCAGCGTCCCCCGGTGGTGACGACTCTCTTCGTCCTGCCAACGTCGCGGCTCAACGTCGTGGTCAGCGCACACCCCGGGCTCACTCAGGTTCCAGACCTGCAGGACGAGGCGTTCGGCGCCGAGATCGAGGTCACCAATGGAGTCGGCATCGCCGTCGAGCGCGCGATGTACTGGAACAGCCGCGGGCGCGCGTGGGCAGGCGGGACCAGTGTGACGGCCATCAGGCTGCCCTGACCGGGCGGCGGTGAGTCGCGGTGAGCCCGCCGTGATTGTAGAATCCCGACCCATGTGTCGGAAGCCGTGTCCGAAGGATCGCCCGTGCCAGTCGCCGTGGGTGCGCACCCTGGTCGCGTCAGCCCTGCTGGTCGCCACACTGCAGGCGTGGCTCCCCGCGTCAGTCGTCGCCCAGGCACTGCCGCCCTCGACCTCGCCCGAGACCTGGGCGCGGATCTGGGACACCGAGCGCCAGGCACGCCTCATCGCGCCCCTGTGGACGCACGCCTACCTCGAACAGGAGCTTCGTCGGGCGGTGGACACATCGGGCGGCCTGTTCGCCATGGAGTCCATCGGGCTCTCGCTCGAGGGGCGTCGTCTCTACCACGTGACGGCCGGTCGGGGCCCGTTCCCGGTGTTGCTCTGGTCGCAGATGCACGGAGACGAGCCTTCGGCGACACCCGCCCTGTTCGACCTGCTGGACTACGTCGCACGACACCGTGAAGAGCCCCTCGTGCGGCACCTCCTCGACCGGCTGACGCTGCACATCGTGCCGATGCTGAACCCGGACGGCGCGCAGCGGTTCGAGCGGCGCAACGCCCAGGGGATTGACATCAACCGCGACGCGCTGCGGCTCCAGACGCCAGAGGGCGTCGCGCTCAAGGCCCTGCGCGATCGCGTCTCGGCGCGACTGGGCTTCAATCTGCACAACCAGGGCTGGCGCACGTCGGTCGGCACCCCGCCGAAGCCCGCCTCGATCTCGCTGCTCGCCGTGGCGTTCGACGTTGCGCGTACGGAGGACGAGGGCCGGCGCCTGACGAAGCGGGTGTGCGCCGTGATCCGCGGTGCGCTCGAGCCGTTCGCCACCGGTCAGATCGGGCGCTACGACGACTCGTTCGAGGTGCGTGCCTTCGGGGACAACGTGACGAAGTGGGGAACGCCGGTCGTGCTGATCGAGACCGGCCCGTGGGCCGGGCCCGACCCCGACCTCGCGCTGACGCGGCTCAATTTCATCGCGTTGATGGCCGCACTCGAAGCCGTGGCGACGGCACGCGTCGGGAGCGCCGACCCCGCCGGCTACGAGTCGCTCCCCATGAACGACGATCGCCTCTTCCACACCCTCATTCTGAATGCCACGATTGCGCCCGCGACGGGTGTGCCGCCGTTCACCGGTGACATCGGGCTCACGGCGAACCGCGTCGTCCGCGAGGCGCCCGAGGGCCGGCGCCTGACGATGGTCGGGCGGATCGAGGACCTGGGGGACCTCCGCGTGCACGGGGCGCTCGAGACGATCGACGCGACCGGCAAGTGGGTCGCACCGCTCCCCGCTGACGGGGCGGCCGTGGGCGCCGAGGTCGAGCTGCCTGGATCGCGCGACCGGCGCCAGGGGCCGGTGATTCTGCCGGGCCAGCCGGCGGCGCTGATGATCCTCACGCCGGGCGCCACGCCCGGTCGCTTCCGCGTCGAGCGCGTGATCAGTTTCGACGATCCCCGCAGGTGAGCGCGCCGCCGAGTTGCCGTGAGGCAGGCGGACAGCGCTCCCCGTCCTCGTCGTCTTCGTCGTCCAGGGGGCGAATGAACCCGGACCGGACTGGCGGGGGCATCTGCGAGTGCGCGCCGCGCACCGACTTCCAGATGATCTCGTTCAATTCGAGTTCGGGCGCCATGTCCGCATCACGCAGGTTCATCTCGAGGGAGGCCCGGGCGCCCGGCGAGTTCCAGTCGTTCACCTCGTCGAGCGGGTAGCGCGCGTCCAGGCGCTTGAACGGCCGGAGATCGGGAGTCGGCTGGAACGCGGCATACATCGGCGTCGCAGCAGCGTCGTACTGGCTCATGGGTGGCAGGCCGAGGATGAGCTCCATCGTCCGCAGGACGCCGGAGGTCGTGTAAAGGGTGCTGTCCACAGCGCCGCGGCGGGCGAACGGGCTGATCGCCAGCAGCAGCGACCTGTGGGCATCCACGTGATCCGATCCGTTCTGCGCGTCGTCCTCGAGGACGAAGATCGCGGATTCCTTCCAGAATCGGCTCGCGGAGATGGCCTCGACGAGACGGCCCAGGGCGAGGTCGTTCTCGGCGACCATCGCACGCGGCGTCGGCATGCTGGGTTGGGTGCCGGCGGTGTGGTCGTTGCCCAGGCGGATGATCGACAGCCTCGGCAGTTGCCCGCTGGCCTCGAACTGGCGGAATTCCTCGAGCCAGATGTCGATGCGCCTGTTGTCCGGGATGGTCAGGTCGTACGGCGGGTAGGAGGGGTGCACCTTGCCGTCGAGGCCCGGGACCGACGCCCGCACGGGGCCGAATCTCTGCGACCAGGTGGCGAACTCGCCATAGCTCCGCACGCTCACGCCGGCACGCGTGGCGAAGTCCCAGAGGTAGCCCTGGGGCGGCGCCGAGAAATTGCCGTACGGCGTCCGCGGGAGCCAGCCGCCCTCGGAGAGATAGGGGCCGCCGCGCCGGCCGTAGTTGTTCGGCCACAGCTTCTCGACGACATCGGTGGCATAGGCGCCGGTCGAGAACGCGTGACCGTCGTAGCTGACCTCCGCGTCCACGTAGAAGTTGTCGAAGAGGACGAAATCCCGGACGAGAGCATGCGCGTTGGGCGTGATGTCCTCGCCGAACAGCGTCAGCATCGGGTCGCCGTTGCCGGTCGGAATGTCGCCGAACACCTGGTCGTAGGTCCGGTTCTCGCGAATCACGTAGAAGACGTACTTGATGGGGGAGGGATCGCCGACCTTCCGGGGGATCGGCGAGGCGCCGATCTCGGCGCCCGGCGCCAGCTTCCTGGCATCCGTGTAGGGCGTCAGCTCGTAGACGGTTTTTGTCATCGTGGCCAGTTGCTCGCGCGTCGGCACGTCGATGATCGACAGCGCGCCCTGTGACATGCCGGCGATGTACTGGCCTTCGGCGCCACGGCTCCCGGGCTGGGGACCGCGAGGGTTGGGCATCGAGGTCAGCCCCTTGCCGTTCAGGACGAGCATGTGCGTGCCGCCCCGGTCGAATGAGACATCCGTGGGGTACCAACCGACGGGGATGAAGCCTTCGACCTCACTGGTGCCTGGCGTTTCGATGTCCACGACGGCGACGGTGTTGTTGTCGGCGTTGGCGACGAGCAACGTCTTGCCGTCCGTGGACACCGCGAGGCTGTTCGGCGTCGTGCCCACGGGGGCGTTCGGGTAGAGGGCCACGGAGATTTGCTCCCTCGCCGTACGCGCCCTGAGGTCGATGACCCAGACGGCGTTCGTGCTGGCGCAGGCGACGAACAGCCGCCGGCCGTCCGTGGAGAACGCCATGTCGTTCGGGTGCTCGCCCACGACGTACTCACCTGCCGGTTCCAGGGTGGCCACGTCGAAAGCCAGGACTCTGGCCCCGCCCCAGACCGACACGAACAGGGTCTTGCCGTCCGGCGACACCACGCAGGAGTAGGGCTCGGCCGGCAGCGGGATCGTGCGGACGACGGCGCCGGCCGCCAGGTCCACCACCACGAGCGACAGCCCGAACACCTGCACCGCGAACAGGCGCGATCCGTCCCTGGAGATCGCGAGCCCGCCGACGAATCCCGCATTCTCCACCTGGTTGAATCGCGGCTCCCGCTGCGGGGGGCCCAGGCGGATCGTTCTCGCCGGCTTCAGCTTGCCCGCGCCCCACTCGAACTCGCCGATCGTGTTGTCTGCCGCTCCCGACGAGTACAGCCGCTTGCCGTCCGGATGCCACGCCAGACCGAGCCACGCGTGATCGAGAGTCAGTCGATCGACCACGTAGTCGCGCTGCGTGTCGAAGATCGTCAGGGTCGGCTTCGTCCACCCGTTGTTGGTGACAATCACGAAGCGGCCGTCCGGTGACACCACCATGTTGAGCGGGAGGTCACCGATCTGGCGATGACGGCCCGCGGGCGCGATCCGCCACCCGTTGGGCAGGAGGGTGACCTGGGCCGACTCCTTGCCGGGCCATCGCGGAGGCGCGGGCCCACGTTGCGCGAGCGGCACGAGGGCCCAGCCGACCGCAGCCGACAGCGCCAGGGCGGTCACGACGAAGCGACGGGAAGGGAATCCGGAGATCATCGCGAGGCATGATACCTCCGGCCCGCGATCGGGGTACGATTCTCGAATGCGGGATCCGCGGAGTCACGGGTCGGACGCCGTCCTCCTGGCCGTCTGGACCCTCCTGGGGGCAGTGAGCCCGGGCTGGGCCGCAGACGAGGATGGCATCTGGCGGCTGCGCGTGGTCGATCAGGCGACGGGTCAGCCCGTGAGCCAGGCGCGCGCGTGGTTGCCGCCGGGGGACCTGGTCTGGTCGGGGCAGGACGATGGGATCGTCGCAATTGCGGGCCTTCCCGAGAGCTCCCCTCGGTGTGTCGTGCGGGTGTCGGCGCCGGGGTACGCGGACGCCACGCTTCCGTGCGAGCGTCTCGCACTCGGCGACCGCGAAGTCGGGCTCGAGCGGCAGCCGATTCGTCTCCACGAGACGGTCGTGGTCGCCGCATCGCGGGACTCGACGCCGCTGCCGCTCGTGTCGAGAGCCGTGTCGATCGTCGACGCGGACGACCTCCAGCGGATGCAGCCCAGGACCACGCCCGAGGCCCTCTTCGATGCCGCTGGCGTCTGGGTGCAGAAGACCAACCACGGCGGCGGCTCCCCCGTCGTGCGCGGACTGATGGGCAACCAGGTGCTGGTACTCGTTGACGGCGTCCGTCTCAACAACGCCACGTTCCGATATGGGCCCAACCAGTACCTGGCGACCGTGGATCCCTTCAGCCTGGAGCGCATCGAGGTCGTCCGCGGGGCCGGCTCGGTCCTCTTTGGCAGCGACGCGCTCGGGGGGGTCGTCAACGTGCTCACGCGTCAGCCGGAACTCTCGCCCGGCGGCCGCCGGATGTCCGCGCGGGGCGTGGCGCGCGTCGTGTCGAGCGACATGGAGCAGACCGTGCGCGGAGAGTTCAGTGCGTCGGGTGCGCGAACGGGACTGCTCGGGGGCATCTCGCTGCGGCGGTTCGGCGACCTCAGGGCAGGCGGGTCACTGGGCGTCGAGGCGCCATCCGGCTACGACGAGGTGGCCGGTGATGCGCGCACCCTCGTGCAGATCGGCCCGCGCACGGTCCTCACTGGAAGCTGGCAACTGGTCCACCAGGAGGACGTCCCGCGATTCGACCAGGTGGCGCAGCGCGGGTTCGCGCGCTGGAGCTTCGCCCCGCAGCAGCGTCAGCTCGCCTGGGCCCGCGTGACGCAGGGAACGCCGAATCCCTGGGCGCACACGCTGCTGGCCACGACCTCCTGGCAGCAATCCCGGGAGCAGCGTGAACGTCAGCAGGCCGGCTCGTCCGTCCTCGTTGTCGAGCAGGACATCGTCGATACTGTCGGCCTGTTGCTCGAGGGACGCGCCGCGCCCTGGAAGCCGCTCACGGTCCGCTACGGCTTCGACCTGTACCGTGACCGTGTGCGCAGCGGACGGGAAGACCACGATGAGTCAACGGGCGGGCGAACGGCGCGGCGGGGGCTCTACCCGGATGGCGCGCGTGCGGCGTCCCAAGAGCTGTTCGCCGCGGCGCTCTGGCAGGCCGGGAGGGTGGCGGTGGACACCGGCGTCCGCGTGACCTGGTCGTCGATCCACGCCGAGGACGCGACGTTCGGAACGCTCGACGTCCAGCCCTCCGCCACGCTCGGCAGTCTGGCCGCGTCCGTGGACCTGGGCGGCGGCCTGGCGCTCTACGGCGTGGTCGGGCAGGCGTTCCGCGCACCGAACATCGACGATGTGAGTACCCTCGGCGCGTTCGATTTCGGGATCGAGGTGCCGTCACCGGACCTGGTGCCCGAGCGTTCCCTGTCACTCGAGGGCGGGGCGAAGCTGCGGGGTCGGCGTGTCGAGATGACCGGCAGCCTGTGGCGCATCTCGCTCGATGATCTCATCGATCGCGTCCGGTCGACCTACCAGGGACTGGACGAGTGGGAAGGGCAGCGGGTCTACCGGCGGGCGAATGTCGGCGAGGCCTACATTCGGGGTGCGGAGGTTGAGACCGCGGTTGCCGTGGCGCCGCGCCTCCGCGTCTCGGGGTTCGTCGCCTACGCCTACGGTCAGCAGACGACGGCGGCGCAGCCGATGCGCCGCATTCCTCCGGTCAACGGGCGCGTGGCCGCGGACTGGCGCAC
>CAYLZN010000025.1:14656-17167 GCA_964387935.1 uncultured Vicinamibacteraceae bacterium | reverse complement strand
GGCGCGCACGCGCTCGCTCCTCGGCACGCTGGGACTGGCGCCCGCGGCGGTGGACGCTCGAAGCGGCCGCCAGGTTCGCGGGACGCCAGGATCGGCTGGCGCCAGGAGACCGTGACGACCATCGCATCAACCCGCTGGGGACGCCGGGCTGGCTGGTCGTGGACCTGCGGGCCTCGTTCGCGCTGACGCGCACGCTGTCGTTGATCGGCGGCGTCGGGAACATCGGGGACGAAGCGTACCGCATCCACGGATCTGGCGTGGACGGCTACGGCCGGCACGCCTGGATCAGCCTCGACGTCCGCACCCCCTGAGCACGGGCCCGGTGCCATGTGCCTCGTGCCTTGTGCCTCGTGCCTCGTGCCTTGTGCCTGGTGCCTTGTGCCTGGTGCCTTGTGCCTGCCTTCTCACTTCCAGGTGACGAACTCGTCGAGCTGTTTCTTCCCGATGGTCGGCACCCGGGCATCGTCTGCCGGGTAGCCCACGACCAGCAGCAGGTACGGCCGCTCGTTGGCTGGCCGCTCCAGGATCTCGTTGAGGAAACCCATCGGACTCGGCGTGTGGGTCAGGGTGGCCAGGCCGGCGAGATGGAGGGCCGTGATGAGGAAGCCCGTCGCGATGCCCACGGACTCCGACACGTAGTAGTGCTTCACCTTGCGACCGTCCGGCAGCTGGCCATAAGCCTCTGCGAAGATCGCGATCAGGTACGGCGCGGTCTCGAGGAAGGGCTTGTGTGCGTCGGTCCCGAGCGGGGCCAGCGCGTCCAGCCACTCCTGGGGCGCCCGTTCGCGGTAGAAGAGTTCTTCTTCCTGCTCGGCGGCGGTGCGGATGCGCCGCCTGAGCATCGGGTCGGTGATGACGACGAAGTGCCAGGGCTGGAGGTTGGCCCCACTGGGCGCCGAGCCGGCTGCCGTCAGGCAGTGCTCGATGATCTCGCGGGGTACGGATCGAGGAGAGAAGTCACGCACCGTGCGACGCCGACGGATGTCGTCTGCGAAATCTCGGGCCCGCCGCTGCATCTCTTCGAGGGAGCACTCCCGGAAGTCGAGCGGTTGCCACTGGACCATGGACTGGCAGCCTACCGTACGCCGCCGTACGCCGCCCAGCCGTACGCCGCCAAACCGTACGCCGCCGTACGCCCTCCCGTCCGTACGCCGCCGTACGCCGTACGTCGTACGCCGTACGCCCCTCCCTTGACAGCCCCCCTTCCGATCCAAATACTTGCAGGGTTTTTCCGCGGGCGGCTGCCTGGCCTGACCCCGCCGACCCCTGCACCGTTGCCGTAGCGGCCGACGAGGGTGCCTCCAGCGTTCCGCCTGCCTCGAGGAGATCCCGATGACCGTCGGTCGCCCCATCCTCTCCCTGCTCGCGCGCGTGGTGGCGTTGAGCCTGTGGCTCGGCGCCACCGCCGCAC
The DNA here is from genome assembly GCA_964387935.1 of uncultured Vicinamibacteraceae bacterium. GTDB lineage: Bacteria > Acidobacteriota > Vicinamibacteria > Vicinamibacterales > JAFNAJ01 > CAYLZN01. The sequence continues at coordinate 15,756 of CAYLZN010000025.1, read as the reverse complement.
CCGCACTCGCCCAGATAGACACCGGGTCCATCGTCGGGACCGTGCGCGACGCGTCGGGAGCCGTCCTGCCGGGCGTCACCGTGACGGCCACGCAGCAGGGGACTGGCGCGACGGCGGTGGCGATCACGTCCGAACGCGGCGAGTTCGTCCTGCCCAACCTCAAGGTGGGCACGTACGAGGTCGTGGCCGAGATCGAAGGCTTCAAGCGCGCGGTGCAGAAGGACGTGCCCCTCAGCGTGCAGCAGCGCCTGCAGGTGGACTTCACGCTGGAGGTGGGCGCGCTGACCGAGGCGGTGACGGTGTCGGCGCGCACCGAGGTGCTGCAGACCCAGAGGGCGGACATCGGCCTCGCGGTGACGCAGCGTGCCGTCAACGATCTGCCGCTGCTCGAACGTCGGTACGCGGAACTCGCGTTCCTGGCGCCGGGGGTGGCGCCGGCGCCGGCCGGCATCAGCAACCGCGGCGAGGAGAGCGGCTTCAACGCGAACGGGAACTTCTCGACGTGGAACAACTACACGCTGGACGGCGCGGACAACAACTCGTTCACGACGAACCTGCAGGAGCGCTCCGTGCAGGTCGTCCAGCCGCCGGTGGACGCGCTCGAGGAGTTCCGGGTGCAGACGCGCACCTACTCGGCGGAGTTCGGGCGGGCGGCCGGGGCCGTGATCAACGCGTCCATCAAGCAGGGGAGCAACGCGTTTCGCGGAAACGTGTACGAGTTCTTCCGGGACGAAGCGCTCAACGCGAACCGCTGGGAGAACAACCGGGCCGGCCTCGAGAAGCCAAAGTTCGGGCAGAACATCTTCGGCGGCACGCTGGGCGGTCCCGTCTGGCGCGACCGGGCCTTCTTCTTCGCGTCGTATCAGGGGACACGAACCGACCGCGAGCTGACCGGCCAGGCCACGGTGCCGACGCCGCTCATCCGCCAGGGCAACCTGATCGAGCTGCCGCAGGCGCTGGCGGAAACGGTGTACGCGCCGGGGTGCGTGAATACGGCCACGAAGGTCATCAACCCGTCCTGCCTCGACCCCGTCGCGATGAAGATCATGCAGCTCTACCCGCAGCCGAACATCGCGTCCAGGACCGCGGTGCAGGGCGTA
>CAYLZN010000025.1:8222-14646 GCA_964387935.1 uncultured Vicinamibacteraceae bacterium | reverse complement strand
GGGCTCGTTCGGCCTTCCGAACTTCATCAACAACCAGGCGATCAGCGAGGACGTCGATCAGTTCGACGTGCGCGTGGACCAGAACCTGCGTGGCGGAAGGGACCGGCTGTTCGGCCGCTACAGTCTGTCCGACACGACGCGTCTCGAGGAGCCGCTGCTTGCCGACCCCGTGGCGTCCGGGGATTTCAACAGCAGCAACTACATCAAGGGTCAGTCCGCGGTGATCGGCTGGACGCGCGTCCTCGGCAGCACCATGGTGAACGAGTTCCGCGGGTCGTGGAACGACATCGACTCCGACGTGCTGCATCCGGCCTTCGGCATCGACGCCAATGCTCAGTACGGCATCACGGGGTTGCCCACCAACGCGCTGTACAGCGGTGGGCTGCCGCACCTCAACATCGGCGGGCTCACGCGGATCGGCGGTCCGTTCTTCCGGCCGCAGTTCCAGCAGTCGTACGTCTGGCAGTTCTCCGACAACCTGTCGTGGACGAAGGGTAGTCACGACCTCAAGTTCGGGGTCGAGCGCCGTCGCGACGCGGTGGACTACATCGACCTGGCGGCCCTCAACGGCCTGATGACGTTCTCGAGCAGCCGCTACAGCAACGTCGGCATCGGCGACTTCCTCCTGGGGCTCGCCAGCCAGCAGCGTGTGACGTTGCTGCACGAGGCCCAGCTCTACACCGACGGCTGGCAGTTCTACGGGCAGGACTCCTGGCGCGTCACGCCGAGCCTCACGCTCAACTACGGGCTGCGCTACGAGTACTTCACGCCGATGCTCGACCGGAACAACCTGCTCACGAACATCGATCCGGCGACGGGCCAGCGGGTCACAGCGACCGACGGTGACACGTTCGACCGGGCGCTGATCCACCCGGATCGCAACAACTGGGCGCCGCGTGTCGGGTTCACCTGGCGCCCTCTGGAGAAGATGGTCCTGCGCGGCGGCTACGGCGTGTTCTACCAGCACACGGACCGCTACGGCTCCGAGAGCCAGATGGCGCTCAACCCGCCGCAGCTGGCCGACGTGATCATCCAGGCCAACTCGCGCAACGAGGCGCCAGCCGCCATCCTGCGCAACGGGTTCGTCCCGGTGCAAGGGGTGCCGATCGACCCGGCGCGCGTGCAGTGGCGCATCCAGGACCCAGACCAGAAGACGCCCGTCGTGCAGCAGTTCAGCATCGGTCCCGAGTACGAAGTGCTCCGGAACACCGTGCTCGCGGTGGAGTACGTCGGCAACCGGACGCGGAACGGCCGCCGCCTGCTGAACCTCAACCAGGGCATCATCGCGGCGCCCGGTGTCGGCCCGGTGACGTTCCCCTACGCGCAGTACGGCTACGGCTCGGCGTTCCTGCAGCAGGTCTCGACGTTCGGAAGAACCGACTACGACGCGCTGCAGGTCAGCCTCAGACGACGTTTCGTCAACGGCCTGGGCTTCACGGCGCAATACACCCACAGTCGCGCGCTCGGTGATTTCCTCGATCATCTGAGCGCGGACGGCAGCGGCGGAGGACAGTATCCGATCAACGCGTACGAGCCCGAGCGCAACTACGGCCCCCTGACCTTCGACGTGCCGAACCGCTTCACGGCGAGTTTCATCTACGAGCTGCCCTTCGGAAAGGGCCGGGCCATGGACCCCGGCGGCCTCGTGAGTGCGGTCGTCAGCGGCTGGAACGTCAACGGCATCGTCACCCTGAGTGACGGCCGCCCGTTCACGATCACCTCGAACGACCGCGCCAGTACCGGCTCGGGGCGCATCTCGGTGGCCAACTGCGTCGGCAACCCCTTGCCGGACGGCTTCGACCAGACGATCGATCAGTGGTTCGATCCGACGGCGTTCGCGCCGACGACGAGCTTCAGGTACGGCAACTGCGGGATCAACTCGGTGCGAGGTCCCGGCTTCAAGTCGACCAACTTCTCGATCTTCCGCTCGATCCCCTTCGGCGGTCCCCGCCGGGCCGAGTTCCGTTGGGAGGTCTTCAACCTGTTCAACAACGTCAACTACGGGCTGCCGGGCACCAACGTGGACAGCCCGACGACGTTCGGGAGAATCACTGGCACGGTGGGCTCGTCGCGGGAGATGCAGCTCGCGGTGAAGTTCTATTTCTGACAGGACATCATGCGATCAGGGCGCCTTCCTCTTCGGCTGGCCGTGGCGGTTCTGGTATCGACCAGCATGGCCGTTGCCATGCTGGCCTCACCCTCGCTCCCCCAGGACACGGGGGCTGCGGGCACGTGGCAGAAGCTGCTCAAGCTGCAGACCATCGCGAGCGCCATGCACACCAAGGCGCATCCCGACGATGAGCACGGGGGGATGCTGGCGCTGCTCAGCCGTCGCGACGGCGCCAGGGTGTCCCTGGTGACGCTCAACCGCGGGCAGTCCGGCGACAACGCCCTCGGCCCGCAGCTCTTCGACGGCCTCGGTCTGATTCGCACCGAGGAGCTCGCGGTCTCCAACGAGTACTACGGCGTGGACACGCAGTACTTCACGACCGTGATCGACTACGGGTTCTCGAAGCGGCTGGACGAGGCGTTCGAGAAGTGGGGCCGGGAGAACGTCCTGCGCGATGTCGTCCGGATCATCCGCATGGACCGGCCGCTGGTGATCGTCTCGCGGTTCCAGGGGAACCAGCGCGATGGTCACGGCAACCATCAGACCGCCGGCCTGCTCACGCAGGAGGCGTTCAAGGCGGCGGGCGATCCTTCGATGTTCCCCGAGCAGATCGAGGAGGGCCTGCGCCCGTGGCAGGCGCTCAAGGTGTACGTCGGGGGCATGCGCGAAGACGAGGACTGGACCGTGAAGGTCGATCCCGGTGAGTACAGCCCCTGGCTGGGCACGTCGTACGGCGACTTCGCGCGGCTGGGCCTGAGCTACCAGCGAAGCCAGAACAGCGGCCGCTACAACCCGCAAGCCGGCCCCGCTCCGGGCTACTACAAGCGCACGGGCACGGTGCTCGAGGGCGCGGCGGCAAAGGAGAAGAGCTTCTTCGACGGGATCGACACCACGATTCCAGGTCTGTTCAAGGCCCTGCGCCGCCCCGAGCCGGCGGGTGCCGGCGCCCTGCTGGCGGCAATCGACGCCTCCGTGAAGAGCGCCGTCGCCGCGTTTTCGATGACGGATCCGTCGGCCACGGTGCCCGCGCTCGCCGAGGGTCTGACCGCGACGCGGAACGCCATCGCGGCACTGTCTGCCGAGCCCGACGCCGTCTTCGTGCTGAAGATCAAGGAGGCGCAGTTCCAGGAGGCGATCAACTCGGCGCTCGGCGTGAGCTTCACGGCTGTCGCCCAGCCACCGAACATGCCGGAGCCCACGGGGATGATGGCCATGTTCGCGCCACCGCCGGCCATGCCGGCGCCCGTGCCCGGCCAGACCTTCGAAGTGCGCACGCGGCTCACCAACCGCGGATCGGTCACGATCACGCCAACGGAGATCGCCATCGCCGCGGGCCCTGGATGGCAGGTGCAGAGGACCGAGGGCAGACTCCAGCCGCTCGGGTTCAACGAGACGGCTTCGCAACGCTTCACGGTAACGCTGGCACCGGACGTGCTGCTCAGCAGCAAACCGTACTTCTCGCGCTCGAGCGTGCTGGAGAACCGGTACACCGTGGAGGACATGTCCCAGTTCGGCCGCCCGGCCTCGACCCCGCCTGCCGTCGCCGTGGCGCGCTACACGGTGAAGGGCGTCCCGATCGAGGCGCGGGAAACCGTCCGTCGCCGCGAGCCCAAGCTGCCGTATGGCGACGTGATGCGGGAGCTGCGCGTCGTGCCGGCGCTGTCGGTGACGATGTCGCCGAGCTCCGCTGTCATCCCGCTGGCCGCGACCACCAAGCAGGTGACCGTTCAGCTCGACCTGTTGAACAACCACGAGGGACCGATCGCGGGACAGTTGGCCCTGACGCTGCCCCCCGGCTGGACGTCGGACCCCGCCAGCCAGCCGTTCCGCTTCACCCGCGCGGGCGAGAAGGCGATCTACCAGTTCACCGTGGCCGTGCCCTCGCTCGAGAGCCGGACCTACACGATTCAGGCCGTGGCCACGGCGAACGGGCGCGAGTATCGCGAAGGGTACGAGCTGATCGATCAGCGCGACCTCGAGTTGCGCCACCTCTATCGCCCGGCGACGGCCGAGGTTCGGGGCATCGACGTCAAGGTCGTGCCGGGGCTGCGGGTCGGCTACGTGATGGGGATTGGCGACCAGGTGCCGGCCGGCATCGCGCAACTGGGCTACGAGGTGACGCTGCTGCACGAGGACGATCTGGCCACGGCCGACCTCCAGAAGTTCGATGCCATCATGACCGGCACGCGCGCGTACGCCGTGCGGGAGGACCTGAAGACCTACAACGCGCGCCTGCTCGACTACGTCGCCCGGGGCGGCAACCTGATCGTGCTCTACAACACGCAGGAGCTGATTCCGTCGAAGTTCGCGCCGTTCCCCGGTGAGCACGGGCCGCGCGCCGAGGAGGTGTCGGAGGAGGATTCGCCCGTCAACATCCTGGCCCCTGACGCCCAGGTGTTCAACTGGCCCAACGAGATCACCAAGGCCGATTTCGACGGCTGGGTGGAGCAGCGCGGCTCGAAGTTCTGGGCTGGATGGGACCCCGCGTACACGCCGATGATCGAAACCTGGGACAAGGGGCAGAGTCCGCAGAAGGGAGGATGGCTCTCAGCGAAGTCCGGCAAGGGCCACTACACGTACTTCGCGTACGCCTTCCACCGGCAGCTGCCGTACGGCGTGCCGGGCGCGTACCGGCTGCTCGCCAACGTGCTCGCGCTCGGCAAGACGCCGGCCACGGCGAAGACGCGCTGATCCGGGCGACATGTCGCGGCTGGGGCGCGCCCCGATTCACCCGCTGCTCCTCGTTCTCGCGAAGGCCGCGCTCGTGCCGCCCCACGTGCTGCTCGGGTGGGGCGCGCTCTACGCCTCACAGGGAACGCTGCAATACCCTCGCCTCGCGCCATTCGCAGCGCTGGCGGTCATCGTCGGCCTGGCCACCACCGGCCTCGGCATCCGTCATCTTGGCGACGCGGTCCGCGTCGGCCTGCCCACGGGCCCAACCGAGTTCCGCACGCAAGGGCTCTACCGCTTCACTCGAAATCCCATTTATTCGGGCCTCTTCCTCTCGATGCTCGGCTCCTGCGCGCTGGTGCCCACGGCGCTGAACCTCTCGAGTACGGCCGTGGCGATGGGGCTGCACCACCGCATCGTGCTGGCGGAGGAGCGGTTCCTCGACGCCCGGTTCGGGCAGGCCTGGCGCGACTACCGGGCGAAGGTCAGGCGGTATTGCTGACCAGTCCCGACGTCCGCGCTCATGAGGCCCAGGAACACCTACTCGCGCATGATCTTCGCCAGAGGCCTGCCCCTGGCCAACTCGTCCACCAGCTTGTCCAGGTACCGGATCTTCCGCATCAGCGGATCTTCGATCTCCTCGATGCGCACGCCGCAGATGACGCCGGTGATCTTGTGGGCATGTGGATGGAGCGATGGCGCCTCGCTGAAGAACGTCTCGAGGTCCTTCCTCTGCTCGATCTGCGCCGCCAGTTGCTGCGCGCTGTAGCCGGTGAGCCAGCAGATGACCTCGTCCAGTTCCGCCTTCGTGCGCCCCTTCTTCTCCGCCTTCTGGACGTAGTGCGGATACACGCCCGCAAACGACATCTTGAACACCCGGTGCTTGTCCATGGGCTCCTCGGAGTTGTTCAGTGCACGCGTCCGCTGCGGAGTTCCGCCTCCGCAGCAAAGAACTGCTCCGGCCTACCGCTTCTTCCCACCGACACCGGACACGGCCACGGCTTGCTTCATCCATGCCGCGATCTGGCGTTCGTCGAGGTCATCCACGGACTTGATCTCCACGCCCCGCGTAGCCTTGCCCATCGCTACCGGCGTCACCGGGGGTGCCGGCTCGAGCGCCGTGCCGTTGACGAACATGAGCTTGACGTGGCCGGCGAATCCACCGCAACAGAAGCACCAGCCGTCGCCGACCCCATAGTAGGACATGCCCCATTTCACGGAGCGCTGGAGGCCGGGAAGCGTCTTGGCCGCAAGAGCATCAACACGTTCCGCGATGCCGCGCTGCAACCGCGGCAGACTGGCGATGTAGGCGAAGACCGGCTTGTCGCCGACCGCAGCCCTCGCCGGGCTTGCCTTGCCGGTCACCATGGATTCCGGCAGCGGCGTGGCCGCTTCGCCCAGCGCCGCCGTACGCGTGGTCGACTTCCTCCCTGCGGGCTTGGGGGGCCTCTCTGGCTTCCGGGCGGGCATGGGGTCTCCTGTTCTCCGAAGTGTGTCGGCCTGACGTGAGCGCTCAGCCGCGAGCCGCGCCCCTTTGTTTCATCGGTGTCGCCGATGCCTTTCGCGCGCGGCTCATCGGCTGCCGCGCCTCGTTGGGCGGCGCGTTGAACTGATGTACATCTTCATGTACACTCACGATATGCC
>CAYLZN010000025.1:717-8212 GCA_964387935.1 uncultured Vicinamibacteraceae bacterium | reverse complement strand
GTACTCCATTGCCGATGCCCGGTCCAACCTGCCCGCGATTGTCGACCAAGCCGAAGCCGGCGTAGACGTCGAATTGACGCGGCGAGGCCTGCCGGTGGCCGTGGTCATTTCGCGACGGACTTTTGATCGCCTGCGGGAGAAGCGAGCGCAGTTCAATGATGCGTACCAGCGATTCCTGCAGCGCTGCTCCCTGGACGAGATCGGGTTCGACCATGGTGAGCTGACGCCGACACGCGACAAGGCGCCCGGGCGGCGAGTCCGACTGTGACGCTCCGGTTTCTTCTCGACACCAACATCGCGTCGGCGCCGATCGCCAAGGAGCCGAACGCCGACGTCGTAAGACGTCTCAGGATGCACGGCCCGGCCTGTGCCGTTCCCGCACCAGTCTGGCACGAGCTCACGTACGGCTGCCGCCGCTTGCCGACGGGGAAGCGCCGCGTGGCCCTTGAAGACTACCTCGAGCATGTCATCCGCGAATCGTTTCCGATTCTCCCGTACGACGAAGCTGCAGCCACCTGGCACGGCCACGAGCGGGCACGCCTGGAGGCGCTCGGCCACCCCCCTCCGTATGTGGATGGCCAGATTGCGGCAATTGCGCATGTACACCAGCTCGTACTCGTGACGGCCAATACCAGGGACTTCGCTCGCTTCAAGGACCTGAAGATCGAGAATTGGACCCGAGCCGCCCGTCGACGCAAGCAGGACTCGAGCATCACGCCGTGATGAACTTCGCCATGGGTCTGCCCTTTAACCTGTGGATGGAGCGAGGGTGCCTCGCTGAAGAACGTCTCGAGGCCTGCCCCGGCTACTCCCTGATCGGGCACGCGAACCTGTAGCTGCCCGAACCGACATCGACGATGACGGAACTGCCGTCCTGGCGGATGGCCACGATCCCGTCGCCCACCGTCACGGCCTGCCCTGATTCCCTCACCTCCGCCAGCTGCGCCGTTGGCAGCGTGATTTGCGCGCTCGTATTTGCCGGGATCTCGACCATCAGCTCGAACGAGCCGTCCTTGATGGCCCACGCCGTGCTCACCTTGCCGTACGGCGCCATGTGCGACGCGGTGGCGAGGGTGAGTCCCCCGCCGGGCCGGGGCCGGATGAGGATGTGCCTGTAGCCGGGCGCCTCGGGATCGATCTCGATCCCGGCCACGACGCGATACAGCCATTCGCCGATGGCGCCGTAGGCGTAGTGGTTGAACGAGTTCATGCCCTCGCTCTGGAACGTGCCGTCCGGCCTCACCCCATCCCACCGCTCCCAGATCGTGGTCGCGCCCTGCTTCACGGGGTAGAGCCACGACGGGTATTCCTCGCGAGTGAGCAGCGCGTAGGCCTCGTCCAGGTACCCGAACCGGGTGAGGACGTGACACAAGTACGGCGTGCCGACGAACCCTGTGGTCAGGTGCTTGCGCCAGCGTATCTCCTCGGCCAGTCGCGCCGCCGCGGCCGCGCGCTGTGACTCCGGCAGGAGGTCGAACTCCAGGGCCACGGCATAGGCCGTCTGCGTGTTCTCGCCGATCCGACCCGTCGCCGTCACGAACTCGCGCTGGAATGCCGCCTTGATCCTCTCCACGAGTGCGCCGAGCGTGGCCGCGTCCTCGGTCTTGCCGAGAATGCGCGCGGCGCGCTGCAGCAGGTCCGTGGAGTGGGCGAACATCGCCGTCGCGATGAGATCCTTGCCCGTGGTCGCGCCGGGGTAGTCGGACGCCGTGCTCGCAAAGGCGAGCCAGTCGCCGTACGTGAAATCCTCGCTCCAGATGAAGTCGTCTCCGGCACGCCGCTGCATGTACGCCACCCACGCGGACATGCTCGGATACTGCGTCTCCAGGATGCGCCGGTCGCCGTAGCTCAGGTACATCGTCCAGGGAATGATGACCGCCGCGTCGGCCCACGCCGCCGATCCCGCCCGAGGCCGGCCGGGCTCGCTCAGCACGTCAGGGATGACGTGCGGCACGCTGCCGGTCTCGAGCTGGTCGGCCGCCAGATCCCGGAGCCATTTCGTGAAGAACCCGGCCACATCCATGTTGAAGGCGGCCGTCCGCGCGAACACCTGTGCGTCGCCGGTCCAGCCGAGGCGCTCGTCCCGTTGCGGGCAGTCGGTGGGCACGTCGACGAAGTTCCCCTTCTGCCCCCACTGGATGTTGTGCTGCAGCCTGTTGACGAGCGGGCTCGAGGTCTCGAAGGTGCCCGACGGCTCCATGTCCGAGTGCACGACGACGCCGGTCAGCTTGTCGGACGTCAACTCCCCCGGAAAGCCGTCGACGGCGACATACCGGAATCCCTGGAACGTGAAGTGCGGCTCGTAGGTTTCGGGATCGCCGCCCTTGAGTGTGTAGCGCACGGTCTGCCTGGCCGCACGGAGGTTCTTGACGTAGAAGTTGCCCTCCTTGTCGAGCACCTCGGCATGCCGGAGGACCACGGTGGTGCCAGCCGGACCCTCGACCTTCAGGCGAATCCAGCCCACCATGTTCTGTCCCATGTCCACGACCGTGTCGCCGGCGGGCGTGCGAAGGATCTTCACGGGCGTGATCTCGCCAATGCGTCGCACGGGCGGGCCCGCTGGCGCCACCAGGTGATCGTTGCGGTGATCGACCACCTTCACGGCAGACCACCCGGCGTCCTTGAACCCGGGAGACGACCAGCCGGGTGTCTCGAGGCGGGCGTCGTACGTTTCGCCGTGGTAGATCTCCGACATCAGGATCGGACCCGTCGACCCCTTCCACTCTGCGTCGCTCGCAATCGTCTCCTGCCGACCCCCGCGGTAGGTCACCACGATCTGCGTCAGCAGTCCGAGACGGGTGCCGTAGATGTTCCGCTTGTCGCCCCACGCGAGGTAGCCCCGGTACCACCCGTTGCCGAGCGTGACGCCCACCGCGTTCGGTCCTGTCTTGAGCAGCGTCGTGACGTCGTAGGTCTGGTACTGGAGGCGCTTGTCGTAGCTCGTCCAGCCGGGCGTCAGGACCGCGTCCCCCACGCGCCGGCCGTTGATCTCCATCTCGTAGAGCCCATGCGCCGTGACGTAGGCGCGGGCCCGTTCGACGTCCCCCTTGATGCTGAATTCGCGGCGCAGCATCGGCGCCGGCCCGGAGACCTTCGGGTCATCGGGCAGGTCCGGTTCGATCCAGCTGGCCCGCCAGTCGGCTGGCTGCAGGAGGCCCATCTCCCAGAACGCCGGCTGGCTCCATCCGGAGACCCTGCCCGCGCCGTCCCACACGCGGGTGCGCCAGTAGTACCGCCGCCCCGAGCCGAGCGGCGGCCCGGCATACGCGACGTGGACCGACGCGTTCGACTTCACGACCCCCGAGTCCCACACGAGGCCGGCACCGCTCAGCAGCGAGCGTTCGCGGGCAGCCACCTGCACCTGGTAGGCCGCCTGGACGATGCCCCGGCGTTCGCTCCGAATCTGCCAGCCCAGGCGCGGTTCGCGCGCGTCGATGCCCACGGGATTGACGGCGTATTCCGTGCGCAACGCCACGACCGAGAGCGGCGCGACCGGCGACTGGCGTGTCGCGGACGCGTCCTGGGCCAGGACCGTCAGGGGAACGGCGAGCAGGATCGTGGCGATTGCAGAGAACGGCAGACGGCGCAACATCACGACCTCCAGGTTGTCGGCTCATACCGCAGGGTCACCGCTCCCGAGCCGAGGTCGCGCCGGCTCACGAGTGTCAAGTCGACATGCCTCGAGAGGCCCGCGAACAGCGTCGGCCCATGGCCGGCGAGCCTGGGGTGCACCACGAACTCGTACTCATCAATCAATCCCAACTCCGCCAACGCCAGCGGCAGCCTCACGCCTCCCACGAGGAGTTCCTTGCCTGGCTCCCGCTTGAGTTGTGCAATGGCCTTGCCGAGATCCCCCCGAACGAGCTCCGCGTTCCAATCAACCCGCTCGAGCGTGCTCGACACGACATACTTCCTGGCGGCGTCGATCGTCCGGGCAAAGGGCTCCATCCAGGGTTCCATCCAATCAGGCCTCACTCCCGTCTGCGCCGGCCCCCGCCACGCCGCCTCCATCATTTCGTACGTCATCCGGCCAAAGAGGAGTCCATCCGCCCGCGCAAGGTTTTCGGCGTGATGACGATGCAGGCCTTCGTCCGCGGGGATTGCGCGATGATCGCAGCATCCGTCCACTGTGACGTTGATGGAGTATCGAAGACGTCGCATTCACATCCTCGTGACCGGTCTGACGACGGAGGCCGCCCGTCTGCCGGAACCCGCCTCGGTCCCTGCGAGACTCTCCCGGCATCGGCACCGGCGGGACACTGCTGGATGTCGACCTGGCGAAGCCGTGGTGCCCTATCTGCTCCTGTGCGCCTCCAGTTCGATTTCGATCAGGAACTCCGGCAAGGCGAGCCCCTTGACTTCGAGCCAGGTTCCAGTTGGGAAGTGCTTCGTGTAGATCGTGTTGCGATACGACGCCACCTCGAGGAATTTCGCCATGTCCGTCGTGAAGACGTTCTCGACGATCACGTCGTCGAAGGAACAGCCGTAATGCTCGAGGATCCTGGCCAGATCGGCGTAGGCGTTCTTCATCTGGTGCGCCAGATCTCCCACGGCTGTCGGTGTGCCTTGGGCGTCCATGCTCACCGCCCCCGAGATCTTGATGTCGTCACCCACCCTCACGGCATGCGTGTAGCCGTAGGCCTTTTCGACATCCGGCCTCAACTGGTAATACTCCGGACTGTCCGCCATGATCGTGTCTCCTCGATGTTGTCGGTTGACGCTTCCGCTGCCGGTTGACGATCGCGCCGGCTCGAGCGGCCTGTGCTCTCGTATTGCCTTGATCCCATGAGCCGCGCACCAGTCGAGAATCGCCCGGGTGGTGCACTCGGCTTCGAAGGCGTACCACGCGTGGAGTTGCCCCCGCGCCTCGAGGAGATCCTTGAATCGGGCGTAGGCGCCGCGATGCGCAAAGCACTGCCAGATTCTCTCGTAGTCGTCCGGGAGTTGCTCTTCGGCGAATCGAAGCGCCAGCGGCCGACCCAGGCCCAGAGCGGTCCTCCTGGGTACTTCGAGGTAGCGGTCGGACTCGCCGAGGTCTTCCGGTGCGTCTTCGTCGATGTCGCTGGACTCCGAGACCCAGTAGATTGCCCCGGTGTCGATGGCGATGTACGCCCGGTGCTCGGAGGTCATGCCGCCGCTCACGAACTCGACTGCGGTTTCGAGATCGCCGAAGTTCACGGGTATCATGCCGCCTTCCATGTCAGCCTGACGTGGGGACGACGATCGTGCTTCGCATGGCCGGCCCCAACGTGTCGAGGGCGATCAACCCGCGACACGACCCCACCCCGGACACTCTCAACCGGCTCCTGCGACCGTTCCGATTACGTCTGACCCTCGAGCCTCTTGCGGTGCGGCCTGGACGTTGGCTCGCGGGCTGATCGTTCGACACGCCCGCGCGGGCGCCATGGTTTGCCACCGCCCGCTTGACCACACGCCATCCCGGCACCGCGTCGCCAATGCCTTTGCCTTCTCCTGGTTCTGATCCTTCCACCGAACGACTCGCGCTGAGCCGCAGCGCGGCCCCATCACGCGCGCTGTCGGCTGCATGCCGTGTTGGGCGGCCCGTTCAGCCAGGTACAGTTTCAAGCGCCACGCGCAGCGAATCCGATTGTGGAATCGAGAAATTCAACTTCTCGAAACCGACGACTCGGCCGGACGCGTCTTTCATGAGCACGACTTCTTCTCCAGTCTCCTCGCAGACGTACTCGGTCGAACGGTCCGTAAACCACACGGTGAGCGTCTTGCCCTCACGATCGTAGAAGACCTTCACCTCGGCCATATTTGGGTACCTTCCTTTACGGCGTCTGTCGGATACGCGGTGATCAAGAACCCTTGATTTGTCGCGCGCTTCGCGACTGCACAGACCCAACGATTCTGGCCCGTGCCTTGGTAGAAGAGCCGCACTTCGGGATCCGAACGGCTTTGACGAATCTGGTCGGGATGCTCCAGCGTGTACTTGATGGCGTGCTCTTGGCCCATCATCACCGGATGCTTGATGGTCGTGATGAGCTCCCAGCGCTCGTGCGTGACGCGAACGCTGAAGCCCAAGGGTGTGAGGGCATCGAAAAGCAGATCCGGATCCGGCTTCACCTCGCTATTCTACGCGCCATGCGTCGTGGTTCGTGTTCTCGTCCGCTCAGCGTTGGCGCTCAGCCGCGAGCCGCGCCCGCTTGCTTCTTCGATTTCGAGGACACTCTTCGCGCGCGGCTCGTCGGCTGCAGCGCCTTGTTAGGCAGCCCTCCGGTCTGGCGAATGGCCCGAGTGGTGTTCAGAACTCCCCGAAGGGCCTCGTTGACCGAAGCCTCCGAAGGGAACGCCTCTGCTACCTCGGGATCGAGGAGCACGATGTTCGTGCCTTCGCGGAATCGTCGGGCATACTTGCCTCGAACCCCGCCCTTCATCGACTTGAAGTCGTACTCAGCGCGCATGTCGTCCTGGGTGTCGTTAGCCCTCTTCATAGAACCTCTGTTCTCGCCGGGTCGCCTTCCTGGCGCTGATGATCCGAATCGTGTCTCCCACTTCCGTGTGCACGACGACGAGCAGCCGGCCCGCCGCGGACTTGCCAATCGTGACGAACCGCCGCTCCGGACTGGAGTGTGCGTCGTCCGGGAACGTCGTCGACAGGAAGTCCTCGAGCACCGTGGCCCCCTCGCGAAAATCGATACCGTGCTTCTTGAGGTTGGCCGTCGCCTTGTGTGGGTCCCAGGAGAACGTCACCGCGTAAATATAGTTTCGTCCGTGCGCGTTCTGATTCTTGGCTGTCTGACGTGTCCGCTTCAGCCGCGAAGGCGCCGCCGCGGCGCGCCCGTTGCCGCCCGCCGCCGATGCGCCTTCGTCGGCTGCAAGCGGGTGTTAGCCGGTCGGCGGCGCGAATTCAGCCATCGTCGGAAGGACGCCTCACTCTCCCCCGACGGTCGGCCATCGAGGAGGCCTTCGACCGAGATGTCCTCATCGAGTGCCGGCCAATGGATTCCGACGCCAGGTCCGATCAACTCCCACCGTTCCCGTTCGCGTGGCGAACCATGGACCAGCCGGGGATACCACTGCAGCGGCACAGAAACCGTGCGGCCATCGCGCAGTTCCACGACGAGCGCCCGGGGTGTGACCCGCACCGATTTCGCCAGCGCCGCCTCAATTCCCGGGCTTGAAGTACTCATTCCACGCCTTCAATAGTTGAGCCTCGTGTTCGTGAACTAGGCCCTCGATTCGCTTGAGTTCGTTCGCCGCGAAGCCGAGGTTGTACGCCTGCCGCACGGGCGAGAGCCAGAACTTCGCGGTCTTGTCCTCCCGAACGACATGCACGTGAACCGGCTCGGTTCGATCGCTCGCGAAGAAGAAGAACCTATAAGGGCCACTTCGCAGGACGGTCGGGCTCACGGGGACATTCTCGCAGGTTCCGGGCACGGCGTCACTTGATCGAGTCCGGTGGGACGTGCGCGGAGGGCGGGGACCGTGGGGGGGGGGGGGGGGGGGGCGCGCGGGGGGGGGCGTGGGG
>CAYLZN010000025.1:0-707 GCA_964387935.1 uncultured Vicinamibacteraceae bacterium | reverse complement strand
CGACCACCGTCGGCTATTCCCGGAAGCCGACAACCGAGGTCCGGAGTCCGCGAAGACAAGTCGATGTTCGGCAGTTCCGGATCAGTGGCAAGCGGACGGATCCACGCTCTCCTCAATTTCATGGATCCGGCTAGACGTCCGCGCTGAGCCGCGGCGCGGAGCGTCAGTCTCGCGCCGTCGGCTCCAGCGCGTTGTTAGCCCGACCATTGGGATTCTGAGGAGGCGCCGAAGACCAGCGCCGCGCCATGGCGATCATCTGGTCTCGGTATTTCGGCCAGTCGTGAAGCGTCTCCGGATCGAAGTCAGCCCCAGTAGGCCATTGCACTGTGCCGAACGTCGTGTCGAGTTCGACCGCGTTGAAGACCGCAAGATCGCGAAGAGGTCCAAAGACTTCGCCTTCCAACACCGGCTGGAAATCGATGTGCTGTTCGCTTCCATCGTTGAAGCGAAGCCGCAACGTGTACGGCGCCACGATTTCGAACTGCTCGACCCGATAGATCGGATGCGTCATATGGTCAGCCCTACCGTAATGGTTCGATCTGGAGCGGAGCCTGACCAGCTTGCAAGCGCCGCCAGTCGTCCAGTAGCTCCCCATGATGGATTTCGGCCCAGGCCTCGACCAGGCGCTGCTGTGTACGAGGGAGCGAGCCGCCAATGCATTCAATCGGATCCAGGGCAAACGTCGCGATTGCGTCCTGGTACGCGGC
>CAYLZN010000024.1:0-31037 GCA_964387935.1 uncultured Vicinamibacteraceae bacterium | reverse complement strand
GCGAAATTCCTTGTCGGGTAAGTTCCGACCTGCACGAATGGCGTAACGATCTGGGCGCTGTCTCAACGGGTGGCACTGCGAATTTGTGGTACCGGTGAAGACGCCGGTTACCCGCCGTAAGACGAAAAGACCCCGTGCACCTTTACTACAACTTAGTAGTGAATGTTGAGTTGTTATGCGCAGGATAGGTGGGAGACTTTGAACCCAGGCTCTCGGGCTTGGGGGAGTCAACGGTGAGATACCACCCTTAGCACCTCGACGTTCTAACCTCGACCTGTCAGCCAGGTCAGGGACACTGCTAGGCGGGTAGTTTGACTGGGGCGGTCGCCTCCCAAACGGTAACGGAGGCGCGCGAAGGTTCGCTCAGGCTGTTTGGAAATCAGCCGGAGAGTGCAAAGGCACAAGCGAGCTTGACTGCGAGACACACACGTCGAGCAGGTGCGAAAGCAGGCCTTAGTGATCCGGTGGTCCCGCATGGAAGGGCCATCGCTCAACGGATAAAAGGTACGCCGGGGATAACAGGCTGATCTGAGCCAAGAGTTCACATCGACGCTCAGGTTTGGCACCTCGATGTCGGCTCATCGCATCCTGGAGCTGTAGCAGGTTCCAAGGGTCCGGCTGTTCGCCGGTTAAAGCGGTACGTGAGCTGGGTTTAGAACGTCGCGAGACAGTTCGGTCTCTATCTACGGTGGGCGCAGGAGATTTGAGTGGGGCTGACCTTAGTACGAGAGGACCGGGTTGGACGGACCGCTAGTGTACCGGTTGTCGCGCCAGCGGCAGCGCCGGGTAGCTAAGTCCGGAAGGGAGAAACGCTGAATGCATCTAAGCGTGAAACCCTCCACAAGATGAGATCTCCCCGAGCCGCAAGGCTCCTGAAGGCTCCTGGAAGACGACCAGGTGATAGGCCAGGTGTGTAAGCGTGGTGACACGCTCAGCTGACTGGTACTAATCAGCCGTGAGGCTTGACCATATTCCCTATTCAGCACACACGTGTCGCGTGTGCCCTCCGGTTACTGCCGTTTGCAGGATATTCAGTTGATCCGCTGTTCTTTGACAAGTTTGCGGCCCACGTCATGCAACGGACGTATGTTTCGTCCCCAGGCGTGAGCGGACGTTCGAACAGAACGCCCTTCGACAGCCCCCGCGATATCTGCGGGCAGAATCGAGCGCAACACCTTCGACTCGCGCGTGAGTCGGACGCTCGCTCAGGGCACGCCCTGAGCTGCGCGTCCGCACCAGTCGAGTCTCGAGCTCCCCGGTGGTCACAGGAGCAGGGTCACACCCGTTCCCATTCCGAACACGGAAGTTAAGCCTGCTACCGCCGATGGTACTGCAGCCGCAGGGTTGTGGGAGAGTAGGTCGCTGCCGGGAGTAATCACCACGAAGGGCCCGATACGAATCAACACGTATCGGGCCCTCGTCTTGTACACCAAACAACACCGCAGGCTCGGCCCAGGCGCCCATACGCACGCCAGTCCGAATCTGTAATACTCTTCGAGCCAGCGGTCGCCCCCGCGACCGCCCGCGGAGTCGACCATGAAGACGCCCCAGGCACGGACCGTGCGACGTGTCGTTTCCCTGCTCCTGCACGTGGGCATGCTCTGCCCGGTCCCGCAAGCGCACGCGCAGTCCCCCGCCGCTCCGGCCGCAGACACGCGCGCCGGCCAGATCGCCGTCCGCCAGGCCGAGAAGGCCAAAGCTCTACAGCCTTACGCGCCCAACAAGGCCGAGCTGTGGGTGAAGCAACTGGAAGAGCAGTTGATGGGCGGCGGGTTGAACTGGCACCTCTTCTTCGAGAGCGCCTACGCGGGCGGGGGCTTCACGCTCGGCGGCGGCTACAGGACCTTCGTCGGCACCTACAGCACGCTCGACCTGCGGGGCAGCTGGACGTTGACGAACTACAAGCGGCTCGAGGCCGAGTACCGCGCGCCGCGGCTGTTCGACCGCCGCGGTGCCCTGTCGATCATTGGCGGCTGGCGCGAAGCCACCCAGGTCGGGTTCTACGGCATCGGCACCGGCAACACCTCGAAAGACGACCGCGCCAACTACAGCTTCGAGCAGCCGTACCTGTCCGGCACCCTGGACGTCCGCCCCACGCGCCGCCTCCTGCTGCTGCGCGGAGGCGTCGAGCTCTCCGAGTGGAAACAGGGGCCTGGCGCCGGGTCCTATCCCTCGGTCGAGGAGGTCTACACGCCAGACACGCTGCCGGGCCTCGGTGCGAGCCCGACCTATCTCCACACGCAGGGCACGGCCGCGTTCGACTGGCGCACGTCTGAAGGCTACACGCGCAGCGGCGGCTACTACGGCGTCACCGCGCACAGCTATGCGGACCGCGACGACACCTTCAGCTTCCGTCAGGTGGACTACGAGGCCATCCAGCACCTCCCGCTCTTCCGTGACGCGTGGGTGCTCTCCCTCCGCGGTCGGGTGCAGACGACCCACGCCGACGACGACGAGGTCATTCCGTTCTTCATGCTCCCATCGCTCGGCGGCGGATCGAGCCTCCGCGGGTTCACGAGCTGGCGGTTCCGCGACCGGCACAGTCTGCTGCTCTCGGCGGAGTGGCGTGTCCTGGCGAACAGCTTTCTCGAAACGGCGCTGTTCTACGACGCCGGAAAGGTCACCTCCTCTCGCTCCGACCTCGACCTCGACGGACTCAAGAACAACTTCGGCATCGGCGTTCGCGTCCATGGGCCGGCCGCCACGCCGCTTCGCGTGGAGCTGGCCAAGAGCAACGAAGGCCTCGCGCTCGTCTTCTCGGCCAAAGCCGCCTTCTGAGGAACCAGGATCATGAGATTGAGACGCTTGCTGTCCGGCGGGCCGTCCCGCCGCAGGTGGCTGGCCGCGCTCGGGGCGACCGTGGTCGTGACGTCGCTGACGGCGCTGCGCTCGGCCGAGCCCAGGTTCTTCTCCGACGATCCCCTCTCCCGAGAACCCGAAACACAGGATGCGTCGGGGGCGGCGCCCTGGGACATCGACCTCTTCTACGATCTCTCGTACAACCTCTTCGTGACCCCGCGTCGCCAGCCGGCGAACGTGCGCGCGCAGAACGTCAACACGATCGACGAGGTGCCGGACTCGAGCTGGTTCACGAACCGGATCGGGACGAGGCCGCTGAGCATCGACGAGCTCGTCAAGGGGCCCGTTGTGGGCCCGGCGCCGGCCTCCTCCACGTGGACGATCACGCGCGAGAAGAGCGCGGGCGCGGCCCCCGGGTTCACGGCGAAGGACGCCAACGGCGACACCTGGTTCGTCTCCTTCGACGCGCCGTCCAACCCCGATGGCGCCACCGGGGCCGTGGTCGTCTCGACGAAGATCTTCTGGGCGCTCGGCTACAACCAGGTCGAGTATTTCCTGACCGACATGCGGCCCGATCACATCCAGATCGCCGAGACGGCCACCACGAGACGGCCCAACGGCAAACGCACGCCATTGACCCGCAGCGACGTGAACGCCATCCTCGAGCGCGCCGCCAGGAGCCCCGACGGTTCGTACCGCGCAGCCGCCGGTCGCCTCCTTCCCGGCAAGGTGATTGGGGGATTCAAGTATCAAGGCACGAGGCCGGACGACCCCAACGATGTCGTGCCTCATGAACATCGGCGCGAGCTTCGCGCCCTGCGGGTGTTCGGCGCGTGGACGAACCTGACGGACATGAAGGCGGGCAACACCCTCGACACGGTCGTGACCGAAAACGGCCGGGGTCTGGTTCGCCACTATCTGCAGGATGTCGGCTCCACCTTCGGGGTGGGCGCGGAGGGTCCGCACGACTGGAACGAAGGCTGGGAGTACCTCCTCGATGGGCGATCGACCCTGCGCAAGCTCTGGTCGTTCGGGTTCGCGTTCAGCCCGTGGCAGACGGCCAGGTACGAGGACTTCCCGGCCGTCGGGCGCTTCGAGGGCGACGCCTTCGATCCGCAGACCTGGAAGCCCCGGGTCCCGACGGCTGCCTACCTGGAACTGCGCGACGACGACGCCTTCTGGGCGGCGAGGAAGGTCATGGCCTTCTCCGATGCGATGATCCGAGCCATCGTCAAGACGGGCGGCTACCGCGATCCGAAGGCGGAGCAGTACCTCGCCGATGTGCTGATCAAGCGTCGAGACAAGATCGGGCGGGCGTATCTGACGAAGATCAACCCGACCGTGGAGCCTGCGCTCAGCGCATCCGGCCTGCTCACCTATGGCAATGCGGCGGTACAACACGGGTTCGCCACGACTCCGCGCCGGTACACCGCGGTCTGGTCCGCGTTCGACAACGCGACGGGCGAATCGACCCGCATCGCAGAAACGACGAGCCAGGAAGCCCGGATGCAGGCCCCGGCCGGCTTGCCGGCCACTCCGGGCTCTTTCGGGCGTGTCGACTTGAGCGCCGAGCACCCGGACTTCCCCGCCTGGTCGCGGCCAGTGCAGATCTACTTCAGGAAGCAGGCGACCGGCTGGATGCTCGTTGGGTTGGAAAGATAGGGCGTACGGCGTAAGGCGTACGGCGGCGTACGGCGTACGGCGGCGTACGGCCGTGGGGGCGCCCGGCGGGGGGGTGCGCGCGGCGCACGGAGCAGAGACGGGTCATGGCAGTTGGGCGTCTAACAGGGTGCCATGTCACTACGCGCACCCCTTGCCGCCTTGGTCCTCTCCTTGCTGCTCTTTTCCGGTGAAACCGTCGCCACCGCGCAGGTCTGGCAACGGATCGGATTCGGTGCCAGCATCGGGATGACCGAACCGCACGACAAGGACGTGGACAGCGCCCTCGTCATCGGCGGTCGTGGCGGCCTGGCGCCAGAGCCGGGCTTCGGGTTCGATGCCAGTCTCGGCTGGTTTTCCGCCGATCTGTTCGATGTCCGCGGGCCCTCGGAAACGCGCATCGGCGAACTGCGCGTGCGACCGCTCATGGGCGGCATCGCGTACACCTGGATGACCGGGGGCGGCCGGCTGGCGACGACCGCCTCGCTGACCGCGGGCGTTTCGTTCAACGGCGCCGACCTCGACGCCGGCCTCGCGGCGTCGGTGGGAGGCGCGGTGCTGGACGTGGGCAACAGCTTCGCGATTCGCCCGGGCATCGAGGCCGAGTTCTTCGTGACCCGGAAATTCGCGGTCACCGCAGGACTCGGCTACTTGTACACACGCCCGGAGATCACCTACTCCAGTCCGACCGAACGGATCACCGATCGTTGGAACGCCAGCGCCTTCGCCCTGCTCACCGGCATCGTCGTGTATCCGTTCAGGTAAGGGGGCGTACGGCGTACGGCGTACGGCGTACGGCGGCGTACGACAAACGGCGGCGTACGGCTCGAATGGCGATGCTGCGACGTTGCCACGTCGCCGCCGAGCCTGATAGAGTTCCTGCCCTGGCTCAGACCGCAGTTAGCATGACGAAGGGTGTCAGACTCGACGCGCTCAGGCGAGGTGCGCTCACGGCGGTGTGGGCGCTCGTGGTGGCAACGGCTGCCAGCGCGCAGGAGACCCGCGTGGGGGTGATCGAGCAGCAGGAAGCCGAACGCGCGGCGACCGCCTCGCCGCCCGAGAAGTCGAGGGCCGAGCGCGTCTTCGAACGCATCCGCAACGGCATGGTCGAGAGTCCCGACGGGCTCTACCCGTACCTCGATACGGTCTACTCCGGTGGCGGCCTTACATTGGGGGCCGGCTATCGCAGTTTCGTCGGCGACCGGTCCACGATTGACGTCCGGGGCCTGTACTCGATCAAGCACTACAAGCTGATCGAAACCACCTGGTTCTCGCCCGCCCACTGGG
The DNA here is from genome assembly GCA_964387935.1 of uncultured Vicinamibacteraceae bacterium. Classification (GTDB taxonomy): domain Bacteria; phylum Acidobacteriota; class Vicinamibacteria; order Vicinamibacterales; family JAFNAJ01; genus CAYLZN01. The sequence continues at coordinate 25,292 of CAYLZN010000024.1, read as the reverse complement.
CCGAGCGGCTGGATTTCGCTGCGCGAGTCGGCTGGCGCGACGCCACGCAGGTGTCCTACTACGGCGTCGGCATGGTGTCCCCGGACACTCGCGCTCGCTTCCGCATGCAGCAGGGGTATGGCGCCATGGCTGCGACGCTGCGCCCGGTGCCCTGGATCACGCTCACTGGCGCTGGCGGTGTTGACGACTACACCATCAAGGACCCCACGGGCGACAAGCCGTCCATCGACGAGCTGTTCGACCCGACCACGGTCCCCGGCTTCGCGGCGAGCCCCACCTACGCACACTTCATCGGCACCTCGGCCATCGACTGGCGCCCGGCGGCTGGGTATGCGCGGACCGGCGGCTACTACGGGCTCACCGTCAATCGCTACGAAGACACCAACGACACCTACAGCTTTTCGCAACTGGAGACCACCGTCATCCAGCACATACCCGTCCTGCGGGAGAACTGGGTGATCTCGCTGCGCGGCCGTGTCCAGACCATCCTCGACGACAGCGACGAGGTTCCCTACTTCCTCTTGCCCTCGCTGGGCAGCGGGAGCACGCTCCGCGCCTACTCGAGCTTCCGGTTCCGCGACCGGCACAGCCTGCTGACCCAGGCTGAGTTCCGATGGACGCCGAGCCGGCTGGGGCTCGACATGGCCATCTTCTACGACGCTGGCAAGGTCACCCATCGACGCGCCGACCTGGACTTCGACGGCCTGACCCACAACTGGGGCATTGGCGCGCGACTCCATGGGCCGGCGTTCACGCCCGCGCGCGTCGAACTGGCCAAGGGGCGCGAGGGATGGAACCTCGTGTTCTCCGGCAACGCCGTGTTCTGAGGGCGAACGATGACGGGATGCGCCCACCACTCCGTCCGTTCCGGTCCCCGCGCGTGGGCGGCCCTTGCGATGCTGCTGGCGGTGGCGGTCGCCTCCGCTGCGCTCTCCGGCGCCGGGCCCAGGTTCTACGAGGACGACCCCATCTCCAGGGTGCCCGAATCGCAGGACGCGTCCAAGGTCACCGTGTGGGAATCGGACCTGCTCTACGACCTCAGTCTGAACACGTTCGCGCACCCTGGCGACCCCACGCCCGACGTTCGCGCGAAGAACCTCAACTCGGTCGACGAGGTGCCGGATTCGGGGTGGTTTGCAAACCGCATCGTCGCCCGCCCGCTCGGCCTCGAGGAACTGCGCCGCGGTCCGGCCGAGACCGAGGGGCCAGCTCCCGGCCCGTGGACCATCGTCCGCAGCAAGGAGATCGGCGCGGCGCCCGGCTTCACGGCGCGTGACTCCAGGGGACGCGTGTGGTTCATCTCGTTCGACTCCCCGGGCTACCCGGAGGCGGCGACGGGGGCCATCATGGTCGCCAACAAGATCTTCTGGGCGCTCGGGTACTGGCAGGTGGAAAACCACCTGACGAGCATTCGCCTGGAGGATCTCTCGATTGCCGAGAGCGCCACGATTCGTGTCCCGTCCGGGAAGCGCCGCAAGCTCCAGAAGAAGGACCTCGAAGCGGTCATGCGCCGCGCGGCCCGGAACCCAGACGGCTCGTACCGCGTGGTGGCCGGGCTCCAGCTCCCCGGGAAGTACGTGGGGAACTTCCGCTACCACGGCACGCGGAGCGACGACCCGAACGACCTCGTGCCGCACGAACATCGGCGGGAGCTGCGCGCGCTCAAGGTGTTCGGAGCCTGGACGAATCTCGTGGATCTGAAGGCCGGCAATACCGTTGATACCCTCGTCCAGGAGAACGGCCGGACCGTCGTCCGTCACTGGCTGCAGGATGTCGGCTCGACCTTCGGCATCGGCGCGAACGGGCCGCGCGAGTGGGACGAAGGGTGGGAGTACCTGTACGAGGGCAGCAGAATCTGGAAGCGGCTGCTGACGATGGGCTTCTATTTCCAGCCGTGGCTGACCGCGGACTACGAGGAGTTCCCGTCGATTGGACGCTTCGAGGGCGACACGTTCGACCCGACGCGGTGGAAGTCGCGCGTGCCCTCGCCCGCCGTGATACGGGCCCGGGCGGACGACACGTTCTGGGCGGCGCGCCGGGTGATGGCCTTCACCGACGAGATGGTTCGCGAGGTCGCCAGGGCGGCCGCCTTCAGCGACCCGAAGGCCGAGCGCCACCTGGCCGACGTGCTCATCAAGCGCCGCGACAGGATCGGCCGAGCCTACCTGCCGGCGATCAACCCCCTCGTGGCGTTCGCGCTCGACGCCGGGGGCACGCTGACATTCACCAACGCAGCGGTCCAGGCCCGGGTGGCGGACGCCCCATCCGGCGGCTACACGGCCTCCTGGTTTGCCTTCGACAACGCCACCGGCCAGTCATCTTCGATTGGAACACCAACCGTATCCAGGACGACGGCAGTGAGCGCGCCGGGGGCGCTGCCCAACGCGCCGGGTGCGTTCGTCAAGGTCCAGGTGAGCGCCGTGGATCCGGCACGCCCGTCATGGGCCGTGCCCGTGGACGTCTACTTCAGGCGTACCGGGATCGGCTGGACGCTGGTCGGGCTCGAACGCCTGCCCTGACGGCCCTGGCGCCTGCGGCGCTCCCGCCGGGACCGGCGCTGAAGTGAACCGCCCGCGCAGGAGGTACCACCCCAGGCCCAGCCACTCGTGGGCGCCGCGCTGCACGCCGTGGGCCGCCCCTGCACCTGGCAGCAGCGCCATCGGGAACTCCGGGGGCCGGAGCGCCACGTAGTTGCAGGCCACCGGAACGACGGCGAAGCCCTGGGCCTCGAAGACGCGGATCGAGCGCGGCATGTGCAGGGCCTCCGTGACGAGCGCCACCCGATGCCCCCCGCGCGGACGAAGCAGGGTCGCCGTCAGGACGGCGTTTTCGTAGGTCGTTCTCGCGTGGGCCTCGACCAGGACATCCGCCGGGTTCACGCCTTCCGCCACGAGCCGATCGGCCATGGCCTGGGCCAATGGCACTCCGCCAGACCGCGAAGTGGGCCCTCCGGTGACCACCACGGGCCGCCCCCCGAGCTGCCGGTAGAGGTCCAGACCCGCGAGCGTCCGAATCACCGAATCCTCGGCAAGTGCCGGGCGCCCGTCAGGCCCCTGTCGCATCCAGCCGCTCAAGATGACGATGGCATCGACAGCACGAACGCTCGCGGCATCAGCCGGCACCACGGGGACCTGTCGCTCGAGGCCCTTGATCAGCACCCACGCCGTGTAAGGATGGGCGGCGAGAACGACGGCAAGCGTCGCCGCCATCGGGAGGCCCACGCCGCACCGCTCACCGCGGTGCCGCGCGCAGAGGGCGCAAGAGGCCAGCAGCAGGAGGATCGCGACGGTCAGCGGCATGCCACGCGCGCCGGGCCTTCGCGTCCCGCGGGCGAGGGATCGCTCAGGGCACCCACTCGATCTTCGCCGGCGACTTCTCCAGCGGCGTCTTCGACTGCGTGCCCGGCTTGCTCGGGTGCGCGGCCTCGTACTGGGCGATCTCGTAGCCGCGGACGAAGGCGTAGAGCACCTTGTCGAAAAAGCGCCCGATCATCATGCTCAGCTGGATTTCGTTGTGCAGCTCGATGGCCGAGTAGACGTTGCCCACGGCGCGCAGTTTCTCTCTCAGGTGCTGCTTGGTCAGCACGACCGAGTAGAGCAGCTCGCTGAGCGGCACGTGTTCGTGGAAGCGCTGCTTGCCCAGGGCTTCGAACCGGGCCTCGATCGACGCATCGCTCGTATCGGCGAGCCATTCCCCGATGTGGCTGTAGATGCCGAGCAGCCGATGATGCAGCTCGTCGCGTGAGAGCGAGTGGAACGATGGGGTGCGCTCGTTGTGCTGGAGATCGTCGACGAGCTCATCGGTGAGCGCGGTTGCGTGCTGCTCGACCAGACGAACGAGGTAGGCGGACAGCATGACGGGCTCCCTCCTCGGGCCAACACGGCGGGGGCGTCACCGGTTAGGGCCACAATAGCACCAGACTCCCAGTCGCTCAACGTGCTTCGTTCGGTTTTTGATCGCCCTTGCGCCTGGTGACTCGTCTGGCGCAGCATCGAAGACCATGCGAGCCACTCCGGCGGTTGCGGGGCTGGTGACAGTCCTCGGCCTCGCCCTGCTGAGCGGTCCGGTGCCTGCGACGGGGCAGCCCGTGCCGCCGGGCGCGGGCGCTCCGCAGGCGACGCTGTCGCGGGCCGACATCGAGCGCTTCCTGCTGACCGCGCGCATCGTCCGGACACGTGGCGCGCCCAAGGGCATTACGGGCACGACGCGCGCCACGTTGAGCGACGGCACGTTGACCCACGACGCGAGCATCCAGACCCTCGACGAGGTGCTGCGGGAGTTCCAGACCCCGAAGGGCGTCGAGTTCAACCTGCGCGATTCGTGGCGCCACAACGTGGTGGCATATCGGCTCGACGCCCTCCTGGACCTCGGCATGGTCCCGGTCTCGGTCCAGCGCGCCTACCGCGGTAAGGATGCCTCGTTCACCTGGTGGGTGGACGACGTGCTGATGGACGAGGAGGACCGCTTCAAGAGCCGCCAGGATCCTCCGGACAAGCGGGACTGGGCCGAGCAGATGTGGATCGTGCGCGTGTTCGACCAGCTGATCTACAACCTGGATCGCAACCTCGGGAACCTGTTGATCACCAGGGATTGGCAGATCTGGATGATCGATCACGGACGCGCCTTCCGCCCGCACCGGGACCTTCAGAACGTGTCGAACATCCCGCGGTGCGATCGTCGGCTGCTCGAGCGCCTTCGGGCCCTGGACCACGACGCGCTCCAGCGCGCGCTCGGCGACTACCTCGGGCGGGTCGAGATCGAGGCCCTGCTCGCGCGGAGAGACCTGATCGTGCAGCATGTCACCACGCTCGGCGAGGCAGCGCTGTACGAGTCGAAACGGCTCAAGTAAGGCGATCAGCGATCGGCCCCGGGGCCGGCCGGGGCGGCTGGCGCCAGCTTCTCGAGCCACTGGAGCACGCGAGCTGGCTGGGGATCGACCGACGCGGCTTTCTCGAGGTAGGCCCTGAGGTTGCCGTCGGACGGGAATTCCAGCCGGGTGCCGCGGTGCATGACCGACAGCTGGCTGCCTTCGACGAGCAGGCCTGCCGCAGGGCCGCCGTACGCCGCCGACAGCCCGACGTCGATCAGGATGACCCGGCCATTGAATCGGGACACGATGACAGGCGCGCGCACGGAGTGCCCCACCACGAAGTGCTGCGCCTGGAAGTGGGTGAGCGCCCGATCGACGTGGGCCTGGAGCGCGGGTTCCGGCTCCAGGGCCAGCCCCCGATACCACAGCGGCCCGTCCTCGCTGGCCGCGAGCCCCCCCTTGAGCCTCGTCAGGTCCGACAGTTCGGCTCTGACGCGCTCGTTGATCTGATCCAGCGTCATCGTGAGCAGCGTCGGGCTGACTCCCCCGTGCACGAACACGATGCCGTTGATGCGGACGATGGCGTTGCGTGCCCGCAGCCACTTGCCATACTGGCCCTGCGGACCGAAGGCCTGCTGGTGCTCGACCCAGCCGGGGGGGTGGTCCATGTACCACTTGCGCCGGTACGTCGAGTCGTTCTTCCGCTCGGGATCGGCCAGCAGCTCGTAGGCGCGGTCCTGCAGGAAGGCCGACTTATCGGATCGAAAGGCCTCGTACTCGCCTGAAGAGACGTATCGCAGGTCTCCCGCGAGGTTCATCACCTCGTGGTTGCCCAGCAGCATGTGGACGCGGCCGCCCGCCTTCGCGGCCTCCTTCTCCAGCGCCATCAGCAGGTCGAGCACCTTTCGCGAGTGGGCGCCACGGTCCACCACGTCACCGGTCTGCACCAGATGCGTCGTGCCGCCCGTCCACCGCTGGCGGTCGTCGATGACTTCCGCCTGCCGGAGCACCGTGACGAACTGATCGTAGTCGCCGTGGACGTCACCCACGGCCACGATTCGGCTGACGTTGTCGAACGAGGACTGTGACAGCGCCTGGACTGGCACGAGCAGGAGTGCCAGTGCGAGCAGGACACGCCGTGAGAAGGTGGCCATCCCTTTCCGATCCTACACCGGAGTGCACGTCGCGTGTGGCTTCGCGCGCGGCCACCGGAGGCCGCCCGCTGTCACGCGAGGCTGAACGCGAACAGCCCCGTCAGCAGCACCGCCGCTGCCGCGACGGCGACCCGTCGGGCCAGGTCGCGGGAACCCAGGGCGACGACCATGCCGGTCTTGACGAGGGAGTTCATGATCGCCGCGATCACGATGGCGCCGATGGCCGTGGGTGCGCTGCCACCGTCCCGCGCGAAGGCCGCCATCGACAAGGTGATCGCATCAACATCGGTGAGGCCGGCCAGCGCGGCGACGACATACACCCCCTGGGCCGGGACATGACGCTGAGCGAGCTCGACCATCAGCAGGACGACCGCGAAGAGGAGCGCGAAACGGATCGCCGACGACAGGCTGAAGGGGTTCTTGAGGTCCATGGCGGACGCGAGCGTCGTCTCGGATGATGACGTCGAACTCCAGCGAAAGAACGCGAGCGCACAGAGTGCCGTGCTCGCGGCCATCAGGCCAAACGACGTGACCAGCCGGGGAAGCAGAGGAGGGTAGACAACGGCGACCTCGATCATCACGCGGACGAACATTACGGCCCACGCGATGAGGATGCCCGCCGCGAGCGCGTTGGCCGCGCCCGTTCCGTCGCCACCGGGCCCGCGGCTGCGCCGGGCGAACGCGAGGCTCACCGCCGTCGATGAGACCAGCCCGCCGAACAGCCCGGTCAACAGGCTGCCCGTCGCGGTGCCCAGCCACCGGACCGCCACGTACCCCACGAGCGACAGCCCTGAAATGAGGACCACCAGGAGCCACAGTTCGTAAGGGTTCAGTGCGCCCCAGGGATCGATCGCCCGGTTTGGCAGCAGGGGGAGCACGACAAAGGACGCGACGAGGAGCTTGACACCAGCGTAGAGATCGTCGAGGCCGATCCGGTCGACGAGTCGATGGAGCGGCTGCTTGAAGGCCAGCAGCGCCGACGTCCCGATCGCGAGGACGACGGCGACCTCCGCGTAGCCGTACATGACGGTGCCCCCGAGCAGGCACGTGACGAGGGCGGCCACTTCGGTGGTCAGCCCGACGGAGGCCGGTTGCGCGACGGTGTGACGCAGGTAGCCGGCCACGGTTGACAGGCAGATCCCCAGCAGCGTCGCGATGAAGATCCAGGGGGTGCCCAGCTGGCGCGACAGCCAGGCTGACAGCGCGCCGGCCTCGGCGAAGAGGGCAAAGGTGCGAAGACCAGCAATCGAGATGTCTCCCTCGAGGTCCTTTCGCTTCTCCCGCTCGATGCCGATCAGGACGCCGATGAGCAGGGCGATGGCGAAGTCCCGCACCACGAGGAGGTCGAGGGTGGACACGGCGATATTCTACGGCGTACGGCGTACGGCTCACGGAAAGCGACGGCCGGCCCTCCAAACCGTACGCCGCCGTACGCCGTACGTCGTACGCCGTACGCCGTACGCCGGTACAATCGCCCAATGCTCGACACCCCGTTCTGGATTCTCCTTTGGCGGCCCCCGAGCGGCATGGAGGCGCGCGGCGCGGCACGCGCGCTCGAGGCGGGCCAGCCGTTCGGCGACCTGGTGAAGCGGCTCCTCGTGTCGGGCGAGTTCCGCCTGCTGCTCGACGCCGTTCGGCGCAATGCGGACACCGGGCGGAGCATCGGGGTCGTCCAGGAAGGGCTGCAGGCGCTGGGTACCGACCGGGAGTTCGTGATCTCCGCCTTCCGCCTGCTGCTCGATCGGGATCCCGATCCGGAAGGGCTCGCCTTCTACGAGGGGCGCCTCGCCCAGGGCGAGTTGCGCCTGTCGGTGCTGAGGTCGCTGCTGTGCTGCGACGAGTTCGCCGACCGGTATCGCCGCGTCGCGCCGCAGTCGGGCCATGTCCCCCGCGACGTGCAGTTGTGTGAGCTGGCCAACCCGGCCAAGTGGGACAACCCCGAGTGGATGGCGCTGCTCGCGTCACTCGACGCCGTGCCTGTCGACAGACTGTCCATGCATCGGAAGGCCTACGAGTTCGGGCAACTGCTGTTCGGGCTGACACGGCTTCGCCTCGTGCACGAGGGCGCGCAGATCCTGAGCGTCGGCGCCGGTCACGAGCCCGTGCTGTACTGGCTCGCCAATCGCGTGCGGCGCGTGGTCGCCACCGACCTCTACGCGGGAGCCTGGCAGTCCGAAGGGGCCATGGAAGGCGACGCCGGCGTGCTGGCCGACCCGGACGCGTTCGCGCCCTTCGCGTACCCGCGAGAGCGACTGCAGTTCCTGCCCATGGACGGGCGTGCCCTGGCCTTCGGAGACGGTCGGTTCGACGCCGTCTATTCCCTGTCGTCGATCGAGCACTTCGGCGGGGTGGAGGGGGCCCGCACCGCGATCGCCGAAATGGCCCGCGTGCTGAAGCCGGGGGGCGTGCTCGCCCTCGCCACCGAGTACGTGCTGGCCGGCCCGCCCCATCACGAGGCGTTCCTGCCGTCGCAGGTGCGGGCGCTCCTGGACCATCCCTCGCTCGCACTCGTCCAGCCTCTCGACGACCGCGTCTGGCAGCGCTACGAGTACGTCCCGGTGGACCTGCGCGTGAACCCGCACCAGACACCGCACATGGTCGTCACGGACCTCGGGAGCGTCTTCACCTCGGTCATGGTCTTCCTGCGCAGGCTGTAGAATCTGTCCCCCATGGGTTCACTGGCCGTCGAATACGACACCGAGCGCACGCTGCGCACGTACAACAAGCTGTACTACCGCTTCCTGCACTGGCCGATCTGGATCTTCGTGTTCTTCATCGCCCCGGGGCCGCTCACCTTCGATCTCTTCGAACGCGGCTTCGATCGCCGCATGGCTCTCTGGCTCGCCGTCGTCCTGATCGGGACGGGGCTCGCGGGCCTGCGTGGCCGGTTGCCGGGCGTCGAGCCGAAGCCCTACATCATCCGCTTCACCGAGGATCGCCCGAATCCGTTGTACAGGCGCGTGTGCTACACCGTCGCGTGGAGCGAGGCCATCACGTTCGCGGTGCTGAACATCGCCGGCCTCGTCGTGGCCATCGTGACCGGGCAGTGGGTGCTGAAGCAGATCTACGAGGTCGGCTACTTTCCGCTGGCCGGCGGCATCTGGATCCTGGGCGCGCTCGGGAGGCTGCCCCGCGTGAAACGCTCGACCCAGGGCGAAGGCACCGAGCGGCGGTATTTCTACGGCACGATCTGGGCGGTCTGCGTTGCGCAGCCGATCCTGTGGCTGCTCTGGGCGGTGCTGCCCGAGACACGCGCGGCGGATACTGCTAAGCTGCTCGTCTTCGTGGGCGTGCTGGCGGGCATGGGCTGGCTCGCGTATCGCGGGCGCCTCCCGCGGACGAAGCCGATCGTGCCAGGCGAATGGGCCATCTCTGACTGACAGACGGTCCGCGCCGCCGACGCGCGCGATGGAATGGATAGTCCCCCGGCTGGTCGGACCTTGGTGTATCGCGCCCTCATCCCGTTCGCCCTTGGCCTCACGACGCTCCTTGCGTGTCTGGCATCCACGGTGGCGGTGTCAGGGGAACAGGCCGACCATGGCGCGGCACCCTCGCCGCGAACGTCTCCTCAGGCCCGCGAGGCATCGCGCCCCGTCTCGTACACGTACCGGGAATGGACGCCAGCCAACGGCCTCTACGACAGCACGATCAGGGCGATCGCCGAGTCAGACGACGGCTACCTGTGGATCGCGTCCGAGTCGGGCCTCGTCCGCTTCGATGGCCTGCGGTTCACGACCTTCGGCGTGGCGCAGCTTCCCTTGCTCGCCTCGAATCAGGCGAGTGTCGTGGCACGCGCGCGCGAGGGGGGCGTCTGGGTTGGTAGCGCCACAGGCTCGTTGTTCCGCACCAACGGCGATGGTGTGTTCGAAGTCCTGCCGCCGCGGCCTGGGGACCCCGAGTCCGACAGCCAGATCACGGTGGCCCCCAACGGCGACTTGTGGGTCGCCCAGGCCCAGGGGGCCGCCCGTTTCAGCGGCGGCCGGTGGACCGCCTTCGGGCCCGAAGCGGGCCTGCCCGCCACGTACGTCCTGAGAGTGCTCGTCGATGGCCGCGGCACCGTGTGGGCCGCGAGCGAGAGTGGCCTGTTCGTCCTCGCAGGAAGCCGCTTCGAGGCCGTCAAGGCGGTTGCGCTGGAGGGTGCCAGCCGTTTCCGGGCCCTCCTCGAAGACCGTCGCGGCCGAATCTGGGCAGGGGACAGCCGTGGGGTGATCCTGCGTCGACCCGACGGGGTCTTCGAGCGTCCTTCCGGGCTGTCCTCGGTGACCGGACCGATTGTCGCGCTGGCCGAGAGCCAGGATTCGACAGTCTGGGCTCTCAACGGAACCAGGCTCTGCGCCTTGCACGAGGTGCGATCGCCAGGCGATCGCGACCAGTGGAGCCCGACCTGCCACGACCTGCGCTTCGGCAACTCGCCTCCCACCGACCTGCTCGTCACGCGGGACGGCGTCCTGGTCGTCTCCTCGTCGGGCGCTGGGATCCGCTTGTTCGTGCCGCGCCCATCCAGGCTCTGGACGACAGACGATGGCCTGCCAGCGCCGGAAGTGCATCACCTTGCCGAGGACCGTGATGGGGCCGTGTGGCTGGGAGCCGGGTGCGTAGGCTTGACGCGGCTGTCCCGGCAAGGGGACGTCGAGGTCTTCCCTCCCCCGGCCCTGGGACTGAGGCGGGCCTGCGTGCAGGCGCTGCTGCGGGACGAGAGCGGCGCGCTTTGGGTCGGCCAGCAACAGGGCTTCCTCACCCGACTCGCGCCCGACCGGTCGTCAAGGGCGTGGGGGGTACAGGACGGCCTTCCCTTCGGCGACATCGGCCCGCTCGTAGACGATGGCCACGGTGGAGTCTGGGTCGGATCGTCGATCGGGGTCGTGTGCCACGTCGGCGACGGCCCCCTCGAATGTCCTCCGATGCCGGCGCTTGCCGGCGAGCGGATCTCGTCGATGGTCCTGGACGCGTCGGGGCACCTCTGGATTGGACAGGTCGGCAAGGTCCATGAAGTGACCGCGCAGGGTGTGCGCACGCTGACCACCGAGCATGGCGTCCCCGCGGCGCCCATTCGCGTGCTCAAAACGGCCCCGGACGGCTCGCTGTGGATGGGCAGCTACGGAGGGGGACTGGCGCGCGCGCGGAACGGCCGCGTCGCGCGGGTGACCACCCAGCAGGGGTTGTTCGACGACAGCCTCTCGGCGTTGCTCGAGGACGAGGCGGGCCACATGTGGCTCTCGGGCAATCGAGGCGTGTTCGTTGTCGCACGCGCCCACCTGGAACGAGCCCTCGACGGGCCGGTGTCGCCGGGCGGGAGGCCGGCGGTCATCGACGGGACGTGGTTTGGCCCCTACGACGGCCTGCCCGAAGGGAATGGCGGGCATCCCGTGGGCCTCCTGACGCGGGACGGCCAGGCGATGTTCGGCACCGTGAACGGGCTGGTCGTGTTCCCCCGGGCGTCGTTCGAACCCGCCCTTTCTCCCTCGATCATCGTCGAAATGGTCCGCGACCAGGGTCGCCCGCGCGTCCCTCGCGGGGAGGTGACCGTGGAGCGCGGAGGTGGTCCAGTTGAACTGCAGTTCAGTGCGCCCAGCCTCGCCGACGCCCGCAAGGTCCGCATGCGCTCGCAGTTGATCGGGCGAGATCCTCACTGGATCGACCACGGTCTGGAGCGCCGAAGCGTCTATACCGATCTGTCGCCGGGCAGGTACGAGTTCCGGCTGGTCGCGCAGAGAGCGGATGGCCTCTGGACGGAGCCCGTCAGCCCCCTGACCCTCGTGGTGCTGCCGTTCTGGTGGCAGACGTGGTGGGCGCGCCTGCTCGCGGTCACGCTCGTGGCGCTCGTCATCCTCTGGTTCGTCCGTGCACAACTGGCAGCGGCCGAACGGCGCACCGAGGTGCTGCGCCGGGAGATCGTCGAGCGGCAACGGGCCGAGGAGGAAGCGCAACAGCACCTGATGGCGCTCGCGCACATGAACCGCGTGGCGACGGCCGGGGAGTTGACCGCGTCGCTGGCGCACGAACTCGGCCAGCCGCTCACCGCGATTGTCGCCAACGCCGAAGCCTCACGGCTCCTGCTGTCGATGCCCTCGCCGGACACGAACGAGATCGGCGAGGTGCTCGCCGAGATTGCGCAGCAGGGTCGTCGCGCCTCCGAGATCCTGCGTGGCCTGCGGGCGTTCCTGCGGCGCGGGCGCTCGCAGCAGGAGGACCTCGATCTCAACGCGGAGATCAGGGACGCCATCCCGCTCGCCTGGCGTGAGCTCGAACGGTCGCGGATCACGCTCGTCGTGGACCTGGCCCGTGGGCCCCTCCTGGTGCGTGGCGATCGTATTCCTCTGCAGCAGGTCGTGCTCAACCTGATGGCCAATGCGGCCGACGCGATGGCGACTGTCGAGCCCGGGCAGCGCCAGTTGACGGTCCGCTCGCGCCAGGTGTACGGCCGCGCGCGCGTCTCGGTCCGCGACACCGGGCCTGGCATCGACCCCGATCGGCTGCCAAGGCTCTTCGAGCCGTTCTTCTCGACCAAGGACAAGGGCATGGGGCTCGGCCTGTCGATCTGCAGGTCGATCGTGGAGGCGCACGGCGGGAGAATTTGGGCACGCAACAGTCCCCGGTCCGGCGCCGTGTTCTCGTGGTGGATCCCGATCGCCGGGGTAACCCCGGCGCCGGGCGCCCGCACCGAGGCGTCGCACGAAAGGGCAGTATCCTGACTCGCAGCGGTGATCCATGCTGAAGGCTGGATCCGCCTGGTGGCCGTAGGGCGTTCGCTCCAACCCTCGATGGCTGCCGGCCCTCTCCCTTCCCCGACCTTGTTCATCGTCGACGACGATCCCGCCGTGTGTCGTGCGCTCTCGACGCTGGCCCGCTCGGCCGGGCTCGCCTCGCGCGCCTACACCTCCAGCGAACGATTCCTCGACGAAGCCGCCCGGTCGGCGGATGGATGCGTCGTGCTCGACGTGAAGATGCCCGGCGTCGACGGGCCGACGGTCCTGGCGAGACTCCGCGAGGCGGGCAACCAGGTGCCCGTGATCTTCATCACGGCCCACCACGACCAGGCGTTGAGCGAACGGCTCACGAGCGCGGGCGCCCGTGCGTGTTTCCCGAAACCGGTGGATCCCGGGGTCCTGATTGCTGAAATCCGTGCGGCGCTCGCGGGCGCCGGGCGGTCGGGCGCGCCGGACGACACCCCGCCCACGGTGTAATCAGTTTGTCTTCAAAGCATGTGCGCGCGCGGCCGCCCGGCTCGCGGGCGCAGGGCGCCGCCACGCGGGGTCGCAGCGCCCGCGGGAGCGGTGAGTCGGGTGCGGACTCTTCAACAAACCTCTTGCGTGGTGATCGCTCATGCGCCACAATCTGTGCCGGATGCTCAGGCCGCTACAACATGTAGGGTCTGGGACAGGGCGCCCAGGTCACGCCAGCGGCGGAGGCCGCATCGCGTCGAGGTGACGCACCCAGTGGCCGGCGCAGGGTTTCTCATCCCGGAGGTTGCAGAATGGCGAAGAAGGCAGCGGCGAAGAAGGCGATCAAGAAGGCGGCGGTGAAGCGGAAGGTGAAGAAGGCCGTCAAGAAGACGGCCGCCAAGAAGGCCGCGAAGAAGGCCGTCAAGAAGACCGTGGCGAAGAAAGCCGTCAAGAAGGCCGCGAAGAAGGCGGCGGTGAAGAAGGCCGTCAAGAAGGCGGCGGTGAAGCGGAAGGTGAAGAAGACCGTGCGGGCGGCCAAGGTCGCCGTTGCCCCGATCGTCGAGACCATCGCGGCCGCGATCCCCGAGGTCTGAGCCGGCGCCAATCCTCGAACGGGCGCGGTGGCCCCTGCCGCCGTTCGGTCCCGCAGGTTCCCGCCGCGCCCTCGTTCTCTCGTCGATTCCACCGGCTGCCCTGACCCAGGGGCGCCGGCCCCATCCTGCACCTACGGTCAATTTCGCGCCGTCGGGCTGAACCGGTTACGGTGCTTCGTCCCTGCCGAGTGCCCCACGGAGTCCCGCTCAGTCCCGGGTTCCCTTCGGCGCACGCGGCACACGGCTCCTGGCACGGGCGGGACCCCGTGTTCTGACGGATTGAAGCTTATTCCGGCAGGATTCTGCCGTGCTGGCCGCGCGCCGCCGGTTGCAAGTCGCAAGCCGATTGTCACATCAGGGTTGAATCACCCTGAATCCCCGGTCGTGCTCCGCGCGTCTCAGGCGCAGATCCAGGCGTTCCGCCACGCCGAATTTACCGCCCATTGTCGTGAACCACACAGTGGCGACCGGGGTTCGGGTGTAGGATCGCGCAGTCGTCAACCCCGGAGTCCATGACATGGCGTCTGGCCCAACAAGCGGTCCGCCGACCGAGATGGCGGCGTTCATCGCCCACGAAATCGCCGGTGCGCTCGCGGCGATCGTCAACAACGCCGCGGCCGCGGAATTGATGCTGGCACGTAACACGCCTGAACTCGATGAGGCACGCTCCGTTGCGCGCGCGATCTACGCGGACGCGCTGCGCGCGGCGGACATCGTGCGCGGCGTCCGCGCCCTGCTGTCGCCGGGTACCCCGGAGGCCGCGCCCCTCGATGTGCGCGTCGTCGTCCAGGCCGCAGCGGGCCTGCTCCGGATGAGGGCTGCCGATGCCGGCGTGGACTTCCTGGTCGCGCCGGAAGACGTACCCGTTGTCCGCGGCGATGCCCGGCAGCTCCAGCAGCTCGTCCTCAACCTGTGTCGCAACGCCATCGACGCCATGGCGGCCCACGAGGGTCAGCGGCAGCTCCTGGTGCGCACCACGACCGCAGCCGGACGTGCCTGCATCGAGGTGAGCGATACCGGTCCAGGGTTCTCGCAGGAGGCGCTGGACCACGCCTCCGATCTGTTCTTCACGACGAAGCGCCGACATGGAGGCATGGGCGTGGGACTCGCTCTGGCCCGGCGGATTGCCGACGCGCACAGCGGGACGCTCCACATCGCCAACCAACCGACCGGCGGCGCCTGCGTCACCCTGACCCTTCCTGCGGACGGGCGCGGAGAGGCCCAGGGCCTCAACGAGGTCTCGGCGCGTGAGAAGTCCACCGTGCTGCGCATGGTCGTCCAGAAAGAACGCCTCGCCCCTTCAGCCTGAACTCGCCCTTCACCATCGGGCAGGTAGTGTCAGCACCACGTTCTGGGGTTATGCTGACGCCGAGGATCCACACGAAATGATTCGACCTGCCGTCTCTCTGCTGACGATCGCCACTGGCCTGGCAGCCTTCGCTCCCGCCGCAGGCGCCCAGGGTGGTGCCGCCGTGCTCCCTGCCACGCTCGCGCCCGTCATCGAGGAACTGCGGACGACGCTCGCCCTCACGGACGCGCAATCGGCCGATGTCTCGCGCCTGCTCGTCCAGCAGGCAGGTCGGGCGACGTCGATGATGGACCGGGCCGGCGACCTGAGCCTCGAGACGGTCATCGACCTGCTCGCCACGGCCCGCACGATCAAAGACGACTTCCTGCCGCAACTCTCCGCCGTGCTGACCGACGAACAGAAAGTCCGTCTGCAGGCTCTGCCGAAGTCCAGCAACATCTACGCGGCGGCGATGGCAGGCTGGCTGGCGGAGGCTCGCCTCAACAAGCTGCAGGGCGTGCTGCGGCTCACCGACACCCAAGTGCCTGGCGTGCGGCAGGTGCTGCTCGATCAGTTCAGGACGATGTCCCGTGCGGTTGTCGGCGTGGCGAGCGGAGGCACGAGTGCTGCCTCGACGAGCGCCATTCTCGACGTGCTCGTCGACCTTCGCGCGGCGCAGCGGATGAGCCGTCGTTCCCTCCGGGAGATGTTGACGCCCGAGCAGGTGCGGTCGCTCGAGGCATGGGAAGCCCAGAACAAGAACGCCGGCGGTCTCTAGGCCGGGTTTTTCGCACGACAGGTTCGATGGCGCACCTCGGCAGGGCTCCGGCACAGGAGGATGGCGATGCTGCTCGATCAGATTGGCAAGAACTGGTGGATGTTCGTGCTCCGTGGTGTGCTGGCGGTCCTGTTCGGGGTGTTCACTTTCATCAACCCGGCGGTGTCGCTGGCCACCCTGATCCTCGTCTACGGGGCCTACGCGCTCGTTGACGGGGTCACGGCCGTCCTCGGCGCCTTCACGAACCGACGCGCCGACTCCGGGTTCCCCTGGTCGGTCCTGCTGATCGGCCTCATCGGCGTCGCGGCCGGCATCGGCACGTTCATGTACCCCGGCGTGACGGCGCTGATCCTGCTCTACTTCATCTCCGCGTGGTTCATCGTGCGCGGCGTCTTCGAGATCGTGCTCGCGGTTCAGCTCCGCAAGGAGATCGAAGGCGAGTTCTGGCTGGGCCTGGCCGGGCTCTTTTCTGTGCTCTTCGGCCTGTGGCTCTACCTGCGTCCCGGGGCTGGTGCGCTCGCCGTGCTCTGGATGATCGGCATCTTCGCGATTCTGATGGGTCTCATGTTCATCCTGCTCGGCTTCAAGCTGAAGGGCGTGAGGTCTCGCCTGCAGGGGCGCCGGACTGCCTAGCCGGCCTCCGCCCAACCGCGTGCCGCCCGGCTGGCACGGCTGGGACGAATACGCGGAGTTCTACGACTGGGAGAACGCCCGCACGATCGGGCGGCGCGATATCGCCTTCTGGCGGACGTTCTCCAGGCCAGCCGCGGGTGCGGTGCTCGAACTCGGGTGCGGCACGGGCCGCGTCACCGCGCCCCTGCTGCGCCACGGCGTGCCTCTCGTCGGCGTCGATCGTTCGCCGGCAATGCTGGCGCGGGCTCGACGCCGCCTGAAGCGCATTCCCGCCGATCCCGGCCGCCACCTCGTACTGGCCGACATCACCGCGCTGCCATTTGCGGACGGCTCGTTCGCAACCGTCATTGCGCCCTACGGCATCCTGCAGTCACTGCTCTCCGATCGCGCGCTGGGCAATGCCCTCGAGGCGGTCGCCCGGGTGCTGCCACCCGGGGGACGGTTCGGCACCGAGCTGGTGCCCGACGTGCCGAGGTGGCAAGAGGGAGACCGCAAGCTGACCCTGATCGGGCTCGAGGGCCCCAACGGTCTGCCCGTGCGCATGGTGGAGACCGTGCGCCAGGACCGTGCACGCCGGCTGACGATGTTCGAGCAGCAGTTCGTCGAGGGCACGGGCCGCTCGAGGCGTGTGCTGAGCCTGACGGTCCGGTTTCGCACGCTGCCGGTGCCGGTGATGTGCGGCCGCCTCGAGCGCGCAGGATTTCTCGTCGAGCGCGTCAGCGGGGGATATCGCCACGAACCCTGGTCGGAGGACGCGTCGACCTGGATCGTGACGGCGGTACGCCGGTGAGGATCCCGAGGGCGATCCCGCCGAGCACGAGTGGCGCGGCCATCGCCAGCCGGCCGTCGAACGCCTCCCCGAGCAGCAGGACGCCTCCGAGGGCTGCGAGTACTGGCGCACTCAACTGGACGAGGGCCGCGCGCTGCGGCGGCAGGCAGGGGAGGGCTCCGTACCACGCCGCATATCCGAGGCCGGATGCGATCGCGCCTGAGGCCACGGCAAGCACGGCGCCTCCGGGCGTCCAGCGGGGCGTCGCGAGGCCCCAGGCGAGTGGAACGACCGCGAGCGCCGGCGCCGCAGCCAGCACGAAGTTCCCTGCGGTGACGAAGAGCGGGGCGCCCGCGCCACGTCCCCGCAGCGTGTAGACGCCCCACGCGACGCCGGCACTCACCATCAGCGCGGCGCCGGGGGCATCGGGCGCGGCCAGTCCGGGCCGCGTGAGCACGACGAGGCCGACCAGCGCGACCGCCAGTCCCAGCCACTCCCCGGGACGCAGCCGTGCGCCTGTCGCCACGGCGTGTCCGATCATCGTGACCTGCACGGTGCCGAACAGCAGCAGCGCGCCTGCGCCAGTCGGGATGCGCGAGTACGCCAGCGAGAACGCGAGGGCGTATGCGAACAGGGCCCAGGCGGACGCCCAGGAGCCGTCGCGAGCGACACCGCCACGACCCGCCGCCCGGGCCAGGCCCGCGAGCACCGCTGCGCCGCTGAGCAGGCGCAGGGCCGTGAACGACACCGCATCCATGCGTGGCGATCCCAGCGCCGCCCGGCACAGCAGCGAGTTGGCCGCGAAGGCGACCATGGCGGCCGCGGTCAGCGCGGCAGTCCGGGCGGGGCCCATCGTCATGGAGAGCCAGGATTATAGGCGGAGCGGGGCCGCCGCGGCGGGTCCCTGTGCTAGAATTTCAGGTCTTTTAGGCCATCTCAGAGGGCATCACCATGTCTGGCCATTCCAAGTGGCACACCATCAAGCACAAGAAGGGCGCCGCCGACGCCAAGCGCGGGAAGATCTTCACCCGGATCATCAAGGAACTGACCATTGCCGCCCGGGCGGGCGGCGGTGACCCGGACACGAACCCGCGGCTCCGCACGATCATCGCGGAGGCCAAGTCCGTCAACATGCCGGCCGACAACATCAAGCGCGCCGTCCGCCGCGGCACTGGAGAGGAACCCGGTCTCACCTACGAAGAGGTGATGTACGAGGGCTACGGACCTGGCGGCGCGGCGCTGATGATCGACGTGCTCACCGACAACAAGAACCGCACGGTGGGAGAACTGCGCCACCTGCTCAGCAAGCACGGCGGCAACCTCGGGGAAACGAACTCCGTCGCCTGGATGTTCGACAAGAAAGGCTACATTGTCGTTTCCAAGAGCAAGGCGGACGAAGAGCAGTTGATGGCCGCCGCGCTCGAGGCGGGCGCCGACGACATGCGCGACGATGGCGACGCGTGGGAGATCCTGAGCGCGCCGGATGCCTACCAGCCGGTCCTGGACGCGGTCAAGGCGCTCGGCATCGAGCCCGACGCGTCCGAGGTCTCGATGCTGCCCCAGAACTACGTGAAGCTCGAGGGCAAGGTCGCCCAGCACATGGTCAAGCTGATGGACGTGCTCGACGAGCACGACGACGTGCGACACGTGTGGTCGAACTCGGATATCGAGGAGAAGGAGATCGAGGCGTCGTACTCGTGAAGGTGTTCGGGATCGATCCCGGCTCGACGCGCACCGGCTACGGGTGCATCGAGAGCGACGGCAGCCGGCACCACATGATCGTGTGCGGGGCCGTGGCCACCTCCCCTCGCGCCTCGTTTCCAGAGAAGCTCCTCGCCATCCACCGTCAACTCGGCGAACTGCTCGCGTCCGCCTGTCCCGACTGCGTGGCCGTGGAGAACGTGTTCTACGCGACGAACGTCCGCAGCGCGCTCCAGTTGGGGCACGCCCGCGGCGTCGCGCTGCTCGCGGCCATGGAGGCCGGGGTCCCGGTGGTCGAGTACACCCCCGCCGAGATCAAGCGCGCGGTGGTGGGCTATGGCAGGGCGGAGAAGGTCCAGGTGCAGCAGATGATCAAGCTCCTCCTCGGGCTCCGGACCCTGCCAACGCCCCACGACGCCGCTGACGCGCTCGCCGTGGCGGTCTGCCACCTCCACCACGTCGGCGGCCCGGCACACCGCGTCATCGCGGCAGCGGGCGCGCAGGACTCCACCCGCCAGGCCAGGTCCTGGCGTCACTATCGGCCCCAAGGCGCATGATCGGCTTCCTGCGTGGCCGTGTGATCGAGAAGCACCCGGACCGGCTCCTCATCGATGTCGCTGGAGTCGGCTACGAGGTGGCGGTGCCGCTCTCGACGTTCTACGCCCTGCCGGACCCCGGCGGCGACATCGCCCTGCGGATACACACGCACGTCCGTGAGGACCAGCTGGCGTTGTACGGTTTCGCGACATTGCTCGAGCAGCAGCTCTTCGAGCGGCTCATCGGCGTCAGCGGGATCGGGCCGCGGCTGGCGCTCGCCGCGCTCTCGGGCATCGAGCCGTCGGACCTCGTGCGGGCGATCCGGACCAACGACATCGCGCGCCTGACGCGCATACCCGGCATCGGCAGGAAAACCGCGGAGCGCATGGGCCTGGAGTTGAAGGACAAGCTGCCGACCGTTGCCGCCGGTGCCGCGTCGGGGACGCCGGCCGCGCCGTCCGAGGAGGACGCCAAGGCCGATCTCCTGTCCGCGCTGGTGAACCTGGGGTACCAGCGTGTCGCGGCGGAGAAAGCGCTCGAAGGCGCCTTTGCCGCCCTCGGCCGCAACGCGGCGTTCGAGGCGATCCTCCGGCATGCGCTGAAGGCGCTCGCGAGATAGGCAGGCGCCATGGATCCACGACTGGCGAGCGGTGTCCGCGTCGACGAGGACGCGCAATACGAGGTCGGCCTCCGGCCGCGCACCCTGGATGAGTACATCGGGCAGGACCGCGTCCGCGAGAACCTGGCCGTGTCGATCGCGGCCGCCCGCCAGCGTGCGGAGGCGCTGGACCACGTGCTGGTCTACGGACCGCCCGGCCTCGGCAAGACCACGCTGGCCCACGTGATCGCGCACGAACTGCAGGTGCCGATCCGCTCCACGGCCGGCCCGGTCCTCGAGAAGCCGGGCGACCTCGCCGCCATCCTGACGAACCTCGCCGAACACGAAGTCCTGTTCATCGACGAGATCCACCGGATGTCGCCTGCGATCGAGGAGATCCTCTATCCCGCGATGGAGGACTACGAGCTCGACATCGTCATTGGCCAGGGCCCGAGCGCCAGATCGGTGAAGGTGCCGCTCCAGCGATTCACGCTGGTGGGCGCGACGACGCGCACGGGGCTGCTCACGTCGCCGCTGCGAAGCCGTTTCGGCATCGTCCACCGACTCGACTTCTACGAGGAGGCCGACATG
Source organism: uncultured Vicinamibacteraceae bacterium (assembly GCA_964387935.1). Classification (GTDB taxonomy): domain Bacteria; phylum Acidobacteriota; class Vicinamibacteria; order Vicinamibacterales; family JAFNAJ01; genus CAYLZN01. The sequence continues at coordinate 4,677 of CAYLZN010000024.1, read as the reverse complement.
CGTGAGATCGTGCTGCGGTCCGCGCGCATCCTCGGCGTCCCGATCGATGGCGTGGCCGCGGGCGAACTCGCGCGGCGCAGCCGCGGCACGCCCCGAATCGCCAACCGCCTCCTGAGGCGGGTGCGGGACTACGCGCAGGTCCGCGCCGACGGCCGCATCGACGGGAGGGTGGCGCAGGCCGCGCTGGCCCTGCTGGAGGTGGACGAACGCGGGTTCGACGAAGTCGACCGCCGGTTACTGCGGACGATCATCGAGAAGTTCGGCGGCGGCCCCGTCGGGCTCGGGACGCTGGCCGCAGCCACCAGCGAGGAGAAGGACGCCATCGAGGACATCTACGAGCCGTTCCTCATGCAGATCGGCTTCCTCGAGCGGACGCCGCGGGGCCGCGTGGCCACCGCGCGCGCCTACGAGTACTTCGGCCTGACCTCGCCGAGAAAGGACACCCGCCTGTGGTGAACGGTTCCGAGAAGAGACCCGACGATCGCAACTGGCTCGCGCCGGCCCGGCCGCTGCGGCGTGTCAGGATCGCGGCGCTCGCGACGTACGTTCCCCCGCGCGTGCTGACCAACGCCGATCTCGAGCGGCTGGTCTCGACGACCAACGAGTGGATCGTGCAGCGCACGGGCATCCGCGAGCGCCACGTCGTCGATCCGGGGGTGGCGACGTCGGATCTGGCCGCGGCAGCCGCGCAGGAAGCCATCCGTCGCGCGGGGATCACGCCGGCCGATATCGGATTCGTCGTCGTGGGGACGACCACCCCGGACACGATCTTCCCGTCTACCGCCTGCGTGCTGCAGCACAAGATCGGCGCGGTCAACGCGTGGGGCTTCGACCTGGGGGCCGCCTGCTCCGGCTTCACGTTCGCGCTCACCGTCGCCGCGCAGCAGGTCGCCATCGGCGCGCACCGGTACGTGCTCGCCGTCGGCGCCGACGTGATGTCGAGCATCATCGACTACACGGATCGCACGACGTGTGTCCTGTTCGGAGACGGAGCCGGCGTGGCCGTGCTCGCACCGTCAGACGACGAGACGATCGGAATCCTCGACTACGCGCACGAGATCGACGGGAGCGGCGGCCCGGCCCTCCAGATGCCGGCCGGGGGCAGCCGCAGGCCGGCCTCGCACGAGACCGTCGACCAGCGGCTGCATTACGTGCACCAGGACGGCCAGGCCGTGTTCAAGTTCGCCGTCCGCAAGACCGAGGAGATCGCCCGCCGCCTCCTGGCCAAGAACGGCCTGGCGGCATCGGACGTGGACCTGCTGATCTGCCACCAGGCGAACCAGCGCATCATCCGGTCGGCGGCCGACAAGCTCGGGATCGCGCCGGACAAGGTGGTGCTGAATATCGAGAAGTACGGGAATACCACCGCGGCCACCATCCCGCTCGCGATCGACGACGCGCTTCGGGACGGACGGCTCACTCCCGGCACCCTCGTGCTGCTCGCCTCGGTGGGCGCCGGGTTCACCGTCGGATCGGTGCTCGTGCGCTGGGGCTAGACCGGGCCAGACAGGAACCGCGGCCGACCCAGCTTCAGCACCGCGAGGCATCGCGCTTCGAGCCGGTACTCGTCGCCGCCGAGCAGCCGCCGGCTCGACGCATCGGGATGCGCCGTGTCGAGCAGCGTGACCCACCACGCGTCGTCGGCAGTCGCCGGCAGGATGAAGGGCACCGGCGCTTCGTGCGCGTTCAGGAGCACGAGAATCGTGTCGTCGACGATCCGGCGCCCCCGTTCGTCGCTCTCGTCGATGGCATCTCCGGAGAGGCGCACGCCCAGACAGCGCACGTGCGGCGCCGCCCAGGCCTCGTCGGTCATCTCGACCCCCGCCGGATCGAACCACGCCAGGTCCTTGACGCCCACCCCGCGAATGGCGCGTCCCTGGAAGAACCGTCGCCGACGCAGCACCGGGTGGTGCTGCCGGAGGGCGATCACGCGCCGCGTGAACTCGAGGAACTGCCTCTTCTCCCCGGTCTCCGTCCAGTCGAACCAGTTGAGGTCGTTGTCCTGACAGTAGGCGTTGTTGTTGCCGCTCCGCGTGAGCGACAGCTCGTCGCCGCCGCAGAGCATCGGCACCCCCTGCGACAGGAACAGCGTCGCCAGGAAGTTGCGCTTCTGGCGCTCGCGGTGCTCCCGGATCCCCGTGTCGTCGGTCGGGCCCTCGACCCCGAAGTTGAAACTGAGATTGTTGTTCTCGCCGTCCTGGTTGTTCTCGCCGTTGGCCAGGTTGTGCTTCTGGCCGTAGCTGACCAGGTCCTGCAGGCTGAAACCGTCGTGCGCCGTGACGAAGTTGATGCTGGCGTACGGACGACGTCCGCTCTGCTCGTAGAGATCGCTGCTTCCCGCAAGGCGGGTGGCGAACTCGGACACCTGGCCGCCGTCGCCGCGCCAGAAGCGCCGGACGGAATCGCGGTACTTGCCGTTCCACTCCGTCCAGCCGACGGGGAAGTTGCCCACCTGGTAACCGCCCTCACCGAGATCCCACGGCTCGGCGATCAGCTTCACCTGTGACAGCACCGGGTCCTGGTGGATGATGTCGAAGAACGCGCCCAGCTTGTCGACGGCATGCAGCTCGCGGGCGAGCGCGCTCGCCAGGTCGAAGCGGAACCCGTCCACGTGCATCTCGAGCACCCAGTACCGCAGGCTGTCCATGATCAGCTGCAGCACGCGCGGGTGTCGCATGTTCAACGTGTTGCCGCAGCCCGTGAAATCCTCGTAGTACCGAGGCTGATGCGGCGAGAGCCGGTAGTACGACGCGTTGTCCAGGCCGCGCAACGACAGCGTCGGTCCAAGGTGGTTGCCCTCGGCCGTGTGGTTGTACACGACGTCGAGGACGACCTCGAGGCCGGCGGCATGGAGGGCCCGGACCATCATCTTGAACTCGCGCACCGAGTCCTGCGGCGACCGCGACACCGAGTAGCGCAGATCGGGGGCGAAGTACGCGAGCGTGTTGTAGCCCCAGTAGTTCGACAGCTTGCGCTTGACGAGGTGCCACTCGTCGGCCCGATGGTGGATCGGCATCAGCTCCACCGCGGTCACCCCCAGCGAGTGCAGGTGCTCGAGCGCAGGCTCCGACACGAGGCCGAGGTAGGTGCCGCGCAGATCCTCGGGGATCCCGGGATGCCGCCTGGTGAACCCGCGGACGTGCACCTCGTAGATGACCGTCTTGTGCCAGGGAGTCCGCGGGGGACGGTCCGGACCCCACGTGAACGACTGATCCACGACCGCACTGAGCGGCGCGTAGGCCGCGTTGTCGTGGTCATCACGCGACAGGTCCGCCGCGGGATCGCCCATCGCGAAGCCGAACATCGACTCGTGCCAGCGAAGTGAGCGGCCCACGCCTTTCGCGTACGGATCGAAGAGCAGCTTGCTGGCGTTGAAGCGGTGACCGCGGGCCGGCTCGTACGGCCCCTGGACGCGGTAGCCGTACAGCTGCCCCGGCCGTACGTCGGGCAGGTAGCCGTGCCACACCTGGTCCGTGCGCTCCGTGAGCGGCACGCGCACCGACTCCCGGCCCGCATAGGCAGAGTCGAACAGGCACAACTCCACCGCCGTGCCGTGTTCCGAAAATATCGCGAAGTTGACGCCGACGCCGTCCCAGGTGGCGCCCAGCGGGTAAGGTGAACCGGACCAGACCCTCATCGTCAGCCGATACAGGAGTTTACCCGAGCTGACGCCCCAGTTGGTGGCGAAGGGCATCCTCGAGCTCGGTGAACCGGAACCGGTAGCCTGCTTTCTGAAGAGTCTCGGGCTCGACCTGGGCGTCCACGGCCAGGAGTCCGTCGGCCATTTCGCCAAAGACGAGCTTGGCGGCTGTCTTGGGCACCGGGATCACGAAGGGCCTATTGAGCACGCGGGCGAGCGTCCGGGCGAAGGCCTCCGCGGTCCCACTTTCGGGCGCCGTGACGTTGACGGGACCACGGAGGTCGTCTCGGCTCAGCGCCAGCAGGACGGCCCCCAGCACGTCATCGAGGGCCACCCAGTTGAACGCGGTGTGCGGGTCACCCACGTACCCGCAGAGGCCTGCGCGAAAGGACGGCAGCGCCCGCCGCAGGGCCCCGCCAAGCGGGCTCAGGACGATCCCGATGCGCAAGTTGACGACGCGGATGCCGGCGTGCTCGGCGGGCGAGGTAGCGCCTTCCCACGCCTCGCACACGTCCGCGAGGAAGCCCGTTCCCCGGGGGCTCCCCTCCGTGAGCCGCTCGCCCGGTCGGTGCCCGTAGACGCCTGTGGCCGACGCGCACACGAGCGTCCCCGGCGGCCGGGGCAGTCTGGCCAGCGACTCCGCGATGCGGCGTGTCGGGCCGACGCGGCTGCCGACAATCTCGTCCTTCCACGCCGGGTTCCAGCGACGGCCGGCGATGTTGGCGCCGGCGAGGTGGACGACGGCGTCGAGCGGCGGGTCCGATGGTCCGAGGGCGACCGCGCCGAACGGATCCCAGGTCTGTTCGTCTTCTGCCCGGGCTGCCCCCCGCACCAGGCGAATCACGCGATGGCCGCCCGTGGTGAGGAACGGGACCAGGTGGCAGCCGATGAGGCCGCTCGCGCCGGTGACGCCTACCACCAGCGGGCGGGACGGCCCGAACTGACGGTGCGCCTCGAGGTCGCCTCGGGTGCTGCGATGCCGGTACGCGAACGTGCGCGCGAGCCGATCCCGGATCACCTGTTCCCCAAGGAGCTCG
>CAYLZN010000023.1:27447-31122 GCA_964387935.1 uncultured Vicinamibacteraceae bacterium | reverse complement strand
TCCGATGTCGAGGCCGGCCTTCGTGATGGCATCCCCCTTCAGCGTCTCCACGGTCAGGCGTTCCCCGGTGTCCAGCGAGACGGCCGACGGCTTCGACACGGTGCTGCCCGCGCGCACCACGTTGAGGTACTTGTCCATGCCCTCGCGCGATTCCGTGTAGTCGTGGTACAGGTCGAAGCTGTGCGTGTCGGGGGGCTGCAGGAAGTAGACGATCTCGCGATCCTGGAACGCCCGGTCGTTCACCCGCGCGACGGCGGACTCCTGGAGCGTGGGCACGCGTGGCGCCGGCGCCATGGAGACCCCGCCCGGTGCGGGCCTGACCGGCGCCTGCCCGACGGGGGCCGGCTCAGGGCCGGGGGCCCCATCGGTCCACGTGACGGGGCGCGCCTTCACGACGAGCGACACCGCGTCGGGATTGAGGTTCATGAAGCTCACCGCGATGCGACCGTCCGCCTCGGTGAACACCTGTGATGGCATGTTGCACGAGAACAGGGCGTACCCTGGCGGCAGCACGACCTTGTTCCGCTTCACCCCGAGCGATCGGGTGAAGACAATCGTGTCACCTTCACGGAAGTAGCTCCGGGCGTCCTTGTAGGTCTTGTCGATCCGGATCCGTTGCTCACCACCCGCGGGGACGGGCCGGGCCAGCGTCACCCTGATGTAGTCCGTGTCCGGTTCGGCCGTGGGGTGCCCGCTCGCGCGGGCCTCCGTCCCACTCACGACCTCGAAGGCCAGCGGTCCACCGGTCGCCAGGTCCGTCACGCGCTCGTCGGAGGCATCGCTGCCCTTGCGGATCGGATTGAAGTAGAACCTCGCCCCGGCCGTGGTGGCGGTCACGTCGTAGAGAATGCGGAACTGGTGTGTCTCCGCACCGAGCAGCTCGTACGAGCTGTAGTCGTCCGCCTGGGTCTGGCGCGGCTGCGGCTGCGCCTGCGCAGCCCCTGCCACGAGCACGGCGATGATGACTGCCAGTCTCATGATCCTCACTACTCCTGCGCCCACGCTCGGGCGACCATCTGAGCGAAGCCCCGAAAGACCGGCTCCAGCGCGGCCTCGCGCTCGTCGCGCGGCAGGGCGAGATGCCGGTCGAGCCGTCCCCGCCAGTCGTCGAGTTCCACACGGGCCGTGCGCCCCTCGAGCTCTGCCAGCAGCAGCTCGTGCGTGCGCTTGCGCTCCATCGTCTCCAGCCCGTCGAGCATTTGCCGATGCGGGGTTCCCTCCCAGATTGCGCAGATCATCGCTTCGCGCAGCCATCGTTCGGTGCGGTTTTCGGCGAGCGTCCCGACGCCACCGAGGACCTCCATGGCCCACTTCGCCGTCTGCACGGCGACCTCGGCGGTCCAGTACTTCGCGAGATGCGCCACGAGCCTGAACAGCCAGTAGCGGTCGGAGTAGGGCGGTTGCTCGCGCCAGACCTCGTCGAGCATGCGCGCCGCACCCCACGCCAGCGCCCAGCATTCGTCCAGTCGCCGACGATGATCCTCGATCTGATGGGCCATCAGAGGATGCCCGGCGACCGGGCGCCCGAAGGCTACGCGCCCCTCGGCGAACGCCATGGCGTCGGCCAGGGCCCGCTGCGTGATCGCCGCGCACCCGATGCTGTTGCACACGCGCGACACGTTGAGGACCTCGAGGATCTGATAGATGCCGCCCAGGCGGTACGCCTCGCTGCCGCGCAGCTCGATCTCGCCCGTCGGCACCGAGCGCGTGCCGATCTTGTCCTTGAGCCGGCGGAGATTGACGTTGAGCCGGCCATCCTGGCGCGCCCGGGGCACCACGAACAGCGCGAGCCCGCGCACGTCGCGCGGCGCGCCCTCGGGGCGGGCCGCGACGACGGCCACTTCCGCGTTCGCGTTGCTGCAGAAGTACTTGTCGCCGTCGAGCCGCCAGGAACCGTCGCCGGCATCGCGCGCCAGGGTCTCGACGCCTGCGCCGAGGTCCGACCCGCCGCCGGCTTCGGTCATCCACGTCGCGCCCTGCCACACCGTGTCGTCCCGACGCAGCAGCGGGTCGAGGAACCGTCCCCGTACGTGCGCGTCGCCGTACTTCGAGATCGGGCAGGCCGTCGAGAGTGACACCGTGTACGGGCAGTAGAGGCCCGCGTCGAAGAAACTCGTCACATACCCTAGAAGGAAACTTGGCAGCAATGAACCGGTGTCGAACGCCCGCCACACGACGCCCGCCTTGTAGCCCTCCCGGAGCAGGCGTCCGTAGTCTGGCGGATAGAGGATCTCGTCGATCCGCACGCCGAGCTCGGTGAACATGCGCACGTGCGGCGTGCCCATCCGGTCCACGGTGTCCGACACGCGCTGCCCCCACGTCCACCATTCGTGCTCGTAGGCCTCGAGCACGGGCTGCAGGGTGCGCAGGGACGCTCTCGTCGCGAGGAACGCCGAAGGGGATCTCACCAACGACGCGGCGGAGGCTGCGGCTGCGATCATGATGGGCCCTCCACGCCAGGCAGGCCGCTCCTGGCCAATCACTTCACGAACGTGGTCATGTCGAACATGGAGGCCGCAGCGTTGGCGGCCAGCCATCGGCGGACCCGCACGGGGGCCGCGGTGATGAGGATGGTGTCGCGTTCCGTCAGGACGGCGGCAATCGTCAGGCTGCCCCGGTTCAGGCGCCCGCGGAACCAGTCGTAGTCGGGCGTCTCGACCTCGAGCCGCCCGTCGCGGATCGCGACGCGCCCGACGAGGTGCACCGGCAGGAGGGCGGGCCCGGGCTCGGTCCCTCCGTGAATCGTCGCGTCGAAGTACTGGAGCTGGCCGACCTTGACCAGGCGGACCGTGAACCGCTGCAGCTCGGCGCGACGGTCCTTGACGGTCACCGCGTAGGTCCGCCATTCGTCGCGCTCCACGAGGAGCTCCTCGGGATCCTGATCCCCTTCGGCGTTCTTCCACTGGCCGAGCAGCGCGTCGTCGAAGACGACCGCGGCCGGGTCCGCGATGCCGTGCACGCTCACCACGTAGCACCCGGACGCCAGCCAGGCGGCGATGACCACGACGAGCAAGTGGAGTCCGCGCACGGCGCGCCTCGCGTCAGAAGATGCCGAGCTGCAGCTTCGCGGCGTCCGACATCCTGTCCTTGTCCCAGGGCGGCTCCCAGACGACATCGACGGTGGCGTCGCTCACGCCGTCCAGGGCCTTGATCTTGAACCGCACATCGCTCGGCAGCTGCTGTGCCGACGGACAGGCGGGGCTCGTGAGCGTCATCGTCACGTGGACGTGCCGCGCGGCGTCGGCCGCGATCTCGTAGATGAGGCCCAGCTCGTAGATGTCGACCGGGATCTCCGGGTCGAACACCGTCTTGACGGCGCTCACCACCTTCGGCGCGAGTTCGGCGGTGACCGTGGAATCCGCCACGAACGGGGACGCGGGCGTGGTCACGCCGGGCTGGGGCGGCGGCGGGACCGTGAGCGACCCGAAGTTCCAGATGTCGTCCAGCCCAGGCCCGGCATCCTCCCTCGCGACCGAGCCGGACGGCTCGTCGTCTGGCGGAGGCGGCGGTTGATCCCCGGGTTCATCCCGGCCGAACAGGCGGGAGAGGAAGCGCATTTCTACATCCTATCGAAAACTGGGCTCAAGGCTCAGGGCTTGGCGTCTTCACCCATCTTCCGTTGCTTCACCGACGCCACGATCATCTGTTCGAGCACCTCGAGATTCACGTCGGCGA
>CAYLZN010000023.1:12400-27347 GCA_964387935.1 uncultured Vicinamibacteraceae bacterium | reverse complement strand
TGCTTCACCGACGCCACGATCATCTGTTCGAGCACCTCGAGATTCACGTCGGCGAGGCGCTTGATGTAGAGGCAGGACTTCCCCGTCTTGTGTCGGCCCAGCTTCGCCAGCAGGCCTGCGAGGGGATCGAGCCCGGACATCAGATACAGCGTCAGGTCGTTCTTGCGAGGCGAAAACCCGGCCTCGAACCAGTCGCCCTCGCGGCCGCTGTCGTACTTGTAGTGGTAACTTCCGAAGCCGACGATACTGGGGCCCCACATCCTGGGCCGGGCCCGGGTGGCGTTCTTCATCAGGCGGAGCACGGTCCGGCAGTCCTCCCGGCGTGTGTCGTCGGTGATGCTGTCGATGAAGGCTGCCACGCTCGCCGCGTTCGGCCTGGTCTTCAGTTCAGCCATGGGGGCGCCTTGGGGCCTGATCAGCGAATGGGTGTGCCGAGCGTGTCGTGGTGCGAGAGGATCAGGGACCGCATGTACGGCCCGACGGCCTCGTCTGATTCGAAGCCCGCGGCCTTGGCGGCCGCGCGCGCCTGCTCGGGCGTGACGAGGTCCCGCTCGGCGTAGTGTCGCCAGTCGCGATAGGCGCCGATCGTGAACGCGTCCCACGCGGCGCCGAACTCCCGCCGGAAGATGAGGTTCCGCGGGCGGCCCACCCCGGCGAGGTACGCATTCTCCATCTCGCGCTCGCGGATCAGTTCGTCCAGCCGGCCAGGAGCCGCATCGAACATCTCGAAGTGGTAGAGGCCGGCAGCGAGGAAGCCTGGGATCGCCTCGAGTGACGGACCGCGCACCAGCTGGTCCTCCTGCCAGGCGACGAAGGCCTCGGAGAACGGAGACCCGAGCAGGCCAGCGGGCAGGGCGCCCCCGGCGGACGACGGCGCGGGGACGAGGATCACGAAATCCCACTGGTCCCCTTGCGAGTGGCGAACCGCCAGGCCACCAGACGTTCGCACCTGCGTGCTCACCTCCGCGAGCAGGTCCGCGAATCGGCCGGGGGCGGCGCGCAGCAGCGTCATCCTGTAGAGGGTGTGGCCGGTGAGCACCGGGCTGGTCTGCGCCATCGCCAGCACCGGAGCGGCCAGGCTCGCCAGGACTGCGAGTCCGACGGCCACGCGAGGTCGCATGTCGCCTCCTGTCAGCGGACGAGCCGCCCCTCGAACGCGGGCACGTCGCGCTCGTAGAGCGCCTTGAACTCGGCCTTCACCTCGTCCAGTTCGGCCGCCAGCTTCGTGTAGACGTCGAGCTGGGGCTGCGTGGGCCGGAAGTCGGCATTGCCGGCGACGTCGCCCCCGCCGGCGCTCACTTCAGCCTGCAGCCAGACGAACTTGAGGTACAGCTTCAGTGCGCCGCGGAACGACTTCGCGTCGCCCTCGGCGAGCGTGGGTTGCAGCAGCGTGTCCTCGACCGCCCGGAGCTTCGCGTCGAGCGCCTCGATGGCGCCCAGGGCGTCTTTCGCGGCGTCCTTCTGGCCCGTGCTCGTCGTGAACTTGCGGAGATCCTCGAGCTGCTTCCGCGTCCACTCGAGCCGGTTGATCATCTCGACCGACTCGTTGATGCGGTCGTAGATGTCCATCGAGAGCTGCGTGGACCGCGTGACGTCCTCCTCGGTGGCCACCGTGTTCGGGTCTTTGAGTACCGTCAGCGGGCGCGACAGTTCCTTCCCGCCGACGGTCATCCTGACGGTGTAGGTCCCCGGGGGCACCAGCGGTCCGCGCTTCGGCGCGTCGATCCCGTAGTACAGCACCGGCCGCGTGTCTCTCCCGACGAATCGCTTCTCGCTCCAGATTTCCGGGTTGCCGGGCGGCGTCGTGCGCATCTCGACTTCCTTCGTCGGCTCGTATCGCAGGTCCCACCACGCGCGGTTCAGGCCCTGTCGATTCGTCCCGCGCACGGTCCGGATCACCTTGCCGCTGTCATCCGAGATCGTCAGCGGCACGTTCTCCTTCGCCGCGTCCTTCAGCCAGTACGACAGCGACGCGCCGTACGGCGGATTCCGGCCGGGCTGCGCGCCGGACGGCGCGAGGTCCCGCCGCTCGACATTGCGGAAGCGATAGGCGGGCCGCGGCTCGAACAGGTGCGCCGCGCTCTGCCGCACGGCCTCGGTCATCTGCTGCAGCGGCGTCACATCGTCCATGATCCAGATGCCGCGCCCGTAGGTCCCGACGATCAGGTCGTTGAAGTGGGGTTGAATCTCGAGCCAGTGCACGGGCGCGTGCGGCAGGTTCTGCTGCAGTGCCACCCACGTCGCCCCGTCATCGAAGGACGTGTACACCGCGTTCTCCGTGCCGGCGTAGAGCAGGCCCTTGCGCCTGGGGTCCTCGCGCAGCACGTGCGTGTAGCTCAACATCGACTTCGGAATGCCGCTGACGATGAGCGTCCAGGTCCTGCCGTAGTCCGAAGTCCTGTAGAGCCAGGGGTCGAAATTGCCGACCTGGTGGCCGTCCACGGCGATGTAGCAGACGCCGGCTTCATGGCGCGACGGTTCGACGCTGCTGACCGTCATCTTCGGCGGCATGCCCTTGATGTTCGGCGTCGTGTTCGTCCACGTGCGCCCGCCGTCGCGCGTCACCTGCACCAGGCCGTCGTTGGTGCCGGCCCAGATCACGCCCTTCTCGAGCGGCGATTCGGCGATGGCGAACACGACACCGGCGTACTCCACGCTGAGGTTGTCGATGGTCAGACCGCCGGAGTCACCCATCATCGAGGGATCGTTCAAGGTGAGGTCCGGGCTGATCTCCTGCCACGTCTGCCCGCCGTCCGTCGTCCGGTGCACGTACTGGCTGCCGGTGTAGACGGTGTCGTGATCGTGCGGAGAGATCGCGATCGGAAACGTCCAGTTCATCCGCAGCCTGATCTCGCCGGCTGGCGCGCCCATCGTCCGCTCGGGCCAGGGGCTCACCGTGCGCGAGTGACGCGTCCGCAGATCGTGGCGCTCCAGCACGCCCGCGTAACACCCGCCCCAGATGACGTTGGGATCCACCGGGTCCGGGATGTTCCAGCCCGTCTCGCAGCCGGCGGTCGTCGTCCACAGGCTCGGGTGGATGGCGCCGGAGAGGCTGTTGCTCGGGCCGCGCAGCGACGAGTAGTCCTGCATCTGCCCGTACACGAAGTACGGGACGCGCGTGTCGGCGGCCACGTGGTAGATCTGGCCGATCGGGAGCCGCGTCATGTTGAACTCGCGGCCGCGCGTGGTCGTGATCATCACGCCGAGGTCGTTTCCTATCATCAGACGGTTGGGGTTCTTCGGATCGACCCACATGTCGTGGTTGTCGCCGCCCCACCCGCGGAGCTGGTCCGTCGTCTCGCCCCCGTCGTGCGTCACGCCCATGCCGTTGGACGGGAAGTACACCTCGTCGCGGTCGTCCGGCATGACGAGCATGCGCGTGTAGTAGTGCGGCCGCTCGTTCAGCAGGCGGCTCGTGTTCACCCGTCGCCACCGCTCCCCGCCGTCATCACTCCGCCAGAGCGAGCCACGCTGGCCCGTTTCGATCAGGGCGTAGACGCGGTCCGGGTCGCCTGGCGCCACCGACACGGCGATCTTCCCGAGCGGAGACGGCGGGAGCCCGTTGCCCTCGAGGCGCTTCCACGTTGCGCCTCCATCGCGCGACACGAACACGCCGCTGCCGGGGCCGCCGCTGACGCGGCCCCACGTCTTGATGTCGATCTGCCACATGCCGGCAAACACGTTGTTCGGATTGACCGGATCCATCGCGATGTCCGACGCCCCGGTGTGCTCGTCCACGAACAGCACGCGCTGCCAGGTCCGTCCTCCGTCCGACGAGCGGTACACGCCGCGCTCCTGCTGCGGCCCGTACGCATGCCCGAGCGCTGCGGCGAGGACGATGTCCGGGTTGGTGGGGTGGACGACGATGCGGCCGATCCGCCCCGTCTTCTCGAGGCCCATCCGGGTCCAGGTGCGCCCGGCGTTGGTGGACTTGTAGAGGCCGTCGCCCAGCGACACGTTCGAGCGGATGAACGTCTCGCCCGTGCCGACCCAGACGATGTTCGGGTCCGAGGGCGCGATGGCGACGGCGCCGATCGACTGCGCGGGCTGTTCGTCGAAGATCGGGCGCCAGCGCGTGCCTCCGTCGGTCGATTTCCAGACGCCCCCGGACGCGCCGCCCGCGTAGTAGACGTTGAGGTCGCCCGGGACCGCGGCCACGGCACTGACGCGGTTGCCGGGCGGTCCGATGTAGCGGTAGGACAGCGCGCCGTAGGGGCCACGGATCTCGGGGCCTCGTTCCTGGCCGGGGAACTCCTGCGCGCGGGGAAGCGCGATCAGGCTCGCGAGCACGACGCCCGCGAGCGCCGCGCCGACACGAATACCGCCGAGAGCCGTGCGTCTCATTGATCCACCCCGGGACTGAACGGGTCGTTACGCGCCCAGGCCGCGGCCCATCATCGCCATGCCGCCGAACATGACCGCCATCATCATCGAAAAGATCATGTAGACGAACCACCCGATGATGCAGACGACGACCGCGCGGCCCGTGGACGTGTAGTCGAGGCCCTGGCGCACGGCGACGATCATGGCGGCCAGCTGCCAGAGGCCCGCGACGAAGCTGACGATCCAGCCGAAGAAGGGGATGAACCCGAGCACGTTGAGCAGGCCGGGCGCCGCCGAGAACCCCAGCACGCGCAGCATCTGCCCGAGGTCCGCGTGCGTCTGCTTCTCGGGCATCAGCTTCGTCCCGATGATGTAGGTCAGGAACGCCCAGATGAACCATCCGGCGATCGCCGCGAAGAGCAGTACGAACATGAAGCGGAGCCCCCCACGTCCGAGGGCCCCGATCGCCGCGGCGATGCCCGCGGCGACGACCACGAGCATGGCCTGGCCGGTGGCGGTTTCGTCGCGCTCCACCTCTTCGAACGTATTCGCGTCCAGCCGCATGGCGCCGATGATGCGTTCCTGTAACGAAGCCACTGCATCCTCCTCCCCGGGCGGTCGCCCGGGCTTGTCGTGTGCGGGGCATTCTACCCCGCCGAGCCTCCGACCGCCGGCACCCACACGAGCGCCACCTGGGCGACCGTGATCTGGGTCTTCCGGGGCTTGATCGCCACGCGGTCGAGCGGGTCCGTGCCGGCGTCCCCGGCCGAGTCGAGCGCGGCGAGCTCGGACTGGAGCTCGGCCTCGAGGTCGGCGAGCTGCTGCTGGAAGGCCTGCACGTTCGCCTGGGCGCGCTTCACGTCGTCGGCCTCCTTCTGAGCGCGCCCCAGTCCGCGCGCGGCCGTCGAGGCGCGGCCGATGTTGGTGGAACTGAGGATCTTCCGGCCGAGCAGGGCGCCCAGCACGCTGCTGCCGATCGACATGACCGACTGGATCTTCTGGTCGGAGGCCTGTCCCTGCTCTCGCTCGACGGCGCTCGTCGCGCGCCGGACCTTCTCCTGCAGCGCCGCCACCTTGGGAGCGTATTTCTGCTGGAGCTTCGCCTTGGCCGCATCGCGCGCCTCACGGGACGCCAGTTGCACGCGGATGCGGAACTCCCGCTCCGCCTCGTCGGGCGCGGACGTCAGGCCGGTGCCGGCGTGCGACACGAGCTCGAGCGTCTGGGTCTCGAAGAGCCAGCGCGCGAGGTCCTTGCCCCAGGCGGCGTAGCTCTTCACCTGGGCGGCGAGGGGCGGCACCTCGGCGAAGGTGGCGCCGGCCAGCGGCTCGGCACGCAGCGAGGACAACGTGAGGTCGGTGGGCGTGGCCGCGTCCCAGTTCACGCCGAGCGGACCCTCGGCGAACGGCGCGAGCAGGTTCACCGCCCGCGTGGTGCGCACGCCGCGTTTCGCGTCCTCGAACCCCGCCTGCGCGGTGGCCCACAGGAATGGCTCGTAGCGGGGCGGCGCGTCCTGCGCCGTGCCCGGGGCGAAGTACTGCGGGACGGCGGGCGGCAGCACGGGACGCGCGGCGGCAGGTGACGCGGCGGGTCGCGCCGTCGGCGGTGTCCTTGCCGACGTCGCAGGCATCGCAGGCGCCGCCGGCGCCGCCGGCGTCGCGCTCGCCTTCGCCTTCGCCATGAGGGTCCGGATCTGATCGCGCGTGAGCGGGCCGCGCAGGTACGACATCGCCCAGCGCGTCTCGAACAGCTCCGGCGCGTCCTCGTGCACGTTGTGGAGGAGGAACACGCGCTTGGGCAGGCCGGAGAGCAGCCGGTTCATCTCTCCGCGGTCGAAGCCTGATCTGCCGGAGAGGGCGCCTTCGAGGCCATCGAGCACCCGGGCCTTGTCCTGCTCGGTCTGCAGGCGACCGAGGAACCACGTGCCCGCGTTGCTGAGCCCCTTGTAGTCGAGATCGACCGGGTTCTGCGTCGACAGCGCCACGCCGACGCCGAAGGCGCGCGCCTGCTTGAGCAGCGTGAGGAGCGCGCGCTTCGAGGGCGGGTTCGCGCTCGGCGGCATGTAGCCGGCCAGTTCGTCCATGTAGAGCAGCGCGCGGAGGCTCGTCGTCCCGCTCTGGCGCCGCATCCATCCGACCACCTCGTTCAGCAGGAGCGAGACGAAGAACATCCGTTCCGCATCGCCGAGGTGCGCGATCGAGATCACCGCGATGCGCGGCCTGCCCTGCGGCGTGTAGAGCAGGCGGCCGACGTCGAGCGGCTCTCCCTGGAGCCAGGCGGCGAAGCCGGGCGCCGCGAGCAGCGCGTTGAGGCGCGTGGCCAGCTCGAAGCGATCCTTCGCGGGGAAGAACGACTCGAGGTCGAGCACGCCGATCTTCGCGACCGGCGGGTTCTGGATGCGCGAGATCAGCGTACCGAGGTCGAGGCTCTCGCCCTGCTGCCAGGCCGCCGAGATGATCGTCGCGATCAGGATGTGCTCGCGGCTCCGGACCGGGTCGGCGTCGAGGCCGACGAGCGTGAGCAGGCCGCTGACCGACGTGCCGAGTCGTTCGTTCAGCAGCTCGCCGTCGTCGAGGATCTCGCGCGGCGGCGCGGCGAACGAGTTCAGGATCGAAATGCCGAGGCCCGCGCTGCTGCCCGGCGTGTAGATGGCGACGTCCGCGGCCTGGCGGAGCCGCTCGATGCGGGCGCCGTCCTGGCCCCAGGCTGCGAGCCCGTTCTTCCACGACTCGGCCTGCGCGGCGGCGAAGGTGTCTGGCGTCTGTCCCGCGCGCGCGGCCTCGTCTTCGTCGATCCAGGGACGGAAGTCCTCCGGGGCCAGGCGCGGGAACGTGAGCCGCAGATTCCCCATGTCGCCCTTGGGATCGATCGCGATGGCGGGCACGCCGTCGATCGCGGCTTCTTCGAGTAGGTCGATGCCGAGGCCCGTCTTGCCGCTGCCGGTCATGCCGATGATGACCGCGTGGGTGACGAGGTCGCGGGAGTCGTAGAGGACCAGGTCGTCGGTCCTGGTGCGTGCGGCGGGGTCGTAGCGGCGACCGAGGTAGAAGGCGCCGAGTTTCTCGTTCATGGGGTCGGGAGTCCTTTTCGCAAATTCTGCGATCTCCGCTCAGAAAAGCCGCCTGACCGTGGCAATGGCTGCGATTCCCGGGTTGACAACGGGTCAGATCCCGTCTTTCAGAATCCTCAGGCGCACCCTGGACGCCTGCTCTCCCCCGCTGTGGATACGCTGTGTCGCTTTCTGGAAGTCCTTCTCGGTCGCCGCGTAGATGTCCACGAACGTCTGCGGATTGACGTCGATCTTGGGGAACCAGGTGCTCTGTACCTGCACCATCAACCGGTGTCCCTTCTTGAACCGGTGGAACACGTCCTGCAGATCGAACTCGATCTTCGTCACCGTGCCGGGCTGGAACGGCTCCGGCGTTGCGAGGCTCCTGCGGAACTTCCCGCGCAACACGTCGCCGCGCACCAGCATCTGGTAGCCGCCGAGCTGCACGTTGCGCGGGTTCGGCTCCGGGTTCTTCGTATCGTCGGGGAACACGTCGATTACCTTGACGACCCAGTCCGAGTCGGTGCCGGTCGTCGACACGAACAGCGTGGCCGTGATCGGTCCCGCCACGCGCAGGTCCTCCGTCAGCGGTTCGCTCTCGTACACCAGGACATCCGGCCGGCGCGCCGCGAAGCGCTGGTCCTCGACCATGAACGCCGCGGTGTACCAGTGCCGCACCTCTGCCGTGTACGGCACCGGGTGGGCGGGGTCGCTGACGAACTCACGGAACGACGGGCCGGCGCCCCCGGGTGCGTCCGGTGCGAACGTCAGCGTGCCGTCCGCACGCAGGTAGACATCGCGCGCCGATGCCTCCTTCGGTGGCCACGCCTCGAGCCGCCGCCACTCATTCGCCCCCGTCTCGAACACCGTCGCTTCGGCGAGCGACGCCTGGCCCCGCTGCTTGAGGTGCTGGTTGAAGAAGGGCACCTCGACATGCTCGGTGTAGTAATCCCCGGTCTTCGACCCCCACGCGATGTCACCGAGCCGGCCGCCCCCATCGTCTGCGCTCCACTGGCCGTGGGACCACGGGCCCATGACCAGCATGTTGGTGGTGCCCGGGCTGTTCGTCTCGATGGCCTGGTAGGTGTGCAGCGCCCCGTAGAGGTTCTCAGCGTCGAACCAGCCCCCGACCACGAGCATCGCCGGTCTGATGTTCTTCAGGTGCGGCAGCACATCGCGCGCCTCCCAGAAGGCGTCCCACTTCCCGTGCTGTTCGATGTCGTTCCAGAACGCGACCTCGTCCTTCAGGTACCTGGCGTCCGCGTTCGGGAGGGGTCCCAAGTCGAGGAAGAACCTATAGCCGTCGGGTGTCTTGTGGTCGAATCGCGGGCCGAACTCCGACGTCGGACCCTGGCGCGGCCGACCGAAGTTCGCGAAGAAGTCGAAGGCGTGGGACAGCAGGAACGCGCCGTTGTGCCAGAAGTCGTCGCCCGCCATCCACTTCGACACCGGCGCCTGGGGTGAGACCGCCTTCACCGCGGGATGCGCGTCGATCGCCCCCATGGTCGAGTAGAACCCGGGGTAGGACACGCCGCTGATCCCGACGCGGCCGTTGTTGCCGGGCACCTGCTTCACCAGCCAGTCCACCGTGTCGAACGTGTCCGTGGTCTCGTCGACCTCGCGCGGCGATTTCTTGTTCGGGATGTACGGCCGCACGTTGACGAACTCGCCTTCCGACATCATCCGCCCGCGCACGTCCTGGTAGGCGACGATGTAGCCTTCCTGGAAGTAGCGGCGACGCTGGGCATCGAGCCGCTCCGGGTACTTGTCGAGGCCGTACGGCGCCACGCTGTAGGGCGTGCGCCGCAGGATGATCGGATACGTCTTCGACTTGTCCTTCGGCACGTAGACGACGGTGAACAGCCTGACCCCGTCCCGCATCGGAATGCGGTGCTCGAACTTCGTGTAGTGCGCGCGGACGTAGTCGGCGTCCTGGGCGCCAGCCTGGGCGGCTTGCTGGGCAGCGGCCGTGCCGGTCCAGACGAGGACGGTTCCGAGCAGGACAAGCCACGGGGCGGGTGACGGGCGCGAGCGGCGGGTCATCGAGTTCCTCCGGCGCAATCGTCTGCTCAGGGCGGGGAGGGCGTCAATACTCCATCGCGCGATTCGGCCTGCGGCCTCCGGCAAGCGGCCTGCGGCGGGCGCCCGCGACCGGTACGGTCGGGATCGCAGCAGAAGCCACGGTGCCTTGTGCCTGGTGCCTGCCAGAAGTACAGTGAACGGGCGGTTCCGGCCGGGACCGTGTCACGCACCGCGCCGCCCCTGCGCGAGGAGTCCCGCATCATGAAGCCCATCTACATCGCGGCCTACCACCAGTCGCCCTTCGGCAAGCTCTTCGACGTCTCCGTGCCGCAGATCGTCGAGCGCACCGTGCTCGAAACCTGCCAGCAGATCAAGGCGCAGCCCTCGTCCATCGACGTCGGCGCCATTGCGGCCGCCTGCAACTTCTCGCTCAACAAGCAGGGCCTGCTCGCTGGCCTCCTGGCCATGGTGCCCGGCCTCGAGGGCAAGCCGATGGAGTCGGTGGAGAACGCGTGCGCATCGGGCGGCCAGGCGGTGCTCTCGGTCATCCACAAGCTGCAGGTCGGCCTCGGCGACGTGGGGATCGCGGTCGGCTACGAGAAGATGCGCGATGCCGTGGGCAAGATGGACGGCAAGCTGATCGGCGAGGTGCTCGGCTACTTCTCGCATCCCGACGAACGCGAGGGCAAGGTCTTCGTCTTCCCGCATATCTTCGCCGAGGTGATGGCCGCGTACCTCGCCGAGCACAAGGTGACGACGAGGGACCTGTCGGTGATCTCGGTGACGGAGTACCAGAACGCGCGGCACAACCCGTTCGCGCAGATGCGCGACGTCGCGCTCACGGTCGATCAGGCCGAGAAGCTCGAGGGCGTCAACCGCTGCATCGTCGACGGCCTGCCGCTCAAGACGTACGACTGCTCGCAGATCACCGACGGCTACGCGGGGATGATCCTGGCGACGGCCGAGGGCCTGGCGAAGCTCGGGCTCAAGCCGAGCGAGTGCGTGCGCGTGGCCGGGTGGGGCCAGGCAACCGACCCGTTGAAGAAGGGGGGCCGCGATGTGCTGCGGCCGGCGGGCGCCTATCGTGCGATGAAGGCTGCCTACGATCTGGCCGGGGTGAAGCCCGCGGACGTGAACGTCGCGGAGCTGCACGACTGCTTCACCGTAATGGCCGCCATTGGCACGGAGGTGATTGGCAAGGCGGAGGTCGGGAAGGGCGCGCAGTACTGGGTGGACGGCAAGGCGGCGGTCGGTGGCGAGTGCGCGATCAACTCGTCTGGCGGGCTGATTGCGAAGGGACACCCGATTGGGGCGACCGGCGTGGCGATGATCGGGTGGTCCGCGTGGCAGCTGGCGGGCAAGGCGCCGGCGGAGCTGCAGGTGAAGGCGCCGCGCTACGCCGCGACGTTCAACATTGGCGGGCCGATTTGCGCGTCGGTGTGCACGGTGCTGGCGCCTCCTGGGAAGTGAAACCTTGGGGTCAGGTCTTTACTTTTAGCGTTTTCGGGCAAGAACCCGAAAACGCTAAAAGTAAAGACCTGACCCCAGCTCACCCCTTCAGCATCCCGAACTTCAGGATGTCCACGATCTCCCTCAGGGCCTTGTCCGTGTCGCTGCCGAAGTGATCCGGCACGCCGAACAGGATCTCCACCGCGAAGTACTGCAGAAAAAACCGGCTCGCCACCATCACCGCCGTCAACGGCGCCACACCCTCCCGCAGCTGCCCGAGCGCCAGGCGTTCCTGATTGCCCTCGAGGAACGCCGCAAAACGATTCGCCATGTCCGAATAGAACTTCCGGATGTGGCTCCCGTCGAACTCGACGACGTCCACGTAGATGAGCGACACATGGCGCCGATACTGCTCGACACTCTCCCGCGCCGCGCGCGCGAGCGCCTCGAGGTCGTTCGGAAACGCGCCCGCCGCGAGCGCCTTGTTGAACGGGAAGTCCGGCTGCGCCAGCGCCTCGAAATACTGATCCAGCAGCGCCCGGAACAGGCTCTCCTTGTCCGGGAACTGGTGATACACGTTCCCCGTCGACACACCTGCCTCCTCGGCGATGTCGCGCATGCTGGTCCCGTGATACCCGAACGACGAGAACAGCTTGAGCGCGGCCTCGAGGATCTGCGCGCGGCTGCGTTCGGAGCGCGCCTCCTGGTTCATCCGGACCTTCGACTCCGTCAGCGTCCTCTTCACCGCGTCCCCCCATCCGTCCCTGGATGCGCGAGCGCGTCCCGCATCAGCTCGAGCAACTGCGGAGCGCATTCGCGCTGCGGCACGTGGCCGCAGTCCGGGATCGTCACGAGGCGCGCGTTCGGCAGCTTCTCCGCCGCCCGCTGCGCGTAGGTCACCGACAGCACTCGATCGTCGGCACCCCAAATCATCGTCACCGGAATCGCAATCCGATCGAGGGTATCGTCGAGCAGGTACTCGCCGAGTTCCGTGTCGAGCGCCGGCATCAGGCGCGAGAGCGGGCTCGTCGCGGACCGCCGCGCCAGATCGTCGAGCACGAATCCCGGGACGCGCGGCGTCTTCGGACTCGTGAGCGCGTCCATCGCCTGCCGCGCCTCCTCCCGGGTCTTCGGCAGCAGTGTCACCGCGGCGTGCATGCCGTCGCCTCGGTCCACCGCGCCGTTGACGATGATGGCGTGCGACACCGTGCCCGGGTTCCTGTGCGCCTGCACGAGGGCGAGGAATCCGCCCAGCGAGTTGCCAACGATGATGACTGGCTGGCCCCGACCCTCCGCCTGCACGACCGCCGCCACGCCGCCCACGAGCTGGCGCATCGACAGTCGTCCCTCCTCCGGATCGCTCTCCCCGTGCCCCGCGAGGTCCGCCACGATCACGCGGTGCGTCGCCTTGAACTCCGGCGCCACTCGGGCCCAGCCCCCGGACTGGTCGTTCGCCCCGTGCAGGAAGATCATGGGCGAGCCCGAGCCCGCACGGAAGTACGTGACCTTGCCGTCCGGCACGGGAATCGACACCTTCTCGAATCCGTACATCCGGAGCGCGCCCCGCCCGACGACTTCCATCGTCGCCATCGGCCGGCGCCAGCAGGCCACCGCCAGCAGCACGACCACCAGCACGAGCCACAGCAGGAGACGGAGGATCAGGCGCATAGGAACAGGCTCAGGGCTCGGGGCTCAAGGCTCGGGGCTCAAGGCTCGGGGCCGGGCCGGCACCCGCGGCCTCGATGAACTCGATGATGGACTCCACAACCACGTCCGGTTCTTCGAGGACGACGCCGTGCGCCGCCTCGGGGATGATACGCAGATGCGCATCGGGCAGCGCACGGGCCAGGCGTTGCGAGTGCATGAGTGGAAACGTCTCGTCCCGCCCCGCGGCGAGCACGAGCGTCGGGCACGTGATCCGCGGCAGCAGGGGGCGCAGGTCCAGGCCGTCGAGCGTGCCGAGCAGGGCGACGAGTCCGCTGTACCACGTGGACGGCAGCAGGCTGATCGCCTGCCGCCGCGCCTTCAACTGGTCGGCATGCGCCCGTCGGTACTCTGGCGAGAACGTCCCCTGCTCAATCAGATCGAAGACGCGCCCGCCATCACCTCCCTCGGCCGCGAGCCGGCAGGCGTCGGCAAGCGCCCGTCCGCCGCCACCCATCTCTGGCGTGATCTGATCGGTGGCGACCATGGCCGTCAGGGTCGTGACGCGCTCGAGGTGTTGCGCAGCAAACGTGAGTCCCACGAGTGCGCCGAACGACGCGCCTGCGACGTGCACACGCCCGAGGCCCAGGTGGTCGAGGAGGGCGCCCACATCGTCCGCATGGCCGGCGAGCGTGGCCGGCGGCGTACCCGGCGACAGCAACTGGCCGCGCAGGTCGCATCGCACGACGGTGAATCGGGCCTGCAGCCGCGACGCCACCGGATCCCACGCGCGCAGGCTCATCAGCCCGCCGTTGAGCAGCAGCAACGGCGGTCCGTCGCCCGCCACGTCGTGGGCCAGCGGCGCGACGGTGGTCACGCCTCGCCTCCGGAGTCCGGAGCGGGCGGGCCGCCAGGCTGCCGCATGGCGGCGTACCGCTCCGCGAGCACGTTCTTCTGCACCTTGCCGTAGGCCGTGCGCGGCAGCGCGTCGATTGCGACGAAGGCTTTCGGCAGCTTGTACCGCGCCAATCGGCTGGTCAGGTGGGCCGACAACTCCCCGGGCGTTGGCGCCGTGCCGCCTCGTCCGACGACGAACGCGATCCCCACCTCGCCCCACGTGTCATGCGGCACGCCGATCACGGCGGCGTCCGCGACGCCAGGATGCAGCAGGAGTTCGCCTTCGATCTCGGCCGGGTACACGTTGACGCCGCCGCTGATGAACATGTCCTTGCGACGGCCCGCAATGTAGAAGAACCCGTCCGCATCGCGGCGCGCGAGATCACCCGTGTGGAACCACCCCTCGACATCGAGGGCGGCGGCCGTCGCCTCGGGGTTGTTCCAGTAGCCCAGGCTCACGTGCGGGCCGCGGAGCCACAGCTCGCCCACCTCGCCCGTCGCGACCTCACGGCTCTGTTCGTCCACCAGTCGCGCCTCGGTCATCATCAGCGGCTTGCCGATCGACCCGCGTTTGCGGATCGATTCCTCGACGGTCATCGAAAAGCAGTTCACGCCAACCTCGGTGAGACCGTATCCCTGCTTGAACACGATCCCGCGCTGCTGGAACGCCTCGGCGATGTACTCGGGCAGCGGCGCGCCGCCGCTGATGAACCAGCGGACATGCGACGTGTCGGCGGTCGCGAACTCCGGCGCCTCGAGCAGCATCTTCCAGATCGTCGGCACGCCGAGGACCACGGTGCACTTCTCCTGAACGATCGTGCGCCACACCTCGGTCGTGTCGAAGCCCGGGTGCAGGATGATCGTCCCGCCGATCGCGACCATCGGCGTGAGGAATGCCCCCAGGGCACCGGCATGATACAGCGGCGTGAAGATCGGGCTCACATCGTCGTCGCGGAGCTGCCAGCAGGTCACCGTGTTGTAGCCGTTCCAGGACACCATCCGATGCGGCACCATCACGCCCTTCGGCCGGCCCGTGGTGCCGCTGGTATAGAGCAGCGCGTACAGGTCCTCGGAGCGGCATGGCTCGTGCGTCCACGGCCCTTCGGGCACCCGCGCGAGCAGGTCCGTGTACGCCACGTCGCCGGGTGCCGCCGGCCCGTCGAGCGCGACCCATCGCTCCACCTCGACGAGTCCCCGCAACTCGCGCACGGTCTCCACGAAATCCCTGCCGTAGACGAACGCCCGCAGCCCCGAGTCCGACACGATGTGCGCGAGCTCACGCGCGGTCAGGCGGGTACCCATGGGGACGAGGACGATGCCGCTCTTGCCGGCGGAGAAGAAGATGTCGAGGAACTCGAGGCGGTTCGAGGCGAGCAGGCCGATGCGGTCGCCCTTGCGCAGGCCGAGCACCTCACGCTGGAGCCGCGCGCAGGCCGTGGCGCGCGCATCGAGATCGGCGTAGGTCAGCCTGGCGTCCGTCGCCACGTCCACGACCGCCGCCTTGCCCGGCGTCAGGCGGGCCCGCTCGCCCAGGATGTCGCCGTGAATCATACCCGCCTCCCGCC
>CAYLZN010000023.1:0-12300 GCA_964387935.1 uncultured Vicinamibacteraceae bacterium | reverse complement strand
GTCAGGCGGGCCCGCTCGCCCAGGATGTCGCCGTGAATCATACCCGCCTCCCGCCCTGCGCCTGCCGTGCCTCCCACCGGACGCCGGGTCCTGCCCGTGCGCCGCCGTACGCCCCTCGTCGTCCAGGGCCGTACGCCGCCGTACGTCGTACGCCGTACGCCGTACGCCCTCTTACATTCGCATCGCCACCGCGGCCTGGTTGTAGCCCACGCCAGACCCGACGAGCACGACCAGGCTGCCCGGCCGAATCAACTTCTTCTCCCGCGCATCGTCGAGCGCCATCGGGATGCAGGCCGAGCCGGTGTACCCCCACTCCTCCATCACGGTGTGCGTGCGCGCCATCGGCAGGCCGAGGTCGTTCATCACGAGGTCGATGCTCGGCCTGCGCACCTGCGTGAAGATGACGAAGTCGATGTCCGAGACGGCGAACCCGAGGTTCTTCGCCAGCTTGCGCACCAGCCGCGGCCAGCCCTCGTGGTTGATCTCCGGCGGGTAGCGCTGGAGCATCCGAACCTGGGTGCGGCCACCTTTGACCGACTCTTCGGTCGCCGGTTCGGCGGTGCCCCCCGAGTAGATGCCCCAGTGTGCGTGGTAGGCGCCGTCGGCCTGAAACGCCGCGCCGAGGTACCCGGGTTCAGAGGCCGGCTGGAGGATCGCCGCGCCAGCGCCATCGCCGTAGAAGAAGATCATCGGGTCGTTCGCCGCGGCGAGCTTGTGCATCAGATACACGCCGACGACCAGCACATTCTTGATGGCCGCGTTGGTAGCCATGATGCCCGCCGCGGACGCAATGCCGGTCGGAAACGATGCGCACGCGCATCCCACGTCGAACGTGCCGGCGTTGCTCGCGCCGAGCTTGTGCTGCAGCACCGTCGACGTCGCTGGCGTGATGTAGTCGGGCGAGTCGGTCCCGATGATGATGAGGTCGATGTCGGTCGGGGCGAGCCCTGCACGTTCGATGGCCTGCTTCGCGGCCGGGAGCGCCACGTCCGACGTGCTGAACGACTCCGGCGCGTACCAGCGGCGACGAATGCCGGAGGACTCCTCCATCTTCGCGATGAACTCCGGCAGCGCGGCGCGGAAACGCTCGTGCAGCGCGGGATTGCTCACCTCGATCTCGGGCAGGTATCGCCCGGTGGAAACCAGACGGGCGAAGGTGGACATGGCTACGTTCCCACCACCAGTCCGCCGTCCACCGAGAGCGTGGCGCCATGGACGAACGCGGCGTGGTCCGACGCGAGCCACACGTAGGCGTTCGCGATGTCGCGCGGCTCGCCCATGCGGCCCAGCGGCGTGTGTCCCACCATCGAGTCGAGCACCTTCTGCGGCATCGCCTTGAGGATCTCGGTGCCGATGAACCCTGGAGCGACGGCGTTGACGCGGATCTTGTACCGCCCCAGTTCGCGCGCCCAGGTGTGGGTCATGTTGATGACGGCCGCCTTGGTGGCCGCGTAGTTGGTCTGGCCGAAGTTGCCGTAGAGGCCGACGACCGACGAGGCGTTCAGGATCACGCCGCCACCCTGGCGGATCATGTGTGGCACGACGGCGCGGGCGCAGTAGAACACGCCCTTCAGGTTGACGTCGATCACCGCGTCGAAGAGTTCGTCGGTCATGATCGACGCGATCTCGCCGTCCTTCCACTTCACCATCTGCGCGTCGCGGACGATGCCGGCGTTGTTGACCAGCACGTCGACGCGCCCCCAGCGGGAGACAACGTCGGCAACTGCGGCATCGACGGCGGCGCGGTCGGCGACGTTCACCTTCCAGAACGCGCCGTCGCCGCCCGTCTTCTTCAGGTCAGCGACCACGGCCTCTCCGGCCGCATCGTTGACGTCCCACGCGGCCACCGTCGCGCCGTGCTCGGCGAAGGCGAGCGCGGTGGCGCGGCCGATGCCGGCCGAGGCGCCGGTGACGATGACGATCTTGGTTTTCAGTGCTGCATTCATGGCAGTGCCGTGTTCAGTTACCAGTTCCCAGTTGCCAGTTGCCAGTTCCCAGTTGCCCGTGCGCAGGTTGGGTGCCCGGGCACTGGTCCTAGAACGCGAAGCGCACGCCGATCTGCATCTCGAACGGCGGCAGCGTGGCCAGGTACTGCTTGTAGCGCGGATTGGGCACCAGTGCCGCCGCCGGGTTGGCCAGCGTGGGTCCGCTCAGGAACTCATTGCTGACGATCGAGTTGACGTCCTCGTTGTCACGATTGAACAGGTTGAAGGCCTCCGCGATGAAATCGAGACCTCTCCGCTCCCCGAGCGGCAGGCGGTAGGCGACGCGGAGGTTGACCGAGGCGAAATTCGGTCCGTCTTCCGAGAAACGTGATACGCCGGGGAGGCGGTCCGAGTTCTTGCCGTCCCCGTTGAAGTCGTTTCCACGTCGCCGGTTCCATGGCTGGCCTGATCCGTACTCGAAGACTGGCGACACGGTGAAGCTCAGGGGCATCCGGAGCACGGCAGACGCCACGAACCGGTAGCGCTCGTCGGCGCGGCTTCGGCCCCACTCCGCTTCGATATCGGCCGGGTCGTTGGGGTAGTCCGTCAGCGCCGGACTGAAGTCGTCGTTGATGTTCTTCTTGTCGGCCACCGTCCACGACGCCGTCACGACGTGTCCGCCACGGATCGTGCCGTTCACGCTTGCGACGAAGGCCTTGTACTCCGAGCGCCCTTCGTTGGTGTAGGCGTTGATCTGTCCTCTCGTCGTGTTGAGGCGGCAGCCGAAGCCTTGCGCGTTGCCACAGAAGTTGACGTCGCGGATGATGATCTCGTCGTCGCCCTTCACGTAGATGCCCTCGAAGTCCGCGAACAGCCCCGTCGATCCGAGCTTGAACGTATAGCCTCCGGTGAGCTGAGTCGCCGTCGGGTTGACGTAGGTGTCCGCCAGGCGACCTGCGTCCGGGTTCAAGGGAACCCCAGTGGTCTTCGGGTTGTTCGGATCCAGCAGGGCCGAAGTGTTCCCGAACAGCAGGCTGCTCCAGCGCTGCCGGAGGACGCGGCCGGTATAGCTGTTCTGCTGGAGTTCAACGTGTGCCGGCACGAGCAGGAAGCGGCCCGTGAAGAGGCCCACGCCCCCACGGACGACATGCATCCCCCTGCCCGTCAGATCCCAGGAGACGCCGACGCGCGGCTGGAAGTTGTTCGTATCGCGCCCGCGGGCGTTCGGCATCAGGGGGCTGGTGAAGTCGGGGTTGTTCCCGTTGGTATCGAGGTCGTAGCGCACCCCGACGTTGATCGTCACGTTGGGCGCCGGCCGCAGGTCGTCCTGAATGAAGAGCGAGATCAGATCGGTGGAGATCGTGGACTTCCCCGATCCCTCGCCGTACGCGAAGATGACCGGGAGCGCGCGGCTGTCCGCCAGGTAGAACATCAGGTCGCGGGGATACACCGGGAAGTCCCAGACGTCCTTCACGTGCAGCCACGCTCCGCCGAACTTGAGATCCTGCGCCCACGTGCCGGTGCCAAGCCGTGTGAAATACGTGTTGCGGACCTCGACGATGTCGCCCGTGTCAGTCTGTTCGCCCGTGATGTTCGCGCCGGTAATCAAGGTCTGGCCGAGCGTGAAGTACTCCGACAGCGCCTGCGAATTGTTGGGCTCATCGAACTGCCGCCGGCCGATTTGGACCGAGAGCTGGTTCAGCGCGCTGTTGCCGAGGGTCCACGAGTGTGTGCCCGTGAAGTTCCAGTTGTCGCGTTCCATCGTGAAGCCGCTCGACTCGTCCGCGAAGCCACCGACGCGGAAATTCTTCTGGCGGACGCGTTCGTACACGAACTTCGAGCGGAGATTCTGCTCGTTGCTGAAGCGGTGATCGATGCCAGCGAAGATCAGCGACTGATCGAGCGGAACCGGGATGTCCTCGGCCAGGCTCGCGTAGGCGCCGCCCGGCCGGAACAACGTGATGGCGTCTTCGTTGATTTGCTCGAACGACCCGAAGAAATGCGTGCGGTCCTTCACGATCGGGCCGCCAACGGTGAAGCCATACTGCTGGCGTCCGTAGTCGTTCTTCTGCAACTCGTACTTCCCCTTGGCCCGCAGGGCGTCGTCGCGGAAGAACGCGAAGGCGGAACCCCGGAGGTCGTTCGTCCCCGACCTCGTGACGATCGACAGGGCGCCGCCGGCCGAACCGCCGATCTCGGCATCGAAGCGGTTCGCGATGACGCGGAACTCGCTGATGGCATCCTGCGAGAAGCGCACGCGCGCGAGGCCAAGGGTGGGGTCCGTCACATCCACGCCATCCACGAGAATCGTGGACTGGCTGGCGTTGCCTCCTGCCCCAATCACCGGGCCGTTGCCGATGAATCGGTAGGTGCCTCGCTCTCGCTGCACACCGGGCGCCAGGAAAGCGAGTTGCTGGAAATCGCGGTTGTTGACCGGCAGCGCATCGATCTGCTCGGGAGAGATGTTGGTGGAAGAGTCGGTCTTGAAGATGTCCACGAGCGGCGACTCAGCAACGACGTTGACCGTCTCGCTGACCTGGGCCACGCGCATGGTGATATTGAGGCGCGCGGTCTGCCCAACGCGCAAGGTGACGCCGGCCTGGTCGACCGTCGTGAACCCCTGCAGCTCGATCTTCACGGTGTAGGTCCCCGGCTGGAGTGCGAGCAGGCGCGCGGTCCCTGTTTCATCAGTCACCGCGGACTTCATGAAACCGGTGTCCGGCCGCGTCGCCGTGACCGTCACCCCAGGCAGGTTCTGGTTGGTCTCGTCGACCACCACCACCTCGATGACGGCGTCGGCCACCTGGGCGCCGGCGGCCGCGGGAACCAGCGGGAGCAGTCCCAGCAGAACCAGAACGAGCCAGCGGACAGTTCGAACGCCGGGGGTTCGCGTGCGGGTCGTACCCATGTGTGCCTCCTCGCCAGCCGCCCGAATGAGGCGGGGCGTCTTGCGGCGACGCGCTCGGCGGGCGCGTGACCGTGAAGTTGCCCGGAGTACCGCGTCGAGTCGTGCCAACAACAACAAACCGAACGTTCGTTGTGCTAACAAGTCGAGTTCTAACGCCTCCTGCAATAGCTTGTCAAGTCGAAAGTTATCAAAAACAACCGAACGTCCGTTATTATTCCATTTATGCCAGAACTCTCTCCCACCCAGTCCGGCTTCCTCACCGTCGGCAACCGCGAGATCTTCTGGGAGTACTTCGGCGACCGCCGCCGCGAGCCCGTCTGCCTCCTCAACGGCCTCGCCATGCACACGAAGGCCTGGTACCCGTTCCTCACCCGCCTCATCCCTGACTTCGACGTCCTGCTCTACGACTACCCGGGCCAGGGCGAATCCACGGCCCGCGACGAGCCCGTGGACATCCCTTCGATCGCCGGCTACCTCGCCATGATCGCCAACCGCCTCGACCTCCCGAAGCTCCACATCGTCGGCGTGTCCTACGGCGGCTTCGTGGCCGAGGAGTTCGCACGGCTCTACCAGGACCGCCTCCACACGCTGACGCTGTCGGGCATCCTCCTCACGCGCGAGACGCTCTTCGACATGTACCAGGCACTCTCGCTGCGCTTCTACCGCGGCGGGCCCGACGTGTTCGACCTCTACACGCACTACATGTACGAGAAGATCTTCGGCGAGGACTTCGTGACCGCCGTCGGTCCCGAGCGGCTCGAGACGATGCGGCAGCGGTTCTACGCCCGCTACGTCAATCGCGTGTACAGCCTGATCCGCCTGACCGAAGCGCAGGATCCGTTCTTCGCGGCCCTGGAGGAGAACCTCCCGCAATACCGCGCGATCAAGACCCCGACCCTCATCATGCCGGGGGGCGAGGACCGTGCGATCCCCCTGACGATGCAGCGGAAGATCTGCGACATCATCCCGAACTCGCGCTGGGCGCCCGTGGAGGGCTCGGGCCACGTGGTCTACCTGGAGAAGCCGGACGTGTTCTGGCCGCGATTGCGGGAGTTCATGGAACAGCGGGCGTAGGGATCAAGGGCGGGCTCAGGGCACAGGGCTCAGGGCACAGGGCTCAGGGCTCAGGGCGCAGGGCGCAGGGCTCAGGGCACAGGGCTCAAGGCGCATGGCGCAGGGCTCAAGGCTCGAGGCGCAGGGCTCAAGGCGCAGGGCGCAGGGCTCGAGGCGCAGGGCCGGGGCCGGGCGACGGGCGTCAGTTCGAAACCGCGCCGCAAGGAGCGCCGGATTGCCCGCGCCAGCTCCGCCCCGTCGGAGTGGCGCGGCAGGCGTCAGCGCGCAATCCAAGCGAATGAAGGCAGCGGTTTCGAGTGTCGGCTCCCCGTAGGCCTCGAGACGTCAGCGCCCCGACCGCAGTCCCCACGCCGCCCGGATCGAGGCCATCGCCGTTCAGCGTGCCGCGCCATACGCCGGGCCGTACAGCACGCGCCCCGGGCGTGCCGCCGTCGCCGCGCCCTTCTCGTACACGACCTCGCCGTTGACCAGGACCGTGTCGACGCCCTCCGCGTACTGGTGCGGGTTCTCGAACGTCGCGCGGTCGGTGATGCGACCGGCGTCGAAGATCGCGAGGTCCGCTTTCATGCCGGGCCTGATCAGGCCGCGATCCGGCAGCCCCATCCGCTGCGCCGGCATCGCGGACATCTTCCGCACGGCCTCCTCGAGCGTGAGGACCTTCTGCTCGCGCACGTAGCGCCCGAGCACGCGCACGAACGTGCCGTAGCTCCGCGGGTGCGGGTTCGCCTGGCCGAACACCGTCACCTCGCCGTCGGAGGCGACCATCGTCGCCGGATGCGCGAGGATCCGCACGAGGTCTTTCTCGTTGATCGCGTGGAAGATTCCCTGGCACCCCCCCTGCTCGACGATCCACATCGCCATGTCGGCGGCCGATTCCACGCTCACGGGCTGCCCCTTCATGATCGCGATGTCCGCGAGGTTCTTGCCAGCGAGGGTCTTGTCCCACTCGCAGCGGGCGATGACGACGTTCTTCGGGTCGCCACCGCCGCGCTCGTTCCTGATCAGATTGACGCTGTCGGCCTTGACCTTCGCACGCGTGGCCGGATCCTTCAGGCGCTTCAGCACCGCGTCGCGCCCCCCTTCCTGCGCCCACGCGGGAAAGAGCGCCGCCTGCACGCTGGTACTCGACGCGGTGTACGGATACTGGTCGATCGTGGCATCCACGCCGCGGCTGCGCGCCTCGTCTACGAGTCGGAGGGTCTCGACGCTCTTACCCCAATTGGCCGTCCCGATGATCTTGTGGTGCGTCACCTGCGTGGGCAGGCCGCCCTTCTCGCCGATCTCGATCGTCTCCCGCACGCTGTCGGTCACCTTCGACGCCTCGTCGCGCATGTGGGAGATGTAGAGACCGCCCATCTGACCGGCCACTTTCGCCAGTTCGACGACCTCGGCGGTCGGCGTGAACGTGCCCGGTACGTAGAACAGCCCCGAGCTCAGGCCGAACGCACCGTCCAGCATGCCCTGGCGCACGAGCGCCTGCATCTTCTCGGCCTCCGCGGGCGTGGCCGCGCGATCCACCTCGCCCATCACCTGCTGCCGCACGGACCCCTGGCCCACGAACGTCGCGAAGTTCGGAGAGATGCGTGTGGCTGCCACCTTCTCGAGAAACGGGCGCAGCGGAATGGGCGAGCCGCCATCGGGCCCTTCGACCAGCGTCGTCACACCCTGGCGCACGTAGTTGTCAGCGGATGGCACTTCGAAGATCCCGCGCCGGGCATGGGTGTGGATGTCGATGAAGCCGGGGGCGACGACAAGTCCTGTGGCATCGATCTCGCGACGGGCCTTCACCGGGAGACCACGGCCGATGGCGGCGATGGTGTCGCCGCGCAGCGCGACGTCGGCGAAGAACCAGGGCCCGCCGGTGCCATCGATGACCTTGCCGTTGCGAATGAGGAGATCGGCGTCAGGGGCCTGCGCGACAGGCCAGGCTGTCAGTGCGGCCATCGCGGCGGCCGTGAGTGCAAAGAGACGGACGGACAGGGATCGTCGGCGGGTCTGGGTCATGGGCGGCCTCGGGCGGCGAGGATCGTAGATCGGCCGGGGGTGCGCTGCCAACGCGGGCGCTATACTCGACCGCACGCCCTGAGGGATCCGCATGCAGACGATGGCCGAATATCTGGAGCACTTCCGCGCGCAGCGGCGCGCGACCCGCAAGCTGGTCGCGTCCGTCCCCGAGCAGCACTTCGCCTGGGCGCCGACGACGAACTCGTTCACGTGCGGCGACCTCGTGCGTCACATGATGCAGGCCGAGGTCTTCTGGCGGCGGCTGATCGTGGCGGCTGGGCGCGGGGAGCAGTACGACCCGTTCCAGTTGAGCGGGTCGTCCACCGAACGCCTCACCGCCGCCCGGCCGGTGAACCTCGCCGGCAGCAAGAGCGAGAAGTTCGGCACGAGCTTCGTTGACTGCCTCGAGCGATGGGCGGAGATCCAGTCGAAGACCGAGGCCGAGTTGTCGGCGTTGCCTGCCGAGGCATTTCACGCACCCGTCGATCACCCGCTGGCCACGCTGCGGGGCCCGCTGTGGGAGGCGTGCCTCGGCCTGCTCGAGCACGAGATCCACCACCGCGGCCAGTTGTCGGCCTACCTGAAGGTGATTGGCGTCGAGCAGCCAGCCAGTCTTCTCTAACCTGACAGGACAATCGGCCTGCGGCCTGCGGCGCACGGCGCTCGGCCTGCACGGCGCAAGTCTTCAGGAACCCGTCGAAAGTCATCTCACGTGCAGTGAGGTGACGGGTTCGCGACGGAACCAACGATTCAGCCCGTCAGGCCGCTGGTCGCCCGCCGATCGCCGCCCGCCGTTCTGTCCCATCAAGGCTAACCTCAATCCGACGAACTCGGCGTCCTGTCAATGCCGGGTGCCGCGTGCCGGATGCCGTGTGCGCTGATGGACGTCAGGGGACGAAGAAGCACCATCGGGCAACACGATCTCACTGGGAGTGACGTGAAGGCACAGCCGTTCTCGCACGTGAGGCCGGTGGTGCGGCGTCGCAGGTGCCCGTCCCCTCTACTGATCCTGGCCGTACGCCTGCTTTGTCCGTACGCCGCCGTACGCCTTACGCCGTACGCCGTACGCCCGCGCCTATCCCCGTGCTTTCCGCCAGTACCTGGCCAGCCCCAGGTAGCAGTGGTCCAGCGGGGCGCCGAGCTCATAGGCCTGCACGTCGTCTGCGCTGAGGCGCTCTCGCATCCGGCGCCTGACCGCGTCCGCGAACAGCGCGGCCGCGCTGGCGTCCTCGGCCGGGTCCGGGTGCTGCGCGAGTGCGTCGCGCACGGCTCGCGCGGAGAAGTCGAGCGCTTCGCGCAGGGCGTCGACGTGCGCAGCAGGCGCCGTCAACGGTGGTCCGAAATGGGTGAGGAACAGGGTGGCCGGCGACCAGGTCAGGATGCGCTTCAGGCTCTGGTCCCAGCTGGCGAGATCGATGTCCGGCGGCGGCGTCGGCGCCACCACGAACTCGGCCGGTCCCAGGCGAACCCCGCACGTGTCTCCGACGAACGCCACGCCGCCGCGGGCGTCGAAGTAAGACACGTGATGCGACGCGTGGCCTGGCGTGTAGGCCACGTCGAGCGTCAGGTTCCCGATGCCGAGCCGCTCCCCTCCGGAGAGCGCCCGCACGTTCCCGGCGGGCACCGGAAGGAATTCGCCCCAGAGCCGGTCCATCTGGTCGCCGTAGAGCCGCGTGGCGCTGTCGAGCAGCCTCGTCGGGTCGATCATGTGCTTTGCGCCGCGCTCGTGCACGAAGAGCTCGACATCGGGCAACTCGCGCGCGAGACGGCCGCTCACGCCCGCGTGGTCGAGGTGGATGTGCGTCAGCAGCACGGCCGTCACGTCCGAGAGTCGCGCCCCGAGTGCCTCGAGCCCGGCGCGCAGCGCAGGCAGGCAGGACGTCGGCCCGGGATCGACGAGCACCAGGCCGGCCCGGGTCTCGAGGACCGCCGTCGCGACGACGCGAGGCGCCCCCTGGAACTGTAGATCGACGATCCGAACGCCGGGAACCGCGGAAGCCATGACCGTGACACTATACTGGAGGGGGAGTCACCACCCATGTCGGAGGGCAAGACCAGCGACCAGGTCCTCGAGCGGACGCGGGAGAAGGCCCAGGAGCCGAAGCTCTTCAAGGTCATCCTGCACAACGACGACTACACGACGATGGAGTTCGTCGTCCAGATCCTGGAGACCATCTTCCTCAAGTCGCCGGCGGAGGCCTTTCGCATCATGATGCAGGTGCACGTTGACGGACAGGGCCTGTGCGGGCTGTACCCGTATGACATCGCCGAGACCAGGGTTGCGCACGTGCACGACCTCGCTCGCGACAAGGGGTTCCCGCTCCGCGCCAGTCTCGAGGAAGAGTAGGACGCGCGATGTTCAGCGCATCGGTCGAATTGCTGTTGTCCGTGGCGTACCGCGAGGCGGTCGCGCGACGGCATGTCCATCTCACGCTGGAGCACCTGCTGTACGTGCTCGCGCACGATCCCGAGGGCGAGCGGATCCTCGCGGCCTGCGGCGCCGACCTGCCGAAGCTGCGGGCCGATCTCGACCGCTTCCTGACGAAGAACGTCGAGCAGTTCTCGCGGGGCCGGGAGCGCGAGCCGGACCAGACGCTGTCGTTCCGGCGGGCCCTGCAGACGGCAGTGCTGCACGTGCAGAGCGCCGGCAAGAGCGAAGTCGAGGCCGGCGATCTGTTTGCCGCCGTGCTCCAGCAGCCCAAGTCGTTTGCGGCGCAGGTGCTCGGCGAGCAGGGCGTCACGCGCCTCGACATCCTCAACTACATCTCGCACGGCATCTCGAAGGTCCCGATGCCGCCTGGCGGCGGCCCGCGCGAGGATCCGGATCGGTCACCCGGGGGCGTCGGCGACGAGGGGTCGTCCACGGCCCGCGACCCGCTCGCGGCCTACACGACGAGCCTCACGGCGCGCGCGAAGGCGGGCCAGCTCGATCCGCTGATCGGGCGCACCGTGGAGCTGCAGCGCACGCTCGAGGTCCTGTGCCGGCGCCGCAAGAACAACCCGGTGTTCGTCGGTGATCCCGGCGTGGGCAAGACCGCGATGGCCGAAGGCCTGGCGCTTCGGCTGCTCGAGGCCGACGTGCCCGCGCCACTCGCCGGGGCCGAGGTCTTCGCCCTCGATACCACGGCGCTGCTGGCAGGCACGCGCTTCCGCGGCGATTTCGAGGAGCGGTTCAAGGCCGTCATTGCGGCGCTCGCGCAGCGCGAACGGCCGATCCTCTTCATCGACGAGATTCACTCGACGGTGGGCGCCGGGGCGACCACGGGCGGGACGCTCGATCTCGCGACGCTCATCAAGCCGGTCCTCACCTCGGGTGAGCTGCGGGTCGTCGGCTCGACGACCTTCGAGGAGTTCAAGCACATCGAGAAGGACCGCGCGCTCGCCCGCCGCCTGCAGCGGATCGTGATCGAAGAGCCATCGGTGGACGAGTCGATCCGGATTCTGAAGGGGCTGCGCAGCCGGTACGAGGACCACCACTCCGTGGTCTACGACGACGACGCCCTCGAAGCCGCGGTGAAGCTGGCGAAGCGGCACCTGCGCGAGTCGCGGCTGCCCGACAGCGCCATCGACATCCTCGACGAGGCCGGCGCCAAGATGCGCCTCGAGCGATCGACCCTGGGCTCGTCCGCAGGCGGGGAGGGCGGGGCGCCGACCACCATGCGGGCCGAGGCGAACGACGCCGCCGGGGCCTCGACGGAAGCGCCGCGACCCCACATCTCGACCGAGCATGTCGAGCGCATCGTCGCGCGGATGGCCAGGATCCCGGAGAAGCAGGCCAATGCGTCCGACAAGCAGCGCCTGAAGTCGCTGGAGGAGTCCCTGGAGCGCGTCGTGTTCGGCCAGAAGGGCGCCGTGCACGCGGTGGCCAGCGCCATCAAGCGCGCCCGGGCGGGCCTCGGGCAGCCCGACCGGCCGGCGGGCTGCTTCCTGTTCACGGGCCCGACCGGCGTGGGCAAGACCGAGCTCGCCAGGCAGCTCGCCCTGCATCTCGGCAACGAGTTCCTCCGCTTCGACATGTCGGAGTACATGGAGAAGCACGCCGTCGCGCGGTTGATCGGCGCGCCGCCGGGCTACGTGGGCTTCGAGCAGGGCGGCCTGCTCGTGGACGCCGTCCGGCAGCACCCGTACGCCGTGCTGCTGCTCGACGAGATCGAGAAGGCGCACGCCGACATCTACAACATCCTGCTGCAGGTGATGGACCATGCGACGCTCACCGACAACAACGGGCGCAAGGCCGACTTCCGCCAGGTCGTCCTGATCATGACGAGCAACGCGGGCTCGCGGGAGATGAGCCAGGGATCGATCGGATTCGCGGGCGGCACCGGCCGGGTCGCCGACGACCTGGGGCGCAAGACCGCGCAGAGCCGGTCGAAGAGCGCCATCGAACGC
>CAYLZN010000022.1:0-31283 GCA_964387935.1 uncultured Vicinamibacteraceae bacterium | reverse complement strand
GAGCATGGACGCGGTGGCCAAGATGCTCCCCGCTGGTGAGGCGGCCATGCGGGCGGTGAAGGCCGGCGTCGATGTCGTGCTGCACTCGCCGGACGATCGCGCCGCGCACGCCGCGATCAAGGCGGCCGTCGAGCGCGGCGAGATCGACATGCGCCAGCTCGACGCGTCCGTGATGCGCCTCCTCCAGCACAAGGCGAGGCTGGGCCTGCATCGGCAGCGCCTGGTGAGCCTGGACGACGTCGCCGCCAGGGTGGGGACGCGCGCCCACCAGGCGGTGGCCGACGAGGTGAGCCGCAAGGCGATCACGCTCATCAGGGACGATCGCAATGCGGTCCCGTTGAAGATGCCCAGAGAGGCGTCGGTCCTCTACCTGTCGGTGCTCGACTACCCGTCGGGCTGGCGGATTGCGGCGCCGTCGCGCACGTTCGCGCCGGAGCTGCGCAAGCGCTGGCCGGACCTGACGGCGATCGAGCTGTCGGATCGGAGCACGCCGAACGAAGTGGAGCTCGTGCGGGCCATGGCGCCGCGCTTCGATGCCGTGGTGGCGAGCGTGTTCGTGCGCACGGCTTCGGGCAGCGGTCGCATGGACCTCGCAGCGCCGCTCGTGCGCCTGCTGCAGGATGTCGCGCGCATGAGCGCGGCCCGTCAGAAACCGTTCGTGACGACCATCTTCGGCAACCCGTACGCGGCGATGTTCCTGCCGGACCTGCCGGCCGTGATGCTCACCTACGATTTCTACGATCGGGCGGAGGTGTCCGCCGTGCGGGCCCTGGCGGGCGAGGCCCCGATCACGGGCCGGCTGCCGATCGCGCTGCCGGGGATCTTTCCGGTTGGGCACGGGCTGGTGCGATAGGGCTGCGTCAGCGCTGTGACGGCGGCCGACCAGTCACTGGCGGCGGTTTCGGCCCTTGCGGCGGCTCGAAGGACGCCTCGAGGCCGCCGGACCTGACCCAGGCGTCGATGAGGCTCGACGACAGGCCGATGTCATCGCGCAGCGCGTCGCGCACCTCCCCAGGTGACAGATCGCGGGAGGTCACCCCCGCGCTCGTTTTCGAGAACCTCGTGTGGCCGGCCAGCACGAGGAGTTCGCCCGGACGATTCCGGCGCGCGTAGAGGCGCTGGTTGAACGGGCTGCGCGCACGCGACGCCTCGTAACCCGTCTCGTAGGCCTGCGCGTCGGCGGGATCGACCAGCAGGCGGCAGGGGATGTAGGAGGTGTTCGGAGGGGTGTGCGACCAGACGACGTGCGTGGTCTCTGCGGGCTCCACCTCCACTGCGAAGGTCGGATCGTCACCCACGAACACCGTGCCATCGAGCGGCAGCGGCACGTGGTGGAGGAGTGACGAATCCACGAGCCAGTCCCGTCCCTCCACGCGGACCTTGACGCTCGCATGGTTGACCACGCCGAGGTCGCGCATCGACCCTGCCACACGTCGTGCCTCGAAGCCGATTGCGCCGAGCAGGGCGAACAGGGCATTGCTCGACGGCCAGCACGTGCCGCCGCACCCGTGTGCGAGCCAGTGTTCGAAGAATTCCTCGGCGCGGCTGCCCGGCAGCGGCGCGCCGTCCGTGCGCAGCGCGATCATCTTTCGCACGTTGTCGAAGGGCATGGTGCGTGACCACGCGCCGTACACCGCGTGCAGCCCTTCGAGCGTGACCGGTATCGCCACGCCACAGCCAAGGCGTTCGAGGACACGGCTGCGAAGAGCGGGGCTCAGCATCGCGGTGTCTGCCGGCACAACGGGGGAAGAAGACCGCATCATAGCGCTTTCCCGCGTACGGCCGGGAGCGGTATCCTCTGGAGCTGTCTGCCCCCGCCCGTCTTGCCCCCGAGTCAGGAGGCCCGATGGCAGATGCACCTGCCGGTTGCGCCCGCACCACGAGCGCCGTCCTCGGCGAGCCCTCGTCGACTGCTCCGCCGACCGACTCGTTGTCCCTGCACAAGGAGGCGTTGCGTATGACCGCCCGCGTCGGACAGAACGCGCCGGATTTCCAGGCGCCGGCGTACTACAAAGGTACGTTCACGAACATCAAGCTGTCGGACCTGCTCGGCAAGTGGGTCCTGCTCTGTTTCTACCCGGGTGACTTCACCTTCGTGTGAGCGACCGAAGTGTCGGCGGTCGCCGACAAGTACTCTGCGCTGCAGGCCCTGGGTGTCGAGGTCATCTCCGTGAGCGTCGACAGCCACTTCGTCCACAAGATGTGGGACGACCACGAATTGACCAAGATGGTGAAGGGCGGCGTTCCCTTCTACATGGCGTCCGATCAGGCCGGCAACGTCGGTCGCGCGTTCGGTGTCTGGGACGAGCACCAGGGCATCGAGATGCGGGGCCGGTTCATCATCGATCCGGACGGCGTGGTGCAGGCCATGGAGGTGCTGACCCCGCCGGTGGGTCGCAAGTTCGCTGAGACCATCAGGCAGATCCAGGCGTTCCAGCTGGTTCGGGCAAGCAAGGGCACGGAAGCGACCCCCGCCGGCTGGGAGCCCGGGCAGGCGACGCTCAGGCCAGGTCCGGACCTGGTGGGCAACGTCTGGAAGGTGTGGCAGCCGTCGATGGAGAGGTAGCGGGTCCGCGCGTCGCGGACCTGGAGTCCGAGCGTGCGCATGGTGTGGACCCTCCGACCCTGCCTTGCCGTCGCGTCAGTCGCTCGTGACCGGTTTTGGCGTCCTGGCCGTGCTCGGCGGCAACGCCGGGGGCTTGATGTACTCGGGGTCGATTCTCCCGGTCAGCACTTTCAGGAAGTCGAGAATCTCCTTCGTCTGCTGGTCGGTCAGCTCCTTGCCCAACTGGTACTTGGCCATGTCACGCACGGCCTGCTCGAGGGTCTCGGTGCCGCCGTCGTGGAAGAACGGGCCCGTCTTCTCGACGTTGCGCAGTGACGGCACCTTGAAGACCGACCGGTCGCCTTCGGCCTTCGTGACCTTCGCGCGCCCGGGATCCGTCGCGCGAGGGTAGGGCTGGATCACGCCGAGCCGCTGGTACGAGGTGCCGCCGAGCAGCGCTCCGTTGTGGCACACCTGGCAGCCGGTGTCGGTGAACGTCTTCAGGCCGACGCGCTCTTCCGGGGTCAGTGCGTGCTGATCGCCCTCGAGCAGCGCGTCCCACCGCGATGGGGTCATCAGGCCCCGCTCGAAGGCGCCAATCGCCCTGGCCATGTTGTCGAAGGTGATGGGCTTCGCGTCGTCGGGGAATGCCTTCTTGAACGCCGCCACGTACTCGGGCATCGACTCGAGCACCGCCACCGCCTGGGATTCCGAGCCGAGCGCCATCTCCACCGGGTTCAGCACCGGACCTTTGGCCTGCTCCTCGACGTCGGCAGCCCTGCCGTCCCAGAACTGGGCGAAATGGGCCGCGGCGTTGTACACGGTCGGCGAGTTGCGGTCCCCCTTCTGGCCCTTGTGGCCGTCCGAGGTCGGCTCGCCGTCCACGCCGTACTTCGCCAGGTCGTGACACGAGTTGCACGAGATCGTCTGGTCCTTCGAGAGACGTGGCTCGTAGTAGAGCATGCGGCCGAGCGCGACCTGCTCCGCGGTGATCGTGCCCGTGGCCGGCGCGACCTTGTCGGGCAGCGGCGCGAACGCCTCGAGACTGGCCTGGTCGGGAGCGCCGGTCGAGCCGGCAGGCGTGGCGGCCTGCTCAGACGCGGGGCCAGACCCCTGGCTGCAGGCGGCAGCCGCCAGCAGGACGAATGACGCGAGAAGACGCAGTGAGGTCCTCCGCATGATGACTCTCCATCGGGGGCTGCGACGGATGAAGTTCGAGCGAACGGCCCGCGCGCGAGGCGGGCCGGCGTTCCCGATCATACCCGGGTCGGCCGCGTGCCGGTGCGAGTCAGGGGCTATCGGCCCGTTCCGTGTGCAGCGTGCAGTACCACGCCGCGTCGTCCGGCGCGTTCACCCTGGCGCAGCGCCACCGCCCCGTTGACGATCACGGTGTCGATGCCCGCCGGGTACTGGAACGGCTGATCGAAGGTCGCCCGGTCGGCGACGGTCGAGGGATCGAAGACGACGATGTCCGCGAATGCGCCGGAGGCCAGGGTGCCGCGGTCGACCAGGTGGCAGCGGGCCGCCGGCAGGGATGTCATCTTGCGGATGGCCTCGCCGAGCGACACGACCTTGCGCTCGCGCACGTAGTGTCCCAGCACGCGCGGGAACGTGCCCAGGCCGCGCGGGTGCGGGCTGCCGCGCCGAGCGGGACCTTCCACCGCGAACGAGCCCCCGTCCGAGCAGATCATGGCCAGCGGGTGGGCGATCTGGCGCTCCACGTTTGCTTCGCTCATCGCGAAGCCAATCATGCCGACGCTCGCCCGGTTCCTGATCAGCAGGTCGACCGCGTAGGCGAAGGGGTCGCGGCCGGCGGCGCGCGCGGCCGCGTCGAGGCGCATGCCCTCGACGCCGCGATCCTCGGCGGCGGAGACGCTGGTGACCTGGACGTTCTGCCAGCCGCCGATCAGGCCGGCCTTGTCTTCCGCCTCCCGCCGGATACGGTCCACCTGCGAGGCGTCCCGCAGGCGGGCGAGGAACGCGTCGCTGCCGCCGTCGCGCGCCCAGAGGGGAAACAGGTTGGTGAGGCCCGTCTGGTAGGCGACATAAGGGTAGACGTCGAAAGCGGCATCGACGCCGCGCGTGCGGGCTGCGTCGAGCCGCTGAAACACCGTGTCGAGCTTGCCCCAGTTGCGCGGCCCCTGGGCCTTCAGGTGAGCGACCTGCAGGCCGCACTTCGCCCCTTCGGCCACGGCAATCGCCTCGTCGATGGCCTCGATCAGGCGATCGTCCTCGTTCCGCATGTGGGTGGAGTACACGACGCCATGGGCGGACGCCGGTCGCGTCACCTCGATCAGCTCCGCGAGCGGGGCAAACGCTCCTGGCGTGTACTCCAGGCCGGTCGAGACCCCGCACGCGCCGTCCGCCAGCGCCCGCGCGACGAGATCACGCATTCTCGCGAGCTCCTCCGCCGTGGCGGGGCGATCGCCGGCGCCGATCACGGCCCCGCGCACGGTGCCGAGCCCGACCATCGAGGCGACGTTGGCAGCCGGCGGCAGACGCTCGATCGCCGCAAAGAGATCGGCGAACGTCTCGTAGCTGCGATCGTCAGGATCCCCGGCCCGCTCACGCGGCGATCGTGAGCCGCCGTCCTGGCCGACGACCACCGTGGTCACGCCCTGCCGGATGACGGATTCGAGGTTGGGGTCGCGGAACAGGTTGCCGTCGGCGTGCGAGTGGATGTCGACGAAGCCCGGGGCGACCGCCCGCCCCCTGGCGTCGATCTCGAGGAGCCCGCGCTCGCGCACGCGGCCCATGGCGCTGATGCGCTGGCCGGTGATGGCGACGTCCCCGTCGAGTGGCGGTCCTCCGCGGCCGTCGTAGATCGTACCGCCGCGAATGACGAGGTCCGGCCGATCGGCCTGGCGTGCGACGAGGGGGACGGCCAACGTCGAGATCGTGGTGGCACCAAGCGACGAGAGGAACGAACGACGCGAGCGGCGCATGGACGCGACCTCCAGCCCGAGGGAGCCTATCGTCTCACAACGGGCGACGTGGAAGGAGACAGAAAACTGTTGCGTGCCCACCGGCAGCGTGAGACGCTTGCCCCCTCACTCAACAGGTGGCGTCGGGCCCGTCAGGGCCGGGAGGTATGCGATGATCCGTCGAGTTGCATCCGGGGGTTTCGTGTGGCTCGTGTTCCTGGCAGGTGCAGGGGTTGTCTCGGCTCAGTCGTGGAGCCCGGCACAGCAGGAGGTCTGGAAGCTCGAAGAGCGACAGTGGCAGATGGCGAAGGACAAGGACATGTCCTGGATCGATACGATGGTCCATCCGAACGTCAGTGTCTGGGCCATCGACATGCCGATGCCGCAGAACAAGGCCTCGATCGCCCGCTGGAACCGCTACGACAATGCCAACAGTACCGTACTGGAGCAGGAGCTGTTCCCCATCTCCATCACGATCACCGGCACCATCGCCGTCGTGCACTACCACTATCAGGTGGCCCGCGAGAACGACAGAAAGGAACGCGAGACGGTGAAGGGGCACTACACCGACGTGCTCGTCAACGAGGGCGGGCGGTGGCAGTTCATCACGTGGACGGGCGGCGACGACCCGAAGAAGTAGGGCCGACGCGGGGCGCCACGCGATGGCCGGCCCGTGGGCCGGCGTTGGCCTGCATGACCCTCCTCGCGGCGCTCGCCGGCTGTGCGGCCCGGGGACCCACTGCGCAGGGCAACGCCCGGCAGGCGCGCGCCGACGGCCTCGTCAACGTCGGCTGTCACGCCTGCCTGGCCGAGGCCCTGGACGAGTACGAGCACCTGCTGGCCACGCCGCGAGTCGATCGCCCCGGCGTGACGCGAGCGGCGTTCGACACCGCGATCCTCCTGGCATTCCGCAGCAAGGAACTCGGCCTTCCCGCCGACGCGGCGATCGAGCGCGCCGAGCGGCTCGGCGCGCTCCTCCCCGGGCACCGGGACGTGAGGCCACTGGTGGCGACGGCGAGACTGTGGCCCGGCGAGGTCTCCGGATTCGACAACGAGGTCCGGCAGGCCCGGCAGATGGAGTACTGGCGCGAGCAGAACTCGGAGGCACGGCCCGCGCGACGCGCACTCGACGGGGTGCCGACCTCGCTTGCCCTGTCCTATGCCGCGCTCGCGCTCGACTGCGATGCCCGCGTGGCCCGTGACGGGATCGACCCGGATGCTGTGCTGGCGGCCCTGGGCGATCGTCCGGTGCTGCGGTTCCGCCTCGCCCTCTGCAGCCGCGACTCGCGCGATCTGCTGGCGACGCTCGAAGGGACCGATCCGAGGTGGGTTCCTGAGGTCGCGTTCGTCAGGGGTCGGGCCATGACCGCCGACCCGCGCCAGGTGCGGGACGGCGTCCGCCAGCTCGAGACGGCTGCCGCCGCCTTCCCGGAGTCCGGCGCGATCCGGCTCGCCCTGGCCGGGGGACAGCGTGCGCTGCGCGAGCTCGATGCGGCGCTCGCCAGCTACGATGCCGTGCTCGCCCTCGCGCCCACCCAGCGAGACGCGCTGCTCGGTCGGGTCATCTGCCTGACCTACCTGAAACGACCTCAGGAAGCCATCGAGGCCGCCACGCGCATGGTGGACCTGGGCACGTGGCTGATCGGTGACGCGCTGTACTGGCGTGCCTGGAACCAATACCAGCTCAAATCGATGGACCGCGCCTGGGAGGACGTGGAGCGGGCCACCGCCCTGTTCAACAATACCAACGTCTACACGCTGGGCGGGCTCGTGGCCTACGCCCGTCGCGACCTCGACGCTGCGCGCGACCGCTTCGAGCGAGCCTGGAAGATGGACGCCGCCAACTGCGACGCCCTCTCGTACCTGGGGATCGTCAGGGCCGAGCAGGAGGCATGGCCCGTCGCGGCAGAGGTCTTCACCTCGGCGATGGCGTGCGCGACGACCGCCGCGGAGAAGGCCGCGCGCGACCTGGCCGCCCTGGAACGCTCCGATCAGCCTCAGGAGTTCAAGGAGCGCCAGGCCGCGGAGTACCATACCGTCATGTCGGACGCCGAGGCGCAGGCCGCCACCGCCGCGTACAACGCGGGCAACGCCTTCGCACGTGCCGGCCACCGCGACCTCGCGCTGGCGCGGCTCGAGGTCGCGGCTC
This sequence comes from uncultured Vicinamibacteraceae bacterium, assembly GCA_964387935.1. Taxonomy (GTDB): domain Bacteria; phylum Acidobacteriota; class Vicinamibacteria; order Vicinamibacterales; family JAFNAJ01; genus CAYLZN01. The sequence continues at coordinate 23,665 of CAYLZN010000022.1, read as the reverse complement.
GACATCCCTCGATGACGGCCAAGGCAGACGCCCTGCGCGCCCTGCTCGCGGCGCGCTGACGGCCGCTTCGCCGCCTTGCCGACCGCCTTCCCCGCTCGGTGCCTGGCCGCCTCACGTATGATGGGGCCACACGAGGAGGCTCCCATGAAGACACCCTTGCTGGCCCTGGCCTGCATTGCCGTACACGCGCCCGCCGCCACTGCCTCGGTTCCGCCGCCGAGCGAACAGATTGCCGCCGCCGTCCTGGCCGCACCCGACGACCGGCGCGCGGGCGCGACGGTCCTCGGCTATGACGAGGCAGGCACGATCGTGACGTTGCGCCAGGGGACCAACGATCTGGTCTGCCTCGCTGACAACCCCGCCGAGGCGTCGTTCAGTGTGGCCTGCTACCACAAGGACCTGGAGCCGTTCATGGCCCGGGGGCGCGAACTGGCGGCACAAGGCGTCACCGGCCGCCAGCGCAGCGAGATCCGCTTCAAGGAGATCGAGTCCGGCACGCTCGCCATGTCGCGTGAGCCGCGGACCCTCTATGTCCTGACCGGCAAGGGCTTCGACGCCACCACGGGCCAGGTGGCCGAAGCCTACCTGCGGTGGGTCATCTACGTGCCGTTTGCGACGCCTGAGTCGCTGGGGATCTCGACCAAGGCGGCGCCGGGCGCGCCGTGGCTGATGGACGGCGGCACGGCGGGCGCGCACATCATGATCAGCCCGCCGCGTGGCAAGTAGGCGGCTTAACCTTAGAACTTGAACATCGCGCCGATCGTCGCTTCGCCCAGCCAGAGAATGTCGTTGTCGATGAGCGCGACGCACCCGCCGCCGCACGCGATGCGACCGGAGCTGCCGGCGAAGTTGGCCATGCCGCGGGCCTCCGCGCGCACGCCGAACCACCACACCGGCAGCAGCTTCACGCCGACGCCCGCCCCGAAACCGAACAGGTACTCCGGCTCCGCGTCGAGCGTGCCCGCATCGTAGCGCGTGAGGCCAATGGACGCGCCGAAGAACGGCCGCACCTTCTCGTGCCAGACCTCCCGGTGGACGCCGCCGTGATACGTGTCCACGGTGAACGTGCGCGGCTCGGTCCCGGCGGGCCCGGCGAGCGTCACCTCGGACCAGGCGCGGCTGAAGAGCAGCGTCAATCGCAGGTCGTCGTCGATCCGGATGTCGAGGGTGACCCCGGCGGACGGGCCGTTCAGGTCGATGTCGTTGCCGTTGTTGTCGGTGACCTCGCCGGCGAGCTTGAAGCCCACGAATGGAGAGACCTCGATGTGCTGGGCGCGGGCCGGGACGGGCGCGAGCAGGAGGACGGACAGCGCCAGCAACGACACCCGGACACGGTTGATGATCACGACGGGATCATAGCGCGCCTCCACCCGGTCACGCCTCGAAGGCAACACGCCGCATGTTGTAGTATGCTACTCCTGTGCTGACAGTGCCCGAAGCCGCACGCCGCGTCCGCTGCAATCCCGAGACCGTCCGGCGCTGGATCCGGTCGGGACGGCTCCCATCGCGCCGCGCGGGCACGCAACACCTCATCGAAGAGTCCGACCTCCTCTCGCTCGTCCCTCCCGCGGACATCCGCCTGCCCGCCTCGTGGCGACGGACGGCCACTGGCGAGCCGATGCCCGACGTGGTGCGCGCCGTCCGCCGTTCGCGCGAAGGGCGCTGACCCGTGATCGTCCTCGACGCGAGCGCAGGCGTCCAGGCGTGTCTGACGGCCGACGGCTTCGCCTTGTTCGGACAGGAACACCTGGCCGCGCCGCCGCTGTTCTGGTCCGAGGTGTCGTCGGCGTTGCACGAGATGCGCTGGCGAAAGGAGATCTCCGCAGCCCTGGCCGACATCGCCTTCGGACGGCTGCTCGCGGCGCCCGTATCGCCACGGAGCCCGAAAGGGCTGCGCCGCGAAGCCTGGCGAGTGTCCGAGGAACTCGGCTGGATGAAGACGTACGACGCCGAGTACGTCGCGCTCGCACGGCTGTCGCGGAGCCGCCTTCTGACCGTCGACGCCCGCTTGCGCCGGGGTGCCGGCCACGTCGTCGAGATCATCGGGCCAGGCGAGCTCCAGGTGTGATCTTCACTGAAGGCAGTCGTCGAGGTCCTGCAGGGTCACCCAGCCCCCGGGCCGCGCCGCGCAGCGATTGGCAATGACCGTGGTCGCTTCGCCCCCGGGATCGCCGAGGCTCGACACCACCAGGACCGCCTCGCTCATGTCCTCGTCCCGGGTGTAGTCGTTGAGCGTGACGAGGCACCGGAGGCCCGCGGCATGGGCCGCGACCAGCCCGTTCCGGGAGTCCTCGACGACGAGCACGTCCGCCGCAGGCCGTGCCAGTCGCTCGAGCGCCAGCAGGTAGATGTCCGGGGCGGGCTTCTTGCGCGGAACGACGTCGCCGGCCAGGACGAACGACAGGCGCACCGCATCCGTCGGGCCCAGGACGTGGGTGACGATGGCCCGCACCGAGGGTTCGGCCGACGTCGAGGCCACACCGACCTTCCACCCCGCCGCGAGCGCCTCGCGGATCACGCGTGCGATGCCCGGCCTCGCCGGGAGGGCCCCGGCCTCGACCATGCGCGTGTAGATCTCGGTCTTCCGCCTGTGCCACGCGGCGACGTGCGCCTTCAGGGCCTCGGGATCCTCGGACAGGCCCGTCCCTCTGACGAACTCCGGCGTGAGCAGGCTGGCCATCCGCTCCTTGCCGCCGCCGATGGCGAGCCGGCGCCCGTACTCCTCCTCCGACCATGCCACGTCGAGCCCGAACTCGCGGAACGTCTGATTGAAGGCCGGGAGATGGCCGTACCGTTCCGTATCGGCCAGCACGCCGTCACAGTCGAACAGGAGCGCGCGCGTCATGCCCGTCCCTCGCTGCCGAACAGGCGGATGTGATCGGCCGCCATGGTCACGACCTCCTCCCGGACGTACTTGAACAGGGTCGGGGGGTCGTACTTGCCCGGGTGCTGCTCGAGGTACTCCCGGTTCGCGTCCATGTAGCGGATCTTCAGCGCGGTGGAGATGTTCACCTTGGCGCAGCCGCGCCCGATCAGATCGGAGAACTGCGCCGGCGTGAGCCCGGTGCCGCCGTGCAGCACGATTGGCACGGGCACGCGGGCGACGATGTCGCTCACACGCCCGAAATCGAGCCTGGGGGCGGTCTTGTACACGCCGTGCGCCGTGCCGATCGCCGGCGCGAAGAAGTCGATGCCCGTGGTCTCCACGAAGCGCACGGCCTCGTCGATGGCGTACCGCGCACTCTCCTCGTCGGTACCGACGCCGTCCTCGACCCCCTTGATGCCCTCGATCTCGCCCTCGACGTGGGCCCCGTGCCGGCGGGCCTCGGCCACGACCTCTTTCGTCTGCCGGGTGTTCTCCTCGATCGACAGTGCCGAGGCGTCGAACAGCACCGAGCTCCACCCGTGCTCCAGGCAGGTGGTGATCATCGCGCGGTCGGGGCAGTGGTCCAGGTGGAGTGAGACGGGGACAGGCACCCGCGACGCCATCTCCCGGAACATCGCGTGCAGCACCGCAGGGCCGTAGGCCTTCACGGTCTTGACGGACGTCTGAATCAGCACGGGCGCGCGCAGCGACGTCGCCGCCGCCAGCACCGACTCCAGCGTCAGGTCGTTCACGATGTTGAAGGCGGCCACTCCGTACCGCTCACGGAACGCACGGTCGAGGATGTCCTTGGTCGAGACGATCGGCATGGCGCACCTCGCGACGACGGAACGCCCTCAGCGCGGCTGCGCCGCGGGGCGATCCGACTGCAACATCAAGGTCGTGGGCTGCCCGGCCGGCAGGAAGGCCGCCACGAGAATCGTGGTCGTGCCCGCATGCGAGTTGCGGACGGCGTGCACGCACGCTTCGGGCTCGAGGACGACGTCGCCCGCGCGGACCACGACCTCGCCGGCGTCGGGCGTCACGGCCTCTGGCGGCCCCGGCGTCCCGTCCGGCTGAGCGCGCCGCACGGTCAACTGGCCCGTCATCGCGCGGACGCTCAACTGGCCTTCGACCAGGAGCACGATCTGCTGGCCGACGTGCACCTCACCGGAGTTCCCTGCGCCGGGTTGATACGTGACGCGCCTCAGCGACAACTCCCACCCGGGGGCCGCGAACGGCGTGGCGCTCAGCAGCATCGTCCGCACGATGGCCTGCGGCGGCTGCGCGGCCGCGTGGGTTGGCAGGACCACACCGGGCAAGGCGAGTGCGAGGAAGCCCACGGCCAGGCGGACCGTGTCCATCCGGGTGGCGGGAACGCGCGTCACGATCGCGGATGATGCCACGGCGCCCGCGGTCCGGATTCTGACGAAGGGCATACGTCCGCCCCTGACGACCGGCAGATGCCGCGGTCCCTTCAGGCTGCCAGACTCGCGCGAGGCTCCCCCAGGGAAGAACCATGCCCACACCGTCGGCCCCCTCCCAGTTGATGCTCCCGGCGGTCGAAGCGGCCGTGCGGACCATGGCTGACGTCGCGATCGCGAACGAGGCCTACTTCTCGGATCTCGACAGCGCCGCAGGCGACGCCGATTTCGGCACCTCACTCGCCACCGGGTTCCGCGCCGTCCTCGAGAAATGGGACGCGCTGGATCGGTCCTCCATCGGCGCCTTTCTCATGGCCGTCGGCGTGATCATCACCAGCAAGGTGGGAGGCTGCTCCGGGCCGATCTGGGGGACCGCGTTCCTCAAGAGCGGCCTGGCCTCGAAGGGACGCGAGGCGATCGGACTCGCGGATCTCATTCAGATGGGCGAGGTGGCGCTCGCCGGGATCATGGCGCGTGGGGGCGCCGCGCCTGGGGACAAGACCCTGATCGACGCGCTCGGGCCCGCCATCGCCGCGCTGCGTCAGGCACACGACTCGGGAGCGACCGACCTGCCCCTCGCCCTGCAGGCGGCCGCCAACGCTGCGACCGGCGCCGTGGAAGGCACCCGCGACTGGGTGGCGAAGCGCGGCCGCCAGTCGTTCACGGGAGACCGCAGCCGGGGCACCCTGGACCCGGGCATCGTCGCGGTCTCCACCATGATGCAGGCCGTCGCCACCACGCTGGCCGGTCGTCCCTGAGGAGCACGCCGATGAAGAAATTCGTCAACGACCCGAACCACTTCGTGCGCGAGATGATGGAAGGGCTGGTGCTCGCGAACCCGGACACGCTCAGATGGCTGCCCGAGCACAACATCATCTACCGTGCCGGGCTGCCCAGCGACGACAAGGTGTCGATCATCCAGGGCTCCGGCAGCGGGCACGAGCCCGCGCACATCATGCTGGTGGGCCGCGGCATGCTCGACGCCGACGACGTCGCGGTGCAAGACAGCCTCTACACGGTCGGTCGTCGCGGGGTGGCGGGCAACTTCTTCGTGATCAAAGCGTGCGGGGCGGCGGCCGAGCAGGGGGCCGCGCTCGAGGAGGTGGTCGAGGTCGGGCAGAAGGTCAACGCGGCCGTCAGGACGATGGGCGTGGCGCTCACGTCGTGCACGCCTCCCGCCAAGGGCAAGGCCATCTTCGAGATCGGCGACGACGAGATGGAAGTGGGCGTGGGCATCCACGGCGAGCCCGGGCGTCGCCGGGCCAGGTTGCAGGCGGCCGACCCGATCGTCGACGAAGTCTTCGAGGCGGTCGCGTCCGACTTCCCGCTCCGCAGGGGCGACCGCGTCGGCCTCATGATCAACGGCCTCGGGGGCACGCCCGTCAGCGAGCTGTACCTGCTCTATCGAAGGGCGGCGCTGAACTGCGGGCAGCGGGGCCTCGACATCGCCCGCAGCTACGTCGGGAACTACTGCACGTCGCTCGAGATGGCCGGATTCTCGCTCACCCTGATCCGGTTCGATGCCGAGATCGAACGGCTGGTGATGGCGCCCGCGGACATCCCGATCCGGGTGTTCTGAAGTGGACGCGATGCTCCGGGCGGGCTGAGCCCTGCGCCCTGAGCCGTGCGCCTCGAGCCGGCCTCGAGCCTTGACCGTACGCCGTATGTCATACCCCCCACCCTGACGCCGGGCAGATGGCCCAGGCCGCGGGACCGGGCAGACTCATTCCGGCGTTCCTGGTGTGCCCGCCGCCCGGATTACGAGCGGTCCGAGTGGCGGGAGGATGTGTTCGCTCGTTGACGAGGATCTCATGCGCGCAACATCACGTGTTCTCGGCGCGTTCTGGGGGCTCGCGCTCCTGCTGCTTGCGTTGCCGGTGCCGGTGTCCGCCCAGGCCACGACGGGAGCCGTCGCCGGCCAGGTGCTCGACACGACGGGCCAGCCGCTCGTCGGCGCCGAGGTGAAGCTGGACGGCACCTCGTTCATCAGCGCGACCGACCAGAACGGGCGCTACCGCATCGCCGAGATCCCACCCGGGGAGTACACCATCATCGTGGACTTCCTCGGCTTCGGATCGAACCGGAAGACCATCACGATCAGTGCCGGGGACGTCGTCCAGAACGACGTGAAGCTCGCCCTCACCTTCGGCGAGCAGGTGGAGGTCTCGGCGCCGCTCCTCGAGGGCCAGGCGAAGGCCCTCAACCAGCAGCGCGTCGCGCCGAACATCCTGAACGTCGTGTCGGCCGACCAGATCGCCGGGTTCCCGGATTCGACCATCGCCGAGGCCGCGCAGCGTGTCCCGGGCATCGGCCTGCAGCGCGACGATGGCGAGGGTGAGGTGATGCTGATCCGGGGCGTGGATCCCAAACTGAACTCGGTGACCATGAACGGGGAGCGGATTCCGTCAACCGAGTCCGCGACACGCACGGTGAACTCCATTTCGATTGCGAGCGACATCCTGCAGACCATCGAGGTCAGCAAGAGCCTGCGTCCGGATCTGGACGGTGATGCGATTGGCGGCGTGGTCAACTTCGTCACCAAGCAGGCGCCCGAGGTGGCGAAGGTCTACGGAACGTTCGAGATCGGGTACAACGACCTGCGCGGGGCGTCCCACCCGAAGGGGAGCGGCACGTGGGGCCGCCGGTTCGCCGACAACCGGCTCGGGATCATCGCCTCGGGCAGTGCGCAGGACGAGAACCGGGCCAACGAGACGATCGAGAACGAGTACACGGTGACGCAGCAGCTCGACCGGGTGACGTTCCGTGACGAGTACTCCAACTACCAGCGGTACAGCGGCAATCTCGCGGTGGACTGGCTGTCTTCGAATTCGACGCTGACGTTCCGCTCGACGTGGACCCGACAGGACCAGGCCAAGGTGCGGCGCCGCGAGCGGCACGAGCGGATCCCGGCCGGCACCGTGGGCAGCGGCGGACGCATCAGGACCGAGCTGCGCGACCGCGATCGCACCCGCGACGTGTTCACCAACGGCGTCAACGGGACATGGATCCTGCAGAACGAGTGGAGCCTCGAGTACGGCGTCGCCTACAACATCTCGGATCGCGAGGAGCCGGACACGGCGCTCAACCGCTATGAGCAGGGCAGCATCCGCTACGCGCCGTTCGTCGATCCCGACAACGAGTTCTACATCAACCCGAACCCGCTCAACCGCGACACGAACCGCTCGACGTGGCGGTTCAACCAGATCGAGCAGCTGTTCACGACCGACCGCGACGTCATCGGCAACCTGAACCTGAAGATTCCGCTGGGCGGCGGGGCCCCGGGCTACATGAAGTACGGGCTCAAGGTGCGGGACAAGCACAAGGAGAACGACCAGAACCTGTTCAACTACTCGGGATCCGGCCTGCCCACGCTGGCCCAGGTGGGCACGGAGTTCTCCAACCCGGACTTCCTGGACGGGTTCTACCGGGCCGGTCCGTTCCTGTCGCCCGACACCATGCGCGGGTTCTTCGACGCGTACCCGCTGACGCGCACCACGGTGCCGAGCACCGACAGCTTCGACTACGACGCCAACGAGACGGTGACGGCGGGCTACGGCATGGTGGAGCTCAATCTCACGCCGCGCTTCCTGGTCATGGGCGGGCTCCGCTACGAGTACACCAGCAGCGACTACACCGGCAAGCAGATCCTGGGCAACACGGTCGAGCCCGTCACCGGTGACGCCAACTACGGGGACGCGCTGCCGATGGCGCACCTGAAGTTCGCCTTCGACGACAGGACGAACCTGCGGTTCGCGATCACACGTTCGATCGCGCGGCCGAGCTATTACGACCTCGTGCCCTACGAGTACATCGACACCGAGGGCGACGCCATCTCCCGCGGAAATCCGGATCTGAAGGTGACCGACGCCACCAACATCGACGCCTTCATCGAACGCTTCCTCCCGGGGGTGGGCGTGGTCGGCGGAGGGTTCTTCTACAAGCACCTGACGAACCCGATCTTCGTCACGCGCTTCACGGAGACCTTCCAGGGCGAGCCGTATCGCGTGACGCAGCCGATCAACGGAGAGAGCGGGGACATCACAGGCCTCGAGGTGTACTATCAGCAGCGGCTCGGGTTCCTGCCCGGACTGCTCGATGGCTTCGGCGTGCTGGCCAATTACGTCTACGTGACGAGCGAGGCGCAGCTGCCAGGGCGCCCGGAGCAATCGACCTTCCCGGGCCAGAGCGACCACTCCGGCAACTTCGCCCTGTCGTACGAGAACTGGGGCTTCACGGGCCGCATCGCCTACAACTACTCGGGCGAGTACCTGTTCGAGCTGGGCGAGGTCGCGGTGATGGACATCGTGAAGATGGGCCACGCGCAATGGGACATGACGCTCTCGCAGCGCCTGACGCCGCACTTCACCCTCTTCGGCAACGTGCTGAACCTCAACGACGCGCGCGATCGCGAGTTCTGGGGTCTCGACAGCCAGCCGTCCAGGAACGAGAAGTACTCCTGGTGGGGCGCGATGGGCATCCGCGTCGAGTTCTGAGGGTGGCCGACATGCGCACGCAACGAGGTGACAGACGCGCCTTCCTCCGTGCGGTGCCGGGCACGGTCGGTGCCTGCACGCTGCTGGGCCGTGGTGCCGGGGCGGCGCCCCCGGCCGCCGACGCCAGGCCCGGCGTCGTGAAGGTCGTGGATGTACGGCCCTGGCGGATGGCGCGGGCGACCTTCGTGGAGGTGGTCAGCGACGCCGGGATCTCGGGCTGGGGCGAGTGCGCCGGCGACAACAATGCGCTCATGGAGACGTTCATCAACGACGGGCTCAAGGAACACGTCATCGGGCAGGACGTCTTCGACGCGGAGCGCCTCTGGGACTGGATGTTCTTCGAGAACCACGACCTGGGGCCGGGCGGGGCGCTGCCCAACGCGATCGCCGGCATCGACATCGCCCTCTGGGACCTGAAGGGTCGGCTGCTGAACCTGCCGATCTACAAGCTGATCGGGGGCAAGTACCGCGACAAGGTCCTGGCGTACGGCAGCTTCGGCGTGCGACGGGCACGCGTGAGCCTCGACGAGGCCGTGAAGACCGCGACGACGCTGATGGAACGTGGCTGCACCGCGATCAAGCTGCGGATGCAGATCCGCGAGCACTACCAGAACATCGAGCCCGATCCGACCTTTGACTACGCGCGCGCCGTGCGCCAGGCCATCGGCGACGCGACGCCGTTCTGGATCGATGCCAACAACGGGTACACCGCCGCGAGGGCCATCGAGGTCGGCAAGCGACTGAAGGGCGAGTACGACATCCGGTACTTCGAGGACCCGATCAGCGACCAGAATCACCTCGAGATGGCGCAGGTGGTCGCCGGCCTCGACGTGCCCATCATCGCGGGCGAGAAGGAGTACACGCGCTGGCAGTTCCGGCACCTGATCACCGAGGGCAACCCGGACGTGCTCAACCCCGACGTGACGAAGGTGGGCGGCATCACCGAAATGAAGAAGATCGCCGCCATCGCCCAGGCGTTCAGCAAGCCGATCATGCCGCACTGCACGTACCCGACCATCGGCGCGGCCGCCACGATGCACGTCATGGCGTCCATCAGCAACGCCACGCACTACGTCGAGCACGTGGACGTGGATCGCTACAAGGACGTGTTCGCGGTCATGAGGTCGGCCGTGCAGTTCAAGGACGGATACCTGCACGTACCGGAAGGGCCGGGACTCGGCATCGAGGTCGATCCGGCGGCGGTGAAGCGCGCCGCCGCCGCGGTGGCCTGATTCGGCCCGGCCGTGACTGGGCGGTATGATCGCCTCATGACGGCACCGCACCGGCGGATCCTGGCGTCGTTGGCCGTGACGCTGGCGCTTGCCGCGCCGCCGCTGACCGCGCTGGGACCCGAAACGCCCCTCAGCCGCTTCGGCCACGACCACTGGCAATCGGGGGAGGGTCTGCCGCAGAACAGCGTGGAGGCGATCGCCCAGACCGCCGACGGCTATCTCTGGTTCGGGACCGAAGAGGGGCTGGCGCGTTTCGACGGCACCCGCTTCGTCACCTTCACCCAGGCCACCACGCCCGCGCTGCGGCACAACTCCATCAAGGCGCTCCTCGGGACCCAGGACGGCAGCCTCTGGATCGGGACCAACGGCGGGGGCCTCACACACTATCGGCACGGGCGATTCACCGACTTCGGGCAGGCACAGGGCATCACGGCGCACACCGTGAGCGCGCTCGCCGAGGATCACTCGGGACACCTGTGGATCGGCACCAACGACGGCCTGCTCCGCTACGACGGGGAGCGGATCGTGCCGTACGGCGACGGGCAGGGCATCGCCCCTCGCCCGATCCGCAGCATCCGCGTGGATCGACAGGGCGTGGTCTGGGTCGGCACGGGTCGCGGGGCCTACCGCCTTCGTGGCGGCCGCTTCGAGACGGTGCCGGTCGGCCAGCGCGTGCGCTCGATCGCCGAGGGGACCGATGGCGCCATGTGGTTCGGCACGGCCGACCACGGGGTCGTCCGCTGGCAGCTCGACCACGCCACCACCTTCGACATCCGCCGCGGGCTGCCCACCAACGACGTGCGCGCCATTCACGTGGACCGGCACGGCGGCGTGTGGATCGGGACCAACGGGAGCGGCATCCTCCGGCTGGTCGACGGGTCGGTCACGGGACTGACCACGCGCGAGGGGTTCTCCTCCGATTTCGTCCGGGCCATCTTCGAAGACCGCGATGGCAGCCTCTGGTTCGGCACCGAGGGCGGCGGCCTGAACCGCCTCCGCGAGAGCCGGCTCACGGTGCTCGACCACGACGATGGCCTCGGAGGTGACTTCGTGCGCGCCGTGATCGAGGATCGCCAGGGTCGCATGTGGCTGGCGACCGACGGGGCCGGCCTGACGCGCTTCGATGGGCACTCGGCGTCACACATCTCGCGGGCGAACGGCCTCCCGGAGAACTTCGTCTACGCCATGCTGGACGATGGCCGAGGGCGGCTCTGGCTCGGGACCGACGGAGGCGGGCTCGCCGTCCTCGAGGGCAGCCGCGCCAGGCGTTCGCCGGCCTCCGACGCGTTGCCGAGCGACGCCATCTTCTCCCTCGCCCAGACCCGGGATGAACGCCTCTGGGTGGGCACCGGCATGGGGCTGGTCAGCGTACGGCACGATCAGGTCGAGCCAGTGCCCGCGCTCGCACCGCTCCGAGGGCATCACGTGGCCGCCCTTCACGTGGCCGCCGGCGGCACGCTGTGGATCGGCGCCCGCAACTACGGCGTGTGGAGTTTCGACGGGACGAGGCTCGTTCGGCACGGGGCCGAGCAGGGCTTCGGAGAGCTGAGCGTGTCGGCCTTTCACGAGGACGCCGAGGGCACGCTCTGGATTGCGACGCGCGGCGGACTCCTGAGAATCGCCGACGGCCGCATCCATCGATTCACGACGGCTGACGGACTGCTCACCGACAACATCTACGGCGTGGTCGAGGGCAGTGCCGGCCAGCTCTGGATGAGTTCCACGACCGGCCTGTTCCGGGTCGGCAAGGACGATCTCGACCGCCGCATGAGGCACGGGGGCGCCCCGGTGACTCCTGTCGTCTTCAACACCTCGGACGGCATGAAGGTCAGCGAGGCCACCGGGGGCGGCCACCCATCCACCTGGCGTCGCCGCGACGGCACGCTCTGGTTTCCCACGCCCCGGGGCGTCGTCGTCATCGACACCGACGCACCGGCGATGGCCAGTGCCCTGCCCCCGCCGGTGTTCGTCGAGCAGGTCCAGCGTGACGGCCAGGCGGTCCCGTTCGACACGCCGTTCGACGTGCCGGCATCGACGCGCACCATGACGTTCGGCTACACCGCGCTCAGTTTCCTTGCGCCGGCCAAGACCAGGTTCCGCTACCGCCTCGAGGGCCTCGAGCGGGAGTGGGTGCAGGCCGGCGCCAGGCGGGAGGTGACCTACACCGACCTGCCGGACGGGCGCTACACCTTCCGCGTCATCGCGGCCAATGGCGAGGGCGCGTGGAACGAGACGGGTGCGGCGGTGTCCTTCACGGTCCTGCCGCCCTACTACCGCTCGGCCTGGTTCCTCGGGCTCTGCGTGCTGGGCCTGGTCCTGGCGGGGTGGGGGGGCCACCGGTCCCGCATGCGTGCCATGCGTCAGCGCTTCGCCGCCGTCCTTGCGGAACGCGGCCGCGTGGCCCGCGAACTGCACGACACGCTGCTCCAGGGATTCGCAGGCGTCTCGCTGCAGCTCGACGCCGTCCGCCACGGGATGCTCGCCGCGCCGGACAAGGCCGCCACACAACTCGATCGCGTGCTCGGCCAGGTGGATTCGTGCCTCACCGAGGCTCGCCGTTCCATCTGGAACATGCGGGCGATCGCGCTCGAGGAGGGCGACCTCGTGGGGGCGCTCCGCACACTCGCCGCACGCACGTCCGAACAGTCGCCGGTGCGGGTGCACGTGGACGTGGATGGTGACGCGCGACGGTTGCCGGCCGCCGTCGAGACCGATCTGCTCCGCGTCGGCCAGGAAGCCATGGCCAATGCCATCCGGCACGCGAGTGCCGATCTCGTGCGGATCACGGTCCGCTTCGACCGGCGCCTCGTCTCGCTGTCGGTTCACGACAACGGACGCGGGTTCGACGCTGCCGCAGTGGATCCGCTCGTGGCGCCCCACTACGGCCTTCGGGGCATGCGCGAACGCGTCGAGCGACTCGGCGGCACCTTTGCGCTCGACAGCCAGCCCGGGCAGGGCACCACGGTGGACGTGCGCGTCCCGCTGCGCACCTGAGGCAGGAGGCGCGGGTCAGTGGGAGCGGCCGCGATTCGTATCCTGTGCGTGGACGACCACGAGATCCTCCGCGAGGGTCTCACGGCGGTCATCGCCACCCAGCCCGACATGCGGGTCGTGGCCGTGGCCGCCGATGGTCGATCCGCGATCGACCTGTTCCGGCAGCACAGGCCCGACATCACCCTGATGGATCTTCGCCTGCCAGGCATGAGCGGGTCGGATGCGATCCTCGCGATCCGGGGCGAGTTCCCGAAGGCGCGTGTGATCGTGCTGACGACGTACGACGGGTCCGAAGACGTCCACCGTGCCCTCCAGGCCGGAGCGCGCGGCTACCTGCTGAAGGAAGCCCTGCGCAAGGAGCTGATCGACGCGATCCGGATCGTGCACGACGGCGGCACGTGGCTGTCCCCGTCGGTGGCGCAACGCCTGGCCCAGGCCATCGTCCACACCGACCTGACAGCGCGGGAGCGCGAGATCCTGGGCTGCATCGTGCGCGGACGCTCGAACAGGGAGATCGGGATCGATCTCGGCGTCTCGGAGGGCACGATCCGGATCCACGTGAGCCACATCCTGGGCAAGCTGGGGGTCTCGGACCGGACCCAGGCGGCCGTTGCGGCGATCGAGCGCGGCATCGTCCACCTGGACCGCCTGCCCGACCCCTGACGACTCCTCACTCGCGGCCGTGCCGCGTCCGGAGAACACGCCCCATGTCGAACGGGATCGACCGACGACGTTTCCTCAGCCGGGCCGGTGGCGCCGGTGTCCTGCTGGCCGCGGGTCAGGCCACTCACGCCACCCCCACGCAGCCAGGCCCGGCACCGAACGACCTGCACCGCCGTGTGACGGTGACCGCCGTCGAGGCCTTCGTCGTCAATCGGACCTCGGTGTTCGTCAAGGTCACGTGCAGCGAGGGTCTCTCCGGGTGGGGCGAGTGCAGTCCCTACAACGAAGCGGTCGTGCGGGCGATGGTGCTCGAGGAGCTGCGGCCCTACGTGCTGGGAGTGCCGGTCTTCGAGACCGACCCCCTCTGGGACAGGATGTTCTTCAAGGCCTACAAGATGGGCCCCGGCGGCATCCTGGCGGCAGCCATGGCGGGGATTGACCTCGCGCTCTGGGATCTCAAGGGCCGCCTGCTCCGCATGCCGGTCTACGCGCTGCTTGGCGGCCGCTTCCGTGATCGCGTGCGGGCCTACGCGAGCATCCCCAGGGGCGAGGACAACCCGAGGCCGGCCGTGGAGATGGCGCGGCGCGCGGCGGCCGCGGTTCAGGCGGGCTACACTGCGGTCAAGATCCGGATGCAATTCCGACAGCTCAACGTCGATCCGTCGCCGGACCCGACGCTCGACTACGCCAGGGAAGTGCGCGCGGCCATCGGCGACCGCACCGAGCTGCTCTGGGACGTCAACAACGGCTACACGACCCAGCGCGCCATCGAGATGGGGCGTCGCCTCCACGAGCAGTTCGGCATCGTCCACTACGAGGAGCCCGTGTCGCAGCAGAACTACGCGGCACTCGCGGCTGTGGTCGACGCCGTGGACGTGCCGGTGGCGGCAGGGGAGCACGAGTACACGCGCTGGCAGTTTCGTGATCTCATCACCCAGGGGCGCGTGGACATTCTCGATCCGGACGTCACCAAGTGCTGCGGGTTGACCGAGGCCAGGCGCGTGGCCGCCATGGCCCAGGCCTACGACCTGCCGATCGTCGTCCACAACACGCAGCCGACGATTGGCACCGCGGCCACGCTCCACTTCATCGCGTCCATCCCGAACGGCGCGTACCCGCAGGAGTACGTGGGGCCCAGGGAAGCCCTGAATCGCGTGTTCGCGAACCGGCTCGAGTTCAAGGACGGGCACCTGCTCGTGCCGGAGGGACCAGGACTCGGCCTGGACATCGACGACGCCGCGTTCGCACGAATGGTGGGATCGGCCTGAGTGCCCGGTGAGTGCTACAGCGCCGGCACCATCCACGGGAACACGTAGGCCTGGAGCATGGCGAGGAGCCCCATCAGGGCGGTGAGCACCAGGCTGTGGCCCAGGACGCGCCGGAAGATCACGCCCTCGCTGCCCACGGCGCCCACGCCCGCCGCGCCCACCGACAGGTTCTGCGGGCTGATCATCTTGCCCATCACCCCGCCCGAGCTGTTGGTGGCCGCCGTCAGCACGGGGCTCAGCCCAGACACCTGGGCCGTCGTCGCCTGCAGCGGCCCGAACAGCGTGTTGGACGACGTATCGCTGCCGGTCAGGAAGACGCCCAGCATCCCGAGCACGGCGGAGAAGAACGGGAACAGCCAGCCCGTGGCCGCCAGCGCCAGCGCCATCGAGGACGTCATGCCCGAGTAGTTCATGACGGTGGCGATCGACAGGATGAACGCGATGGTCACGATCGGCAGGCGCAACTGCTTCAGCGTGGACCGGAAGGCGCGCGCGAAGGCGGCGAACGGTACGCCGCAGGCGAGCATCGGCACGAAGGCGACCACCGCCGCCAGCAGCACCAGGGTGCCGGCCGTCGCCAGCGCGTCGAAGCGGTACGTGAGCGGGTAAGGGGTCGACTGCTTGACGACCGGGACCTCGCGACGAACGCGCGGTACGCGCCGGCCACCTTCCAACGTGAAGGAACCGGGCCACTGCAGATCCCAGACCGGGAAGCGAAACGCCTGGCGGCCGTCGGCGCCGCCGAGACTGAACCACGGATCGGGACAGAGCGCGTTGCCCGTCTGGCCGCACCGCAGGAGCGCCGTGATGTTGAGGGGAGGCTTCATGGTGCGCAGCCCGGCGAAGTTGCCCACCTGCCCGGCGAGCACCACCACCACGAGGATCCCGTAGGTCGCGAAGGCTCTCGTGATGCGCGCGGGCGAGTCGTGCGTGGCGGGCTCGGCCAAAGTTGAGCGCGGCGCTCTGGTCACCCCCACATACGTCTCGCGCGGTCGCCAGGCACGCAGCAACAGCGTGAGGGCTGCAAGCGAGGCGAGGGACGCGAGGGTGTCCGTGAGTTCCGGACCGACGTAGTTCGAGACCAGGAACTGCACGAGGGCGAAGCTGCCCCCGGCCACGACCACCGCCGGCAGCACCTCCACCATCCGCCTCCACCCGGCCAGCAGTACCACGAGGTACGCCGGGATGAGCAGCGAGAAGAACGGCAGCTGGCGTCCGACCATCGCGGAGAGTGCCTGCGTGGTCGACTGCGCGTCGCGGTCGAGGATCGGCGCCACCAGGCCCCCGAGCGTCGTCACGGGAATGCCGATCGAACCGAACGCCACGGGGGCGGTGTTGGCCACGAGCGACAGCACGGCGGCCGAGATCGGCTCGAAGCCGAGGCCGGTGAGCATGGCCGCGGTGATGGCCACGGGCGCCCCGAAACCCGCGATGCCCTCGATGAGGGCCCCGAAGCAGAACGCCACGAGCAGGACCTGGATGCGCGTGTCGGCGGTGAGGCGCGCCAGGGTTCTCCGGATGACGTCGAAGTCGCCGCTCTCGACCGACAGGTTGTAGAAGAAGACCGCGCACAGCACGACCCAGCTGATGGGCCAGAGGCCGAACGCCATCCCGTGCGTCGCGGCGGAGACGGCAAGGCCGAGCGGCATGCCCCAGGCGAGGACGGCGAGCACGAAGGCCGTGACCGCCCCGATGATCGCGGACCGCCACGGCGCCACCCGCAGCACGGCGAGCAGGATCGCCAGGACAAAGAGGGGCAGGGCGGCCACCGCGGCGGATAGTGCCACGCTGCCGGCGACGGGGTCGTACACCTGATGGAACGGGGACACGGCCTGAGATCCTCCCTACGGATTGGTCTTCTGCTCCCCGTTCTTCTTCAGGTACTTGTCGTACCAGGCCAGGACCCGCTGCTCGAAGTCGATCGACTCGGCGTTGCTGTTCGGCGGACGATGGCCGCCGTTGACGTAGCGGACCCAGGCCACCTCCTTGCCGAGGCGCCGGAGGGCATAGTAGATCTCCCGCGACTGGCTCGCAGGGACGTTCGGATCCTGGTCGCCGGTGATGCAGAGCAGCGGCGTCTTGATCCGGTCGGCCTGCAGGATCGCCGAGTGCTCCAGGTAGCGCTCCGGGTACTCCCACAGCGTCCCGCCGATGCGGTCCTGGCTCTTCTCGGGCGCGTGCGTGTTGCGCACGCCGAACCGCGGGCTGTCGGTGTAGAAGCTCACCATGTTGACCTTGCCCGAGATGTTGATGGCCGCCTTGAAGCGGTCGGTCTGCGTGATGAGCAGCACCGTGGCGTAGCCACCGTAGCTCGTGCCGTGCACGCCGAGACGCGCCGGATCGGCGACGCCGCGCGCGATGAGCTCGTTGGCCGCCGCCGTGACACCTTTGAGCCACGACTCGCCGGGGCGTCCCACGACCAGGTTCACCGACGGATGGAACACGGCGTATCCGTGGCTCGCGAGGAACGCCGCCCGCCCGTTGAAGCCATTGTCGAAAAAGGTCTCGTAGATCTCGAAGACCGTCGGGTACCGCTGGCCCTTGACGTAGTTGACGGGATAGCGGAGCACGCCGTAGAGCGGCTTGCCGTCGGCGTCCCGGTACGCGACCAGCTCGGATGTCGGGAGCGCCCTGGCCGACACCCAGTCGTTGAGCGACGTGAGCTGGCGCGGCACCGTGCGCCCCGCGTCGGCGAGGCGGAGCGCGAACACCTCCGCCGGCGCGTTTCCGTCCGATCGCGTGAACACCGCGGTCGAGCCATCGCGCGAGATCTGCACGTTCGAGTACAGGCCGGTGTCCTTGACGACCGTCCCGACCTGCTTCGTGGCCACGTCGATGCGCACGAGGCCACGCTCCCAGCGCGACCGTTCGCCGAACGTGGCGTAGACGCCCTTCCCGTCGGGGCTCCACTGCAGCGCGCTCAGCCGCGGGTTCTTCTCCTCGTCTTCGTCGAGCGTGAGGAACAGTGTTCGAGTGGCGTCGGCAACCGAGATGGCGTACCAGCCCTTCTTGCTCGTCACGAGAAGGGTGGAGGCGTCCGGGCTGAACGGCCCGACCGTGAACGACTCCGGCTCCTCCTTCTTCGCTCCGGCTCCAGACGCCGGAGCGGCGGGCGTCTCGCGACCCTCCTCGTTCGCGGGCGGCCGCGGCGTCAGGCTGCGCGGCTTCTCGTCGTTCACGCGCTGCACGAACACCTCGCCCTTCTTGGCGTAGGCGAACCATCGGCCGTCGTCCGACCATTGCAGGCGCACGTCCACGAGGTCGTCGCCCCGGGCGAGGCGTCGCGGCGTGGCTCCGCGCCCGAGCAGCATGACGTCGTTTTCGGTGCCGCCGATGACGTCGTAGTTCGTCTTCGCCGTCACATCCTGCTGAAAGGTCAGGAACGTGCCGTCGTGCGCGAGGTCGTAGCTCGTGATACGGGTACGCGGGAGCAGAGGGGACACGCGTCCCGATCGCACGTCGAGCTCGACGAGCTCCCGCTCGCGTGTCGTCCGGTTCAGGGCATCCCATTCCAGGAACGGTTCGGAGGAGGTGTGCTCGATGATCGGGCCCTCGGTGAGGGCCTTGAATCTCGCCTGCGCGTCGCGATCCTGGCCCGCATCGCGCAGCGTCACGACGAGCGTCGTGCCGTCCGGTGACCACTCGAGCCCGGTGTTGACCGCGATCGGCTGCCCTGGCCGACGGGGGATCTCGGTCAGCGTGGCGCGCACGGTGTCCCAGACGAAGAGGCGCGCCGCCGGCACACCCCCCGACTCCTCCGCCGTGAGGATGGCCAGCCGCACACCGTCGTGCGACCACGCCGCGCGCCGCACGCTCGCCAGGCCTGCAAAGGGCCTCTGCGTCGTGCCGTTGCGCGTGTCGATGACGAGGAGCGTCACGCGTGAGGGCGGGAGGTACGTGGGATCGCCGGAGCGTCGGTGATCGGTTTCCGGGTTGTCCCAGGCCGTCCGCGCGCTCACCGCCACCCTCGACCCATCGTCGGCCTGGTCGAGCAGCGTGAACGTCGTGACCTTGAGCATGTCTTCGGCGGTGAACGGGGAGGCCGTGGGCTGCGCCGTGACGGACGCGGCAGTGACCACGAGCGCGGCAGAGACCATGAGCGCGGCCGCGAGGCGGCGTGGACGCGTGAGCATGCGCCATTCTACGCCCTGGCCTGAACATTTCCTGAGGTTTTCCGAAGATTCGCGCGGCTCGTCGGCGCTAGCCTCGTACGCGAACAACCAATCCGGAGGTCACCATGGCCTGGCGAGCGACACGACTGGCGAGAGCCGCGACCGTCGTTCTCGGGATGGGTGCCGTGACCGGCTGCGACAGCGGGAACCCCGTCGCGCCCTCGCCGATTCCCGCCACGGAGACGATCGCGCTCGGTGAGCCTTCGACCCTCACCGACGCACCGATCGCCGTGCGAGGCCTCGTGACCGACGTGAGTGAACGGCCGCTCGCCGGCGCCGAGATCTGTGTGGGTCACGCCGACGGATCACCGATGGGACAGCCGGTGGCCGTGACTCGTGGCGATGGGTCGTTCGAGGTCACCGTGCCCGCGACCTGCGCGCTCGTCGTGAGGAAGCCGGGATACGGCACGTTCTTCCAGGGTCGGCCCATCGGCGCGCTCCGACAGCCCGTGCACGTCTGGATGCACGCGGTCGGCGTGGCCGGCGAGAGCCTGGACGGCATCGTGCTGGCGCGTCCGGGCT
This sequence comes from uncultured Vicinamibacteraceae bacterium, assembly GCA_964387935.1. Lineage (GTDB taxonomy): Bacteria > Acidobacteriota > Vicinamibacteria > Vicinamibacterales > JAFNAJ01 > CAYLZN01. The sequence continues at coordinate 4,034 of CAYLZN010000022.1, read as the reverse complement.
GCGAGGACGGCCCCGCGTTGAGCTATGCCTGCACGTACCTGGAGGTCGAAGTTCCCCGGCCCGGCAGGTTGGAACTTGCCCTCGCCTGGGAGCCGCCGGACGCGCGACTGGCCCTGCAGGTCTACGACGACGACACCTTCGTCACGCCGCGCGCGGAGAACAGGGGCGTCTCGCCCCTGCGAGTCGCCACCGAGGTGGTCGCCGGCCACTACTGGGTCGAGGTGGTCCCTGAACAGACCGGATCCGGAGATCGACAGGCGTTCCGGCTCCAGACCTCCCTCACGCCGCGGTAGGCCCGCGGGCGGCCAGCGCGACGCGCGGCAGAACCTCCTGGCATTATCGTCCGTGTTGGCGGCCGCCGGGTTCAACCCTGCGACATGGCTCCGGGTCTAAACCACGAAAGACGACCCTGATGGATGGAACCCTTCGTGCCTTGAACCGTTTTGGCCTCGGCGCCCGGATTGGCGAGCGTGACGGCATCCGGGATCCGAAGTCGTGGCTGAGAGACCAGCTCGAGGGCCAGCCGCCGCGCGTGGCGGCGCCCGCACACGCGTCGCCCGAGGCGATCGGCGACGCCGTCCGTGGACTGCGCGCGATGCGGCAGGCCAGCCCCAATGAGCGGCAGGACGCGCGGCGGCGGTTGGTCGAGATCGCGGCCGACGAGAGCCGTGCCGTGCTGACGGAACGCGTCGTGACGTCGCGCCCGTTCGTCGAGCGGCTGGTGGCGTTCTGGTCGAACCACTTGTGCGTGTCGACGGCGGGGAAGATCGTCGTGGCCCCGCTGGCCGGCAGCTACGAGCGCGAGGTCATCCGGCCGCACGTGCTCGGACGATTCGAGGAGATGGTGCTCGCGTCGGCCAGGCATCCGGCGATGCTGGCGTATCTCGACGGCTTCCAGTCGATTGGCCCCTCGTCTTCCGCCGCTCGCATGGCCTCGCGCAACGCCGGACCAGGGCGCGGACTCAACGAGAACTACGCCCGCGAGCTGCTCGAGCTCCACACGCTCGGCGTCAACGGTGGGTACACCCAGCAGGACGTCCGCGAGCTGGCGAAGGTGCTGACCGGCTGGACCATCGAGGGCCTTGCGCCACGGGTCGATCAGGCGGCGGCTCGCCCTGCTCGCCGGAGGTCACCGCGCGAGTCGGCAGGGGTCGGCACGCCGGACGGTGGCCCGCTCCGCTTCGCGTTTCGCGAGCGCTGGCACGAACCGGGCACGAAGACCCTGCTGGGTGCGAAGTACTCGGAAGGTGGCGTCACGGAGGGGGAACGAGCCATTCGCACGCTGTGTCGCCATCCGTCGACCGCCACCTTCGTGTCCACGAAGCTGGCGCAGCATTTCGTGGCCGACGAGCCGCCGCCGGCGTGCGTCGAACGCCTGTCGCGAACCTTCCTGTCCACGGGCGGCGATTTGAAGGCTCTGGCCCAGACGCTCATCGACTCGCCGGAAGCCTGGGCGGGTGATCACCGGAAGTTCCGCACCCCTCAGGACTGGCTCGTCGCCGTCCTGCGCGCGCTCGGCGCACCCGGCGCCTACGAGCAGGTCGTCGCGGTCCTGCGGCAGCTTCGTCACCCTCTGTGGGCGCCTCAGGCCCCCAAGGGCTTTGGCGACACGATGCCGGAATGGGCCGACTCCGACTCGCTCATGAACCGGGCCGAGCTGTCCCGCACGATCGGACGCCGATTCGGTGGAACGGTCGATCTCAGGCGGCTGGTCGAGCTCATCGACCTCCCTGCTGACGATCCGCTTCACGCGTTGCTCGCCGACAGGTCCGTCCCCACCCCCGATCGTGTGGCGCTCGCGATCGCCGGACCCGCGTTCCAGTGGAGATGAAGGATGAATAGACGCACGTTCGTCACGACGATGTGCTGGGGCGGGTTCGCGACGTTCGCGCTGCCCTCCGTGGCCTTCGCCCAGGTCAAGGCGACGGGTCGGCTCGTGTTCGTGCTGCTGCGCGGCGGGTTCGACGGCCTGGCTGCCGTCGTGCCCTACGGCGATCCGTCGTATCAGAGCCTGCGGGGTGCGCAGGCGTTCGACGCCGCCCAGTTGACGCCCCTGAACGACGTGTTCGGCCTCGCGCCCGGGCTCGCCCCGCTTCGGGAGTTCTGGCAGCGCAACGAGCTGGCGGTAGTGCACGCGATGGCGATCCCGCACCGGACCCGCAGCCATTTCGACGGCCAGGCGATTCTCGAGACCGGCCTCGAGAAGCCTGCCGGATCGTCGGATGGGTGGCTGAACCGGCTCCTGCAGACCATGAACGGCCGGCGCTCCGGGATTGCGATCGCGGCGGGAATGCCACGATCGCTTCAGGGCTCGTTCGAAGTCGAGACCTGGTCGCAGGCGCAGCTGGGAGTGGCAGACGACGCGTTTCTCGAGCGGCTGGCGGGATTGTATCGTCGTGATTCGCAGTTGCAGGGCCGCTTCGAGGCCGCCCTCCAGGCGCACGCGCTCATCGGCGAGGAGCCGATGGCCCGGGGCGGCGCGCGACGCGGCGGCATCGTGCCCATCATGGAAGCCGCCGCGCGCATCCTGGGCGCCGATGGAGGGCCGAACGTGGCCGCCATGGAATTCAGCGGCTGGGATACACACGCGAATCAGGGGACGGCGGGGGGCGCGCTGGACCGCCTGCTGGGTCAGCTCGCCGAGGGCCTCGTGGCCTTGCGTACCGGCCTGGGCCGGGCGTGGCCCGGCACCACGGTGGTCGTGATGACCGAATTCGGTCGGACCGCGCGCTTCAATGGCACGCGCGGCACCGATCACGGCACGGCCGGCGCCGGGTTCATCATGGGCGATCGCCTGGCACGGGCGGCCGTCCAGTCCGACTGGCCGGGCGTGTCCGACGCAGCCCTGTTCGAGGGCCGCGACCTGAAGCCGACAATCGACACGCGCGCCATCCTGAAGGCAGCCATCGCCGGCACCTTCGACCTGACCGCGGCCCAGACCGCGCGCGTGTTCCCCGGGTCCGACAGCGTGCGTGCCGCGTTCGACCTGATGCGCTGACACCGGCATGCTATCCTCCGGTCGATGGCTGGACGGGAGGGTGAGCCCGTGCCCTCGCCGGTGGAACGGCTCGCGCACGCGCTCCGCGACAGCTACCGCATCGAGCGGGAGGTGGGCCAGGGCGGCATGGCCACCGTGTACCTCGCCCGCGACCTGAAGCACGACCGGCCCGTCGCGCTGAAGGTGCTCAAGCCCGACCTCGGAGCGACGCTCGGGGTCACGCGCTTCCTCAGTGAGATCCGCGTCACCGCGGGCCTTCAGCATCCCAACCTGCTGCCCCTGTTCGACAGCGGCGAGACCGACGGCTTCCTCTACTACGTGATGCCGTACGTCGAGGGCGAAACGCTCAGGCGGCGCCTCGCACGCGAGAAGCAGTTGCCGATCGACGAGGCCATTCGCCTGGCGACGGCCATGGCCGGTGCGCTCGACTACGCGCACGAACGTGGCGTCGTCCACCGGGACCTCAAGCCGGAGAACGTGCTGCTCCAGGCCGGCCAGCCCGTCATCGCCGACTTCGGCATCGCGCTGGCGGTGAGCCAGGCGAGTGAAGCCCGTGTGACGCAGACTGGCCTGTCGCTCGGAACCCCGCAGTACATGAGCCCCGAGCAGGCCGCGGGGAACCGGACGATCGATGCCCGCACCGACATCTACTCGCTGGGCGCCATCACTTACGAGATGCTGTCCGGTGAGCCGCCTCACCCGGGGCTCACGCCACATGCCGTGGTGACGCGCCTCCTGAGCGCCGAGCCCGATCCGCTGTCGCTGCTGCGCCGCACCATTCCTCCGCACGTGGAAGCCGCCGTGCAGCGCGCGCTGCAGAAGCTCCCCGCTGATCGCTTTCAGCGCGCCGTCCACTTCGCCGACGCGCTCAACAACCCGTCCTTCGTGTTCCCGGCGACCGGGGCGCGAACCGCGGCGATGCCCGTTGGCGCGCCGGTCCGCCGGCGCTGGTGGTGGTGGCCCGCGGTGGCGGCGAGCCTCGTGACCGCGGGGCTCGCCGGCTGGTTCCTGCGCCCGGTCCTCGCACCGGCGCGTG
>CAYLZN010000021.1:0-31324 GCA_964387935.1 uncultured Vicinamibacteraceae bacterium | reverse complement strand
CGGTCGTGTGCAGGTGCAAGTCGATCAGGATCGGGTCCCCGCGCGGCGCGCTGCCCGGGCTGCCGGGACGTGGCCAAATTCGAGCCGCTTCGGCCGCCGCCCCGAGAGCAGGCGGTACTCGTGCAGCAGGGCGTCGACGTGGGCCTGCTCGTACTCGGCGAAATCCTGGAGCGCCACCCTCGAGACCGGCTCCTCCGCCCGCTCGGCCTCTCGCGAGAAGAACCGATGAGACCGACGCGAACAGCGAATCGCGACCAGGAGGAGCGCCCGGGCATCCGGCGCCGCGGCGGCTTCCTGCGTGCCCGCGGCATAGAGCGCGGTAGGAGCGCCATGGTAGAAGCGGACCGTCGGCTGGGAGTCCAGGTCCGGGTGAGCCTGGGCCAGGGCGCGACGCTGTGCTTCGATGCCAGCAAGGCGCGTCCTCGCATCATCGGCCAATCGGTGGAGCGTGGCCCGCAGCCGTGGGTCGACCGTGGCGATGGCGGCGGCAGCAAAGAAGTCGTGGGCTGCGCCGCAGGTGGCGAGCAGCAGTCGAAGCCCGTCCCTGAAGGCCACGGCATTCGCCGTCGTGGCTGGATCGATGGCGACCTGCGGCGGACGACGGTACGCCTGGGCGTACCGGGCGCGACCGCCTGGACCATCGACTTTCTTCGCAACGCCGACATCGACCATCCACCGGAGCGCGCGGTAGATCGTGGCTCGGCCGATGGCGGGGCTCATGCCGGCCAGGCGCTCGCGGACGAGCACAGACACCTGGGCAGCGTCCAGGGGGCGACCCTGTTCGAGAAACACACTCACGATCAGGTCGCGCGGGCGCACGTGAGGCCCCGTGGGCGGGCCGGGCGGCCTAGGCGGTGAACGACTGGCCGCAGCCGCAGGTGGTCTTGGCGTTGGGATTCCGGATGGTGAATCCGCCGCCCGCCATGTTGTCGACGAAATCCACCTCGGCGCCCTTGAGGTACCGAATGCTGATTGGATCGATGAACAACTTGACGCCGTTCGACTCGATCACCTGGTCCGAGTCCGGCTGCGCGCCGTTGTCTTCGATCATGAGGCCATATTGGAAGCCCGAGCAGCCGCCCCCCTGCACGAACACACGCAGACCGGAGCCGGATTTCTGCTCTTCGGCGAGCAACTCGTTGATTTTCTCAGCGGCAAGCGGGGTCACCGACACCATGTTCTTCGCTGCTCCTGGACGGTTGGACCCGTCGGGTGTCCCGACGGGTCGACTGGACGACGACTGTTCAAGTATAAGCGGCGCCCGCCGGGTCGGCAACCGAGGCTGGGGAGGTGCCTAGTAGGCCAGCCGCGCGAGGTGCTGTCCCGTCTGCTGCTCCACGTCCCGGTGCAGGCTGTTGCCGTGGGCATCCATCGTGACGATGGCCGGGAACCCAGAAACGTCCAGGTGCCACATGGCTTCGGGCGTGCCGAACTCCATCAGCGACACCCCCTCCACCCGTTTGATGCAGCGCGCGTAGAACTGGGCCGCGCCGCCGATGGCATTCAGGTACACGGCGCCACGGTCCTTCATGGCCTCGAGGGTCTTCGCACCCATGCCGCCCTTGCCAATCACGGCCCGCACGCCGAACCGGCGAATGGTTTCGGCCTGGTACGGCTCCTCGCGGATGCTGGTGGTCGGCCCGGCTGCCGTGACCCGCCAGCCGTCTCCGTCCTTCGCCACCACCGGACCGCAGTGATACAGCACCGCGCCGCGGAGATCGACCGGCGCCTCGTGCTTCATCAGGTGCGCGTGCACCGCGTCGCGGCCCGTGTACATCCGTCCCTCGACCATGACCACCTCGCCGACCTGCAGGGCGCGGATCGTCGCCTCGTCGATGGGCGCACGCAGGATCTTCTCCCGGCCTGTCAGTACGAACCCTGGCACGCCGGGTTCGATCATCGGGATGGGCGGCACGGACGGGTCGCGGTACAGCCAGCTGGCGATACGTCCGGAGGACGCCTCGACGACCACGCCCAGCCTTCGGAAGGCCCAGCAGTCGTAGGCGACGGACACGAAGAAGCTCGCGGGCAGCCGGTTGCGCGCGCCGATCTTGCACCCGATGAGTGACGTGTGCCCGCCGAACCCCATGGGCCCGACGCCCAGGCTGTTGACCGTGTTCATCACACGCGCCTCGAGCTCCGCGAGTTCCGGCACGGGGTTCACGTCCTCGAGCGTGCGGAACAGTTGCTGCTTGGCGTGGAGGTACCCTTCGGTCCGATCACCGCCGATGCACACGCCCACCGCGCCGGGGCTGCAGCCCTTGCCCTGCGCCTGCCAGACGGCGTGCAGGATGCACTTCCGGACGCCTTCGAGCGAGCGATCGGCCCGCCCGAGGTGAGGCAACTCGACCGGCAGCGCGTACTGCGCATTGGTGTTCTCGCAGCCGCCCCCTTTGAGGATGAGCCGCACCTCGATGTCGTTGTGTTCCCACTGATCGAAGTGGATGATCGGCGTCCCCGGGCCCAGGTTATCGCCCGAGTTCTTGCCCGTGAGCGAGTCCACCGAGTTGGGACGGAGCTTGCCGCGGCGCGTCGCCTCGGCGACGGCCGCCCGGATGACCTGCTTCATTTCGATCTGGTTGACGCCGACGGGCACCTTGATCTCGAAGGTCGGCATGCCGGTGTCCTGGCAGATCGCCCCCTCGACACTCGAGGCCTCGTCGATGTTCACCGCGATGATCTTCATGGCCTGTGACGCGCTGGTCTCGGGCGTCTCCCGGCCGATCGCGGCCTTCATCGCCAGGCGCACGTCCGGGGGCAGATTGGTGGACGTCTGCGTGATCAACTCGACCATGCTGTCGAAGAAAGCCGTCATCATCCGGAGAGTATAATCCCAGCGAGATGCGGCCAAACCGGCGACTTTCGGCCCAGGTGCGCGTTCGCCGTGCGGCCGCGGTCGCCGTCGTGCTGAGCCTCGTCGTGTGGGCGCTGCCCTCGCTCGCCGCCCAGCGCTATCGACATGGCCGGCTGTTTCCCCCTGAAGACCTGGGCCTGCTCGAGGGCCCCGATCGTGAGGCGTGGCAGCGACCGGGTCGCATCATGGACGCGCTCGGGATTGCGGACGGCTCGGTCGTCGCGGATCTCGGCGCGGGCGGCGGCTGGTTCACCATCCGCCTGGCGCGTCGGGTCGGCCCGAACGGGCTCGTCTACGCGGAGGACGTGCAGCGGGCGATGATCGACTCGATCGAGCGGCGCGTGCAGCGCGAAGGCCTCCGCAACGTCAAGACGGTGCTGGGCCTCGACGACGATCCGCGGCTGGCCCCGGACACCCTCGACGCGGCGCTGATGGTCGATGCCTACCACGAAGTCCAGGACCGGGTGACGTTCCTTCGCAACGTCCGCAAGGCGTTGAAGCCGCGCGGCCGTCTCGGAATTGTCGATTTCCGCAAGGATGGCCTCGGCCCGGGCCCCCCGCTCGACGACCGCATCGAGCCGGCCGCCGTCATCCGGGATGCGGAGGCTGCGGGACTTCGCCTGATCGAACGCGACGACGCCCTCCCCTTCCAGTACCTGCTCATCTTCGGCCGATGAGGTGGCGCGCGTTCCGGGAGCTTCGCCCCGAAGAGGCACTCTTCCTCCTCGGTTTCGTGCCCTCCAGCGTGGTCACGCTGTACGCCAACTGGCAGATGGCGGACGCGGGCATTTCTTCCCGTCGGATCGAGGGCGGCCTGGTGCGCCTGGCCGTGGCCGTCATGCTCGCGGCGACCATCCCCTGGATCGATCGTTCCAGAGATGCCCTGGCACGACGTCCGCGGCTGGCCGCCGTGGTGGAGTTCTACCGCACCATGCTGCCGTTCGTGTTGTGCATCGCGGTCTACACCAACCTCCACGACACCGTGCGCTTCGTGAACCCGCACGACATCCACGCCCAGCTCGTGGTCCTCGAGGCGTGGCTGTTCGGCGGGCAACCCGTCGTGTGGGCCGAGCGGTTCATCACGCCCGCCCGCACCGAGGTGTTCAGTGCGTTCTACTCGTTGTTCTTCCTGATTGCGCCCTCGGCCGTCATCGTGCTGTGGGCGATGGGCAAGAGGGCCGAGGCGAGGCACACACTGCTCGGGGTCATCCTGTGCTTCTACACGGGCTACCTGCTGTACGTGATCTTCCCCGCGGCCCCGCCGCGCCTGTACCTGGAATCGCTCGGGCTCTTCACGGTCAACCTGCGGGGCGGCGCGATCACGTCGTTCCAGGCGAGCCTCATCGAGATGATGCCCAACCATGCCTCCAGGGCGGCGTTTCCCAGCCTCCACGCCGCGGTCAGCCTGACGACGGTCTACTACGCCTGGCGTTTCTGCCGCTGGTACACCCCGGTGCTCGTGTTCGTCACGACTGGCCTGCTCCTCGCCACCGTGTACCTGCGGCATCACTACGTCGTCGATCTCCTCGCCGGGGCGCTGCTCGTGCCGTGGACGGTCTGGCTGACCCCCCGCTTCGACCGCTGGTGGCGCACCGATCGTTCAGTCGACAGCACCGCAGAGCGATGAACGCATCGGTGCCGGCGACGGTCCAGTGCATCCCCGCCCGCATGAACCGAGTGCCGACGGCCACCTGGCAGCCCGCTTCGAGGACCCGGAGGCGACACAGAGGTCCAGGGGGCGGAAGACGAGATAGCGCATGCGGTGCTGGTTCTGGCCGGCGGGCGGTCCACCGGGGCCCATAACGCGGCGGACATTGACAGGCGAATTGACTTGTGATACGCGTCCAACGTGGGGAGGTGACGATGCTTCCTTCTTGGGTGCGGGTGCCGATTCTGGGAGCCATGCTCCTCGTCTACCCGATCGGGCTTGCCTCCGGACAGAGCGAATGCGGGAACGGACAGCTCTGCTATCTCTACTGGTTTGACACCTCGTGTCCCAACGGTGACGGTTGCTTCAACCAGTTCTGCGATGCGGCAATTCCCTGTCCCCTTCCGGGATCACCATGCGCTCCTTGCGTGAATTGTACTCAGTACTTGGGGTATTGCCAGTGCCCAAGTGGCCCCGGGGGAGGACCATGGGTTGAGTGGTTCTTCTGCCACCACAGTTCATGCGAAAACTGCGTAGAGGCGAGCAAGAACGGAGGCACAGGTGGGGTATGTGGCTCGAAGGTTGCCGTTGGCGCTAGCCTTCTTCGCGGCGGCCTGCCAGGTGGGTGCATCGGGCTCTGGGCCCGTGATGCTCCAGCAGGAATGGCAGGTCTTTCTTGGCCCTGCGAAACCGCGAGTCGTCCAGCAGATGACCGTATGTCTCGATGGGACCGTCTACTTCGTTGACGCCCTGGGGCGGCTCGTATGGATCGGAGCTGAAGGCGGGATTCGTCTCGACATCCAGCGCTCCGAACTCGTCGACATGCGGGCGGTGGCCTGTGACGGACGGGACTACCTGTACGCTGCCGTCGCCTCAATTCCTCCTCGCCTGGTGGTCCTCGGACCCACGCGTGGGACCGTGGGTGGACCGACCTTCGAGGTAGTCAGGTCCTGTGAACTGACAGACGTGCCCAGCGCGATTGTCGTGCAGGATGGAACCGTCTTCCTGCTGGCGGTGTCCCCTGAGGCAGGAGGGACGGGCAGCTTCCTCCAGCGGCTCCCTGATGGCTGTCACCGCGACAAGACCTTCGGGATCGCACCCGTGCTGCCGCACGCCTCCCACGTGGCGCGCGCGGTCTCCCGTGGGACGTTGTTCTGGTCGAAGAAGAGGGACGGTCTGCTCTTCATGCCGTCCTTCCCTTATGAGGCGCACGTCTACGAACGAGACGGCACGAGGAGGCAGTTGTTGAACAGGGGTGACCCCGATTTCCAGCGCCCGGGCCTCGGTCCTGGCGTCCCCGTGCTTGGCGATGAGGTCCTGCGGGCGGCCGAGCTGCCTTCGGGCGACATCGTGACGTTCGTTGGGAAGCAACGCGAAAGCTGGAGCGACACGTACTTGGAGCTGCTCAGCGAGGACCTCCGGCCGAGGGCGCGGCTCACGGCGCGCGTGGATGGGGGTCTTGGTGTGCTCCACGGCGCTTCTGGCGACGGCGCGGTGTACTTCGGGAAGGGCACGCGGGGCGATGGCGTATTCATCACGCGGGCTCGGCTAGTTTCGGAAAAGTAGCACACAGAGGCCCACTCCATACGCAACGCGTGCTCTCTCTGCTGACGTGCACCCTTTGGTGTGCACCGCCGGCCACCTTGCTCTGCAATCCCCGGTATAATCGGGAGTTCGAGGCCCTGCGCCGCATGCCTGCGTCCCCCCTGTTCGCGATGACCTCGCGTCCGCTCGAATTGTCCTCCCTCGTCGAGGCCGTACAGGCCGAAGCCGACCGCTCCGGCGGACGGGCGGGAGCGGCTGGCGGGTTGACGACCTTTATCGGTGCCGTGCGCGGCTGGAACCAGGGCCGGCCCGTGCATCGACTCGAGTACGAGGCCTACGAGCCGCTGGCCCTGAAGATGTTTCACCACATCGCGAAGGAGTGCCGCGATCTCTGGCCGGGCCTCGTGCTGGGCCTGCATCATCGGGTCGGCGCCCTGGTGCCCGGCGAGATCAGTGTCGTCATCGTGGCGGCGGCCCCCCATCGGGCCGACGCGTTTGGGGGCTGTCGCTTCGCCATCGAACGCCTCAAGCAGGTGGCGCCCATCTGGAAGCGCGAGTACTTCGAGGGCGGGGACGTCTGGCTCGAAGGGGCCACGGCCGATCCGGACGACGAAGCGGCCCGCGAGGAAGCGCGGCGACGGGCATGCGCGTGAGAGTCCGGCTCTTCGCGGGCCTGCGGGACATCGTCGGCGGACCCGAACTGGAGCGCGTCGTGACGGCGCCGGCGACGATCCAGGACCTCTGGCAGTCCTTGGTGGACGACCACCCGGCGCTCGCGCGGTATGCGACGGCGGTGTCGTGCGCGCAGAACGAGGAGTACGCGCGGATGAGCGCGCCCCTCAACGACGGAGACGAGATTGCGTTCCTGCCGCCGGTGTCTGGTGGCACGTGCGCCCTGGCTTGAACCCCTATGTCTGAACTGAACGACAAGCTCGCCTCCGTGGAGGCGCTCTACGAGAAGCTGCTGACGCTCGTCGCCGACCCGGCCGTGCAGGCCGACCCGATCGAGTACAAGAAGCACGCCAAGGCCATGGCCGAGATCCAGGAGCTCGTCGAGCGGTCGCGTACCTACCGGGGCGTGCTCCACGACCTGTCGCAGGCGGAGGAGCTGCAGCGGTCGTCCGATGCCGAGCTGCGCGCGCTCGCCGACGAGGAAGTCCAGTCGCTGACCGCCCGCCGGGACGACCTGCTGAACGAGATCAAGGTGCTGCTGGTCCCGAAGGATCCCAACGACGAGAAGAACGTCGTCCTCGAGATCAGGGCCGGCACCGGCGGTGACGAGGCCGGGCTCTTTGCCGCGGAGCTCTTCCGCATGTACGCCAAGTACGCGGAACGCAAGGGGTGGAAGCTGGAGGTGCTGTCCCAGAGCGACGGCGCCGTCGGCGGCCTCAAGGAACTCATCGCGATCATCGAGGGCCGCCAGGTGTACAGCCGGCTGAAATACGAGAGCGGGGTGCATCGCGTGCAGCGCGTGCCCGCGACCGAGGCGAGCGGCCGCATTCACACCTCCACTGCCACCGTGGCCGTGCTGCCAGAGGCGGAGGAGGTTGACATTCAGATCGACGCGAAGGACCTCCGGGTCGACACGTTCTGCTCGAGCGGGCCCGGCGGTCAGAGCGTGAACACGACCTACTCGGCCGTTCGAATCACGCACATCCCCACGGGGCTCGTGGTCTCCCAGCAGGATGAGAAGTCCCAGATCAAGAACCGCGCGAAGGCGATGAAGGTGCTGCGCTCGCGGCTCTATGAAATGGAAATGCAGAAGCAGCAGGATGCGATCGCCCGGGAGCGCCGGGGCCAGGTGGGCACCGGTGAACGCTCCGAGAAGATCCGGACCTACAACTTTCCGCAGAGCCGCATCACCGACCACCGCATCAACTTCACCACCCACCAGCTGGTCAACGTCCTGGCCGGCGACCTCGACGAGCTCGTGGAACAGGTGACCTCGTACTACCAGGCGGAGAAGCTGAGGGACGCCACCACCGCCGGCGCGCCCGTCGCCCCCTGATGCCCTCGACCCTGATCGCGCAAGCGCGGGCCGCTGCCGCTGCCCTCGAGCGCGCGGGGATCGATCCGGTCGAGGCCAGGCTCGACGCAGGGTTGCTGGCGCGGCACCTTCTCGGCTGGGACCGCGCGCAGTGGCTCCTGCAGGCCCACGAGGCGCCCCCCCTGCCAGACGCAACTCTGGCGCCGCTCGTCGCCCGGCGTGTGGCCCGCGAGCCGATGGCGTACGTGCTGGGCACCCGGGAGTTCTGGGGACTGCCGTTCGAGGTGACGAGAGACGTGCTCGTGCCGCGTCCGGAGACCGAGATCATCGTCGAGCAGGCGCTCGCGCGGCTCCCGCCTGACGCGCGCCCGCTCGTGGCAGACGTCGGGACCGGGAGCGGCTGCCTGGCGGTCACCCTCGCGGTCGAACGGCCGCGGGCGCGTGTCGTCGCCACCGACGTGTCTGGCGAGGCCCTGAACGTGGCTCGCAGGAACTCCAGACGGCACGGCGTGGCCGCGCGACTGTTGTGTTGTCACACCTCGCTGCTCGACTGCCTGCCGGCGGCGTCCTTCGACCTCATCGTGTCGAATCCCCCCTACGTGCCGCTCGGATGTCGCGAGATGCTGCCGCCCGAAGTGCGCAACCACGAGCCCGCGCTCGCGCTGTTCGGCGGGGCGGACGGACTGGACGTCATTCGAGCGCTGGTGCGGGACGCGGCACGGGCGCTGCGGCCGGGCGGGTGGCTGCTGTTCGAATTCGGCCAGGGACAGGCAGCAGCGGTCGAGGCCCAACTTGCCGATCTGGACACCTGGACAGCGCCAACGCTGGTGCCGGACCTGCAGGGCATCCCCCGGGTCGCCGTGGCGCAGACCCTCACCCCGGCGGCCAGGACAGCCGGCGACCCGCCAGCAGGTGCAGGTGCACGTGATCAACGGACTGCCCGGCATCCGCGTTGCAGTTGAACACCGTACGATAGCCACGCTCGTCGTACCCGTGCGCCTTCGCAATCGCGGCCGCCCGTCGAATCAGGCTGCCCACCAGGTGGTCGTCGTCGGGGCTGAGGTCGTTGAGCGTGGACACGTGCCTGCACGGCACGATGAGCACGTGGAACGGCGCCTGCGGGTGGATATCCCTGAACGCATACACCTGGTCGTCGCGGTGGACCGGCGCGGAGGGAATCTCCCCCGCAATGATCCGGCAGAACAGGCAGGCCACGTCAGGTCCTCCGCTCCAGGATGTAGCAGCCGCCCTCCGTGGCCCGGTCGGGCTCGAAGCCGACGACCACGCAGCCGGCGGCGAAGGCACGAGTGAACAGGGTTCTCGTGGTCAACCGCCAGCGGCGAGCGAGCGCGGGCGCGTCAATCAGCATGACCGCATACTGCGGGGGAATCGCGATCAGGAAACGCTCCGGTGCCGGAAGGCGACACTGGTCGTCGCAGACCCACCACTGGCCCTCCCGCCTGAGCGGGTTGGCGACCTGGAGCCCTCGCCCGGACGGCCCCCCCAGCCCCGGCCGGCGGTCCAGGGTGTCGCGCACCCACCACTGGGCGATGAACCGGTCCGTGGGAGCGCCGCGATGCAACGGACTCTCGCTCTCGCCGTACACGTCGTTCACGTACTCCCGCACGACCACGCCCAGCTTGGTGAAGTTGAAGTAGGCGTTGGCCGCCTGCAGCGGGTCGTACGTCCATTCGATCAATTCGCACCCCTGCTCGAGGACACGGTCGCGCTGCCGCAATTTCAGTTCGTGGCCAACCCCCGTGCCCCGGAACGGCGCGAGGACTCCGGTCATGTGGGACCAGTGCAGCCGGTTCCCGTGACGGTAGCCGGGAAACGAGTACGTGAACCCGACCAGAGCGTCGCCGTCGAACGCACCCACGACGATCCCCCCGCACTTCACCGACACGAGGAGCAGCGACGCCGGCACCAGCTCGACGTCACTCATGCCCCAGACGGCACGCTCGACTTCGGGCACTGGCCGCAGATCGGCAAGCGATCGCAGGTCGCGGTAGGAGAGGCTCATGCAGGACGCCCGGCCATTCTGAACTAAAATCATGTACTTCGCGACTGGTCTCGAGGCCAAACCGTCATGCCGGACTGGAAGAACACCGTCAATCTCCCCCGCACCGACTTCCCCATGAAGGCCAACCTGCCGACGACCGAGCCGGCAGCGCTGTCCCGGTGGGAAGAGACGGGCCTGTACGCGCACATCCGTGCGAAATCCGCCGGACGGCCGTCCTTCATCCTGCACGACGGCCCCCCCTACGCCAACGGACGCATCCACATCGGGACCGCCCTCAACAAGGTTCTCAAGGACTTCGTGGTCAAGTCGCGGACCATGGCCGGGTTCGACGTGCCGTACGTGCCAGGGTGGGATTGCCACGGTCTCCCGATCGAGCTGAAGGTCGACCGCGAACTGGGCCCCAGGAAACGGCAGATGTCGGTGGGCGACTTCCGGCGGGCATGCCGGGCGTATGCCGAGCGCTTCGTGGGCATCCAGCGCGAAGGCTTCAAGAGGCTGGGCGTGTTCGGCTCCTGGGACGACCCGTACCTGACGATGAACTTCGGGTACCAGGCCGCCATCGTGCGTGCGCTCGGCCGGTTCGTGGAACAGGGGCTCGTCTACAAGGGCAAGAAGCCCGTCCACTGGTGCATCCACTGCCGCACGGCCCTGGCCGAGGCCGAGGTCGAGTACGAGCCGCACACCTCGCCGTCGATCTTCGTCGAGTTCCCGCTGGCCGAGACGAGCGCACCCGCCCTGGCCGAACGCCTGCCTGCCCTGGCAGGTCGCCGGGCGAGCGCACTCATCTGGACGACCACGCCCTGGACCATCCCGTCCAACCTCGCGCTCGCGTTCCACCCGAACTACGAGTACGGGGCCTACAGGGTCGAAGACCGTGTCGTGTTCGTCGCGACCGGCCTGGTGTCGCAGGTCGTGTCGGCCATCGGCCGCACGCTGGGCGAGCCCGTGGTCACCGTCAAAGGTGTGGACCTCGAGGGGCTCACCTTCGAGCATCCGCTGTACGGGCGCCCGTCGGTGGCGGTGCTGGCGGAGTACGTGACGCTGGAACAGGGCACCGGGATCGTGCACACGGCGCCGGGGCACGGAGCCGACGACTTCCACACGGGCGTGAAGTACGGCCTCGACGTCTACGCGCCCGTCGATGCGAGCGGCCACTTCACGCAGGACGTGGGGCTCTTCGCCGGCATGCGCGTCTACGACGCGAACCCGCGAATCGAGGCGGCGCTGGCCGAACGGGGGCGCCTGTGGCACCGCGAGTCGTTCGCGCACAGCTACCCGCACTGCTGGCGTTGCCACCACCCGGTCATCTTCCTGGCGACGGCCCAGTGGTTCATCGCCATGGAGCGGGGCAACCTGCGCCAGCGGGCCCTCGACGCCGTGAAGGGGGTCCGCTGGGTGCCCGCCTGGGGTGAGGAACGTATCTCCAACATGCTGGCGGCACGCCCGGACTGGTGCATATCCCGGCAGCGCGCCTGGGGTGTGCCCATCCCGGCTGTCGACTGCACGGCGTGCGGCGAAGCCGTCATGACCCCGGCCCTCGTGGCGCGCTCGGCCGCGGTGTTCGAGCAGCACGGCGCCGATGCCTGGTACGAACGCCCGGTCGAGGAGTTCGTGCCGCCGGACCTGACCTGTCCGTCCTGCGGCGGTCGGACCTTCGAACGCGAGACGAACATCCTGGACGTCTGGTTCGACTCGGGCTCGAGCCACGAGGGAGTGCTCGCCGCTCATCCAGAGCTCTCCTGGCCGGCGGATTTATACCTGGAAGGCAGCGATCAGCACCGTGGCTGGTTCCACAGTTCGCTGCTCGTGGGCATCGGCACGCGCGGACGGGCCCCCTACCGGACCGTGCTCACGCACGGTTTCGTCGTCGATGGTGAAGGCCGCAAGATGTCGAAGTCGCTCGGCAACACCGTCGAGCCCGACGATGTGATCGCCAAACACGGCGCGGAGATCCTGCGGCTGTGGGTGGCGATGGTGGACTACCGCGAGGAGATCCGCCTCAGCAGGGAGATTCTCGCGCGCGTGGTCGAGGTGTATCGGAAGCTCCGGAACACGCTGCGATACCTCGAATCCAACTTGTACGACTTCGACCCGGAGACCGACGAGGTACCGCTGGATCAGATGCTGGATGTGGATCGATACGCGCTGAGTCTCTACGCGACCGCAGCACGCCGCATCGTCAGCGCCTACGACGGGTTCGACTACCCGACAGTCACGCAGGTCGTCAACGCCCTGGCGACGGTGGACCTGAGCGCGTTCTACTTCGACGTGTCGAAGGACCGGCTCTACACGCTCGGGCCGCGGTCGCTCGACCGCCGTTCGGCGCAGACGGCCATGTACCGGATGGCTGACGGCCTGGTGCGTCTCATCGCCCCCGTGCTGCCTGTCACTGCAGACGAGCTCTGGCGCTACCTGCCAGGGCGACGGGCGGACTCCGTGCACCTGGTCGATTTCCCGGACGGGCTCGACGCCCTGGAAGACGAAAGCCGTGTCCGGCGCTGGGCGCGACTGCTGGAGGTGCGCGAAAAGGTGACCGGCGCCATCGAGGTCGTCCGGCAGCAGAAACTGGTGGGCACCTCCCTCGAGGCACGCGTGCGGTTGCGGGCACACGGCGAGCTGCACGACCTGCTGGCCGCCCATCTCGTCGACCTGCCGATGCTGTTCATCACGTCGGCGGTCGACCTCGAACGCCAGCCGGATGCGAGCGCCGACGACGTCGAGGTAAGCGTGACGCGTGCAGAGGGAATCCGGTGTGTGCGGTGCTGGCGGTACGTCCCCACCGTGGCGCCCGACGACGACCATCATGCCGGGCTGTGCGCCCGGTGCGTCGAGGCCGTGACGCCACCGGTAGAGACCGCCCACCGCTGACCGGACGTCCATGGGGCTGCACGCATTGCTTCGGCGAAGGGAGGTCCTGGCCGTCGTCGGCCTGGTGGTCCTGGACCAGGTGACGAAAGTCATGGTCACATCATCGCTGCAGCTCCACGACAGCGTCGCGGTGATCCCCGGCCTGCTCAACGTGACCTACGTGCAGAACACCGGGGCGGCCTTTGGCGTGCTGAACGCCGTGGACTTCCCGTTCAAGCCGCTGGTGGTCACCCTGCTGGCGCTGGCCGCGCTGACGGCGATCGGCGCATACGCCCTGCACGTCGGCACCGACACGTGGCTCGGCCGCGTGGGCCTCACGGCCGTGCTCGGCGGGGCCATCGGGAACCTGATCGATCGCGCCACCCGGGGATACGTCGTCGATTTCGTGGACTTCTACTGGGGCAGTTTCCACTTCTGGGCGTTCAACGTGGCGGATGCGGCGATCACGGTGGGCGCGATCGCGCTCATTCTCGAGATGCTGACGGCAGGACGGCATGTTCCCGAAGCTGTTTGACCTCGGACCGATCTCCGTCTACACGTACGGCCTGCTGCTGGCGCTGTCCTACCTGCTGGCGCTGCAACTGGCGGTGTCGCGCGGCGCGCAGCGCGGCATCCCACGCGCCCAGTTGATGGACCTGGGGATCTACATCATCCTGTCGGCGGTCCTGGGCGCGAAGCTTCTGCTGGTCCTCGTCGATTTCGAGCACTTCGTCGAGAACCCTGGGGACCTCTTTTCCCTGTTCCGGTCGGGCGGGGTGTTCTACGGCGGCCTCATCCTGGCCGTGGCCGTGGGTGCCTGGTACGTGCGACGACACGGCATGCCCGTCTGGCACGTCGCCGATGCCGCCGCTCCAGGCATCGCCCTCGGCCACGTCATCGGACGCTTCGGATGCTTCCTTGGCGGCTGCTGCTATGGACGGCCGACGACGGTCCCGTGGGCGGTCACCTTCACCAGTCCGGACGCCGCCGCCAACGTCGGCACGCCACTCGGGGTCGCCCTGCACCCGACGCAGTTGTACGAGGCCGGCGCGGAACTCGTGATTCTGCTTGGCCTGCTCGCATTCGAGCGTCGCGGGCGCGCGTTCCCGGGTCGCACGTTCTTCGTCTACCTGCTCGTGTACGCAATCTCCCGGCTGGTGATCGAAGTCTACCGCGGCGACCCGCGTGGTTTCGTGTTCGATCACGTGTCGACGTCCCAGTTCATTTCACTTCTGCTCATCCCCGTCAGTCTCGGCATGCTGTGGTGGCTCGCGCGACGCCCGTCCCCGCCCACGACCGGCACCGTCCAGCCAGGCCGACGGTCGATCGCGCGCGCCGGGCGGTGACGTGAGCGAACGGGCCGACACCCTCGACCTCGTCATCCCGTCCGCCCTTGGCGGCACCCGGCTGGACCAGGCGCTCTCGGCCCTGCTCCCCCAGCATTCCCGCTCTCAGCTCCAGCGTCTGATCAGGGAAGGCGCGGTCTCCGTCGGCGCCGCGGTCACCGCCCGCCCGGGCGAAGCCGTCCGTGGCGGCGAACGTGTGACCCTCGTCCTCCCGGTCCCGGTCCCGGCGGCACCGGTCCCGCAGTCGCTGCCTCTCGACATCGTCTACCAGGATGCGGACCTGGTCGTCGTGAACAAACCTGCCGGCATGGTCGTGCATCCAGCGGCCGGCCACCGCGACGGCACCCTGGTCAATGCGCTCCTTCACGCGATCCCGGATTTGAGCGGCCTCGGCGGCGAACTTCGCCCGGGCATCGTGCATCGGCTGGACAAGGGGACCTCCGGGCTGATGGTCGTCGCCAAGCACGACGCGGCGCACCGCGAATTGACACGGCAGTTCAGCTCGCGCGAAATCGACAAGGAGTATCTGGCGCTCGTGTGGGGCGTCGTGCACGCAGGGCGGCGCGTCGCAGCGGCCATCGGCCGCGATCCGCACGACCGGAAGCGGATGAGCGTTCGAGCCGACGGCGGACGCGACGCCCTCACCCACGTCACGGCCGCCACGCCCTACCGGGGAGTCACGCTGGTGCGGGTCGCCATCGCCACGGGGCGCACGCATCAGATCAGGGTGCACCTGCAGTCCATCGGCCATCCCGTCGTCGGCGACGCGACGTACGGCGGTGTGAGACGGCACCTGCCGGCGGACCTGCGGTGCCTGGCGTCACTGGAACGGCCGTTCCTGCACGCGGCACGGCTGGCCTTCCGTCACCCTCGGGACGGCGCGCCCCTCCGCTTCGAGGCCCCGCTGCCCGAGGACCTCGCGGACCTCCTGGCACGCCTGCCTGACGCGTGACGCACGAACGTCCGCACGCCATAATGCGGGCATGCTCATGGTGCTGTCATCGCGAACGGCGTTCGAGGGTCGGGTCTTCTCGGTTCACGTGGACACGGTGCGGTTCCCCCACGGGCTGCAGCGAGACCTCGAGATCGTGCGACACGCCTCGTCGGTGGTCCTCGTCCCGATGCCGGATCCGGCATCCGTCGTCCTGGTGAGGCAGTTCCGGCATCCCGTGCGCCAGTGGCTGTGGGAATTGCCCGCGGGCACGCTCGAGCCCGGCGAAGTGCCCGAGTACGCGGCACGACGGGAGTGCGAAGAAGAAACTGGTTTTGCGCCGGCACTCGTCGAGCGGCTCGCGTCGTTCTTCCCGACCCCCGGCTACTGCGACGAGGAGATGTACTTCTTCAAGCTGACGGGTTTGTCGAAGCCGGCGCGACCGGCGCCCCCGGACGAGGACGAGCTGCTGGAACCGAAGGTGTTCTCCCTGGACGACGCCCGCGCGATGGTGCGGCGGGGAGAGATCGTGGACATGAAGTCGGCCCTGGCGCTCACGCTCGTGTGACGGTGGCGGCGGCCTCCTCGATGGTGGCCACGTGAATGGCGATGGTGTCCTCCACCCGCCGCGCGTAGCCGCCCGCGAGCGTGATGACGACGTTGACGCCGGCCTGCGTCAACGTGCCGAGCACGAGGGCGTCGCGCGCACGAAGGCCGGCCTGCGTCAGTGACAGGCCCCCCAGCTGATCGTCCCGGTACGGGTCGGCGCCCGCGAGATAGAACACCAGGTCCGGGGCGAACGCCAGCACCCGCGGCAGCACGCCGCGGAGGTGGTCGAGGTACTCCTCGTCGCGGGTGCCGTCCTGCAGGTGGACGTCCACGGTGCTGGGCGGTTTCACGGCCGGGTAGTTGTGCTCCTGGTGGAGCGACACGGTCAGCACGGTGGGGTCGCCCGCGAAGGTGGCCGCGGTGCCGTTCCCGTGGTGCACGTCGCAGTCCACGACCGCGCAGCGCGTGACCAGACCCTCGCCCTGGAGCACGCGAATCGCCACGGCCACGTCGTTGAACATGCAGAACCCCTCGCCATGGTCGGGGAACGCGTGGTGGAAGCCCCCGCCGAGATGCACGGACAGCCGCGCGGAGAGGGCCAGCCGCGCCGCCGCGAGTGTGCCCCCGGTCATCAGCCGGAAGCCCTCCACGATCGCCGGAGACCAGGGCAGCTCGAGTTGGGCGAGATCAGCGCGCGTCAGGTCGCCGACACGCAGCTTCGTCAGGTAGGTGCGCGAGTGCACCTTCGCCAGGTCCTCCCACGAGGCCGCCGACGGCTCGACGAAGGCGAGGCACACGTCGGTGGCCGGCACGCGCGCGAGCGCCTCGCGCACGGCCGCGAACTTGACCGTCGGGAACACGTGGAGCCCGATGTCGATTCCGTAGGCCGGCGAGTAGACGACGGGAACGCCAGCGTCGGGGTTCATCGTCATGGCAGGGCTGACGCCGGCTGCGCAGGCTCGACGGTCACGACGGCGGGCTGCAGCGCCAGCGCCAGGACCTCCTCGATGGTCGACACGAGATGGATCTGCACCTCGCGTCGCAGCTCCTCACTGAGGTCCTCGTTGACGTTCTTCTCGTTGCGGCGGGGCAGGATCACGGTCCGGATCCCGTGCCGGCGGGCCGCGAGGACTTTCTCCTTGATCCCGCCGACCGGGAGCACGCGGCCGGAGAGCGTGATCTCCCCGGTCATCGCGATGTCACCGCGGACGAGCAGGCCGGTGAGCTCCGACACGATGGCGGTGGCCATCGTGACGCCCGCCGAGGGCCCGTCCTTCGGGATCGCGCCCGAGGGGACGTGCACGTGAAGCTCGGCGTTCTTGAAGAAGTCGGGGTCCACCCCGTAGCCGGCGGCGTTGGTGCGCACCCATGACAGCGCCGCGCGCACCGATTCCTTCATGACGTCCCCGAGGTGCCCGGTGAGCGTCAGCGTCGCACTGCCGGCCATGCGCGTGGCCTCGACGAACAGGACGTCCCCGCCCGCCGGCGTCCACGCGAGGCCGATCGCCACGCCGGGTTTCGACGTGCGCTCCTCGATCTCCTCGTCGAGGAACCGCGGAGCCCCCAGCATGTCCACCACGGTGTCCGGCGTCACGACCACCCGTTCCTCCCGCCCCTCGGCGCGACGCCTGGCGACCTTGCGGCAGAGCGCTCCCAGCTCGCGCTCCAGATTGCGGACGCCAGCCTCGCGCGTGTAGCTGCGGATCACGCTTCGCAGCGCCTCCTCGGTGAACTCGATCTGCTCCTCGGTCAGGCCGTGGTTCTTGACCTGCTTCGCGACGAGGTGCTCCCTGGCGATCTTGAGCTTCTCGTCCTCCGTGTAGCCGGGCAGCTCCAGCACCTCCATGCGGTCGCGCAGGGCCGGGGGAACCGGGTCGAGCACGTTGGCGGTCGTGATGAACAGCACTTCGGACAGATCGAAGGGCACGTCGAGGTAGTGATCCCGGAACGTGTTGTTCTGCTCCGGGTCGAGCACCTCGAGCAGCGCCGAGGCCGGGTCCCCACGGAAGTCCGAGCCCAGCTTGTCGATCTCGTCGAGGATGAAGACGGGGTTCTTCGACTCGGCGCGCCTCAGGCCCTGGATGATCTGTCCGGGCAGCGCGCCGATGTAGGTGCGGCGATGTCCGCGGATCTCGGCCTCGTCGCGCATGCCGCCGAGGGAGATGCGGCCGAATTTCCGGTCGAGCGAGGTCGCGATCGACCGGGCGAGCGAGGTCTTGCCCACGCCCGGCGGCCCGACGAAACAGAGGATGGGCCCCTTGACGTCGGGATTGAGCTTGCGGACGGCGAGGTACTCCAGAATCCGGTCCTTGGCCTTCTCGAGGTCCGAGTGATCGGCGTCGAGAATCTGCTTGGTGCGGACGAGGTCGATGACCTCCTCGGTGCGCCGGTTCCAGGGCAGCGCGACGAGCCAGTCGAGGTACGTGCGCGAGACCGTGTACTCGGCGGCCGCGACGGGCATCTTGGCGAGGCGGTCCAGCTCCCGCAGGGCCTCTTTCCTGACCGCCTCCGGCATGCCAACCGCTTCGATCTTCTGCCGCAGCTCCTCGATTTCCTTCGCCTGCTCGTCGTCCTCGCCGAGTTCCTTCTGGATCGCCATCAACTGCTCGCGGAGGAAGTACTCACGCTGGTACTTGCCGACCTCGGACTGGACCTGGGACTGGATCTTGGACCCCAGCTCCAGCACCTCGAGCTCCTTGATCAGGATGCGGTTGAGCGTGTCCATCCGCGCCCGGACGTCCAGGATCTCGAGCAGTTCCTGCTTGGTGGTGGTGGTGAGCGTGGACAGGCTCGACGCGATGAAATCGGCGAGCTTGCCAGGCTCGCTGATGTTGAAGGCGAGCGTCTGAAGATCGTCGGAGAGCAGCGGCGACAGCGACACGATCTGCTGGAACGTCGCCTTGATGTTGCGCATGAGCGCATCGATCTCGAGATGGTCCTCCTCGCGCTGGGCCTCCTCCGCCTGCGTGATCTCGGCCCGCAGGAAGGGATGGACCTGCGTGATGCGCTCGAGACGCAGCCGGGACAGCCCCTGCACGATGAGGCGCAGGCTGCCGTCCGGCAGCTTGAACATCTTGTGGATGTGCGTGGCCGTCCCAATCGGGTGGAGATCCTCCTGCTTCGGCTCCTCCACCGACGCATCGCGCTGCGTGAACACCGCAATCAGCTTGGTGCCCGCCGAGGCGTCGTCAATCAGGCGGACCGAGGCCTCGCGGGCCACGGCCAGCGGCATGAAGGAGTTCGGGAAGAGCACCGTGTCCCGGAGTGGCAGCACGGGGAGCTCGCTCGGGATGGACGGCCGTTCCTCGTTGGACACCTCGTCGGGATCGAGGCGCAACTCTTCGTCGCTCATGGCAACGACTCTCCGCGGAAACGGCCGGCGGAGGGGCCAGGCCCCGCCGCCGGCGGGACCTGGTCAGGAACTACGGGTCGACGCCGTTGTGTCAGCCCACCATGTCGAGGAACAATGCACTCGAGCCGCGCCGCTGGGCCAGGATGCGGTCACGCTGCGCCGCCATCTCCCGCGCCTCCTCACAGTCCTTGCACCGGACCGCAAAGGGAAGCGCTCGGAGCCGCTTCGGCGAAATCTCCTCGCCACACTCGAAGCAGTTGCCGAAGGCGCCTTCCTCGAGGCGGGTCAGGGCCTCGTTGATCTTCTGCAGCGTCTCGGCCTTCATCTGAATCAGGGCGAACTCGATGTCGTCCTGGATGTCGGCCGTCGCCGTCTCCCCCGCCTCGGCAACGGAGTGCATCATACCGCTCGCTCCCTCGGCACGCACGTCCTTGATCTTCTCCTGGACCTCGCTCAGGATCTCCCGCCGACGGTCTTCGAGGATTTTCCGCAGTTCTTCGTACCGGGCTGTATGCATGTCGCCGTGGGTCACACGACTCGTCGTCTTCTTGGTCCTCGCCATGGTCGGGACGCTCCTTTCGACGTCCGCCAACGCTGAATGTCAAATCGCCGAAGCAAGAATGATGCCAAAACTCAACGGCTGTGTGTCCGCGTGAATCAAAACGAGGCTCGAGGAGGATCAGGGAAAATCGGGGAGGGGATTGGGAAGAACCCACAGAACGGCCAAGGGGCCGCAGGTCGTCCGCTCCCGGTCCTGCCCTCACAAGTGCCTTCATGAAAACGACTTAAGGCTGCGTCATGGTTGGAAGGTCCCCGGTCCTCGCTTCTTTCGTCCCCTTTAGACGCCGACCCCTGGCGTCTGGTTCGGATGTCCCCACTGTCCGCTCAGGGAGCCAGGGTGTCCGGAAACTGCCGCAGCGTGTGGCCTCCTCGCCAGCCTGCCCGCGACATCGCGCTGGTCCGCCATCGGGTCAGTGCGGTCGCAATCCGGCAGCCGCCGCCTGGACCGTGGGCACCACGCCCCGGGCCAGCAGGCGCCGTTCGTTCCTCACACTCCCATGCTCGAGCCATCGCTCGTACAGGCGCAGGAGGTCGGCGTCCGAGGTGAGCGCGCTCTGCTCGCTCACCTCCATGAGCACGTCGGCAAACTGCATGAACCGGCAGCCGAGTTCCGCGAAGGTCGGCGCCAGAACCTCCCTCGGCGCGGACCCCAGTGCCTGATAGGCGAACCCGCCGAGCCGGGCGCAGTAGCCGACGGTCATGGCGCGTCGGGCCAGGCTATCCGAGAAGAACCCCGCCATGAACAGTGCGGCATCGGCCAGGGCCCGCAGTTCGCGGCGTCTGGTCGAACCGCCCTGTTCGAGGGCCCGGACGAGGCGGAACGCAAGTGGTTCCTCGTGCGTGGCTGGATCCTCCCGCCAACGGCCGTGGCCTGCCAGCAGGCGGATGAGGTAGAAGCGGGTCTCATCGAGCGGGCGGAGCCTTTGATGGGCGATGGCCTCGTCGACGAGTCGCTTGAAGTACTCGAACAGGCTCTCCTGCTGCACCAGCCCGGGATTCATGGGACCTCCCGCGTGACGCGACGAACCCACCCTCGGCGTGTCCGAATAAATCGGAGTCCCAGGCCGTTTCTTCAGTCGCCGACACGGAGGCGGGTCCGGTTTGACGGTCCGCCCCTGGTGTGGCACGCTCGGTCGCCATGGCGTGTCCGCTCTGTACGACGCGAAAGCCCAGGAGGGCCTGCCCCGCGCTCGGCCGCGACATCTGCACGGTCTGTTGCGGGACCAAGCGCCTCACCGAGATCGCCTGCCCAGCCAGTTGCGTGTACCTGGCGTCGGCTCGCCATCACCCGGCCGCTGTGGTGGTGCGGCAGCGCGAGCGCGATTTCCGGTTCGCTCTGCCGATGCTGCAAAAGCTCACCGAGCGCGCGTACCAGATGCTGCTGCTCTTCCAGGATGTCGTCCGGCGGTACCGGCGGTCGGCCATCCCCCCTCTGGTCGACGCGGATGTGGCCGAGGCGGCGGCGTCCCTGGCCTCGACGCTCGAGACGGCCGGGCGCGGCATCATCTACGAGCACCAGCCCGCGTCGCTCCCGGCGCAGCGCGTGCTGAGCGAGTTGCGCGGTGCGCTCGAAGCCGCCGGTCGGGGCGGGACCGTGGGAAGCGGCTTCGAACGGGACGCTGCGGCAGCGCTCCGCCGGATGGAGCGGGCGGCCCGTGAAGCCCGGAAGGACCTGGACGACTCGAGGGTGGCCTATCTGGCCTTTCTCGACCGCATGCCCGCCGAGCCGTCGGAGCCGCCCGGGACGCCGACCGAGGCGGCGCCCACGGCGCCGTCGCGGATCATCCTGCCCTGACGTTCCTGACGGACCGCCTGGCTACCCTGGCGGACCCGCGATCGTGCGTCCGGCGGCAGGGACGATGACGCTCGTGGTAAACTTGCGAGTTTGTGACCAGCGTAGCCGAGAGCGTCCTTCGCCTCCGGCGGCGCACCTCCAGTGAGACCGAACCATGAAGCGTTGCGAGATCTGCGGAAAAGGACCCCAATTCGGCCGGAACGTCAGCCATGCCCACAACGTGTCTCCCCGGCGGTTCGACCCGAACCTGCAGACGGTGCGGGCCGTCGTCGGCGGCAGCACGCGCCGCGTGCGGGTGTGCACCCGCTGCCTGCGGTCCAACAAGGTCGTGAAGGCCGCCTGACGACTGCCTGGCAGCCCGACATGCGCGAGGCCATCACCACCGACGCGGCCCCACAGGCCATCGGCCCCTATTCGCAGGCGGTCCGCGCGGGAGCCTTCCTGTTCCTGTCGGGCCAGATCCCGCTCGATCCGCGCACGGGGCTCCTCGTGGACGGCGATGTGGCGAGCCAGACGCACCAGGTGATGCGAAACCTCGGCGCGGTGCTCGCCGCGGCAGGGGCGTCGCTGGATCAGGTCGTCCGAACGACGATCTACTTGACGAACCTGGACGACTTCGCGACGGTCAACGCGATCTACGGCACCTACTTCGAGGCGCCCGCCCCGGCGCGTGCCACGGTGCAGGTGGTGCGACTGCCCCGCGACGCCAAGGTGGAAATCGACGCGGTCGCGTACCTGGGGCTCTCGTAGACACGCGCGATCCTGGCCTCCTGTGCAGGCCTTACCGGGCAGCCGCCCGTTCCACTTCGACCACGCCATCGACGGTGCGCAGTGACTTGATCACCTTCTCCAGGTGTTTCAGGTCGGTGATTTCCACCGTCATTTCAATCCGGCCTTCGCGTTCGCTCGTCGTGGCCTCGAGCGAGGTGATGTTGGTATTGATGCCGGCGACCTTGGCACTCACGTCCGCGAGAATACCCTTCCGGTCTTCGACCTGCAGGTGGAGGCGCACCGGGTAGGCCCCCTGTTCGCTGCCGGCCTTGTCCCATTCCACGTCGATGCGCCTCTCCGGGTCGTAGAGGAGGTTGAGCACGTTCGGGCAGTTGGCGGAATGGACGGAAACGCCCTTGCCGCGGGTGATGTAGCCGACGATCTTCTCACCGCGAATGGGATTGCAGCAACGGGCTCGGACGACCAGGATGTCGTCGACGCCGCGGACCTTGATCCGGTCGTCTCCGGTCCGCAGCACGCGCTTGACGACCGAGGTCAGCGCCCCGTCGGGAGGCCGCTCCTTCAGTTCCTCCTGGGGCACCAGCTTGGACAGCACCTGCCGCGCGCTCACTTTCCCGTACGCGATTGCGGCAAACAGGTCCTCGCTCTTCTGGTACCCGTAGGTCTGCGCGGTCTGGGTCAGCGCCGATTCGTCCAGCACCGCCTTCGCGTTGACGTCGAAGCGCTTGATCTCCTTCTCGAAGAGCCGGCGGCCGAGTTCCAGGCTCCTCGCCTTCTCCTCTGCGTGCAGGAAGTGGCGGATCTTGTTGCGGGCCCGCGAGGTGACGACCAGCGCGAGCCAGTCCCGGCTGGGCTTGTGGCCCTGCTGCGTGACGATCTCGACGATGTCGCCGTTCTTCAGCCGGTGGCGCAGCGGCACCATCCGTCCGTTGACCCGGGCGCCGACGCACTGGTGCCCGATGTCGGTGTGGATGGCGTAGGCGAAGTCGATGGGCGTCGCATCGCGCGGCAGGGCCTTCACCTCGCCGCGCGGCGTGAAGGTGTAGACCTCCTCCGGATACAGGTCCACCTTGAGGTTCTGGATGAACTCCTGGGGATCACGGATCTCCTGCTGCCACTCGAGCAGCTGGCGCAGCCAGCGGAAGTACTGCTCGTCGCTCTGCGCGCCGACCCGGCCCTCCTTGTACTTCCAGTGGGCCGCGATGCCCTCTTCGGCCACGTGGTGCATCTCCTCGGTGCGGATCTGCACCTCGAACGGAAACCCGCGGTCGCTCACCACCGAGGTGTGGAGCGACTGGTAGCCGTTCGGCCGCGGCATCGCGATGAAATCCTTGATGCGCCCCGGAACGGGCGACCAGGTCTGGTGGATGATCCCCAGCGCCGCATAGCAGTCCTTGACGCTCTGCGTGACCACCCGCAGGGCGACGAAGTCGTACACCTGCTCGAGATCGATCTTCTGGCGCCGCAGCTTCAGGTGGATGCTGTACAGACGCTTGATGCGACCGTCGATCGACACCACGGGCACCTGCGCCTC
This sequence comes from uncultured Vicinamibacteraceae bacterium, assembly GCA_964387935.1. GTDB lineage: Bacteria > Acidobacteriota > Vicinamibacteria > Vicinamibacterales > JAFNAJ01 > CAYLZN01. The sequence continues at coordinate 7,620 of CAYLZN010000021.1, read as the reverse complement.
CTGCAGCTTCGCCCCGATCACCTGGCGCAGTTCCTCGATCATCCCCTCGGCCACCTTGCGGCGTCCGTCCACCTTCGCCTTGAGGCCGTCGTAGGCTTTCGACTCGAGGTGCTTGAAGCAGAGCTCCTCCAGCTCGTTCTTCACCTTGCTCATGCCGAGCCGGTTCGCAATGGGCGCGTAGATGTCGAGCGTCTCCTGCGCCGTGCGGATGCGCTTCTCCTCGGGCATGTGGTGCAGCGTCCGCATGTTGTGCAGGCGGTCCGCGAGCTTCACCATGATGACGCGGATGTCGTCGACCATCGCGAGCAGCATCTTGCGGAAGTTCTCCGCCTGCCGCTCCTCGCTGGAGGAGAAGGTAATGGCCCCGATCTTGGTCACCCCCTCGACGAGGTGCGCGATCTCGGGTCCGAACAGCTCCTCGATGCGGTCGACCGTCGTCAAGGTGTCTTCGACGACGTCATGGAGCAGGCCGGAGGCGATCGCGACGACGTCGAGGCGCATGTCGGCCAGGATGGCGGCCACCTCGAGGGGGTGGATGAGGTACGGCTCGCCCGAGTGCCGCACCTGCCCCTTGTGCTCCATGGCGGAGAACACGTAGGCCCGACGGAGCAGCTCGGTGTCGGCGTCCGGGTTGGTCGACCGGACTTTCTCGATGAGGTCCTCGAACCGAATCATGGTTCCGGTGTCAAATACAGCACGGGGGCCGGTGGGCGCCTCTCAGCTAAGTATCGTCCGGAAACCGGGCCCGGGCCATCCGGGGTCCGGCAGCCGGCCGCTCCCGGGCAGGATCATCGGCGTTGCTTGACGGGGTTTTTCACGCTTCATATACTGACGCGGTTTCTTTCGTGGCGGTACGCTCGGCCGTCCGTGCTCGGGTCACAGGTCTGTTGCCGCCAAGCGCCCCAGGGGGTCAGGTATGCGAAGGCTAGTCTCGACAGGCCGGCTCGTGCTGGTGATCGGGCTGAGTGTCACGCTCGTCGGCTGCAACCAGTTTCAGGGTCTGAAGGCCAAGAAGGCCTTCAAGGAAGCCAACGTCTTCTACCAGCAGCAGGATTACCGCAGAGCCGCCGAGCGGTACGCGGAGGCGGTCCAGGCCGATCCGAATCTGACGGTTGCCTACTTCTACCTGGGGAACAGCTACGACAATCTCTACAAGCCCGCGCGGGCGGGTGAGGCCGAGAACGACGCCCTGCTTCAGAAGGCGATCGAGAACTACAAGATCGCGGCCGATCGGGAAACCGATCCCAAGATGAAGAAGCTGTCCCTCGAGTACCTCGTGGCCGCGTACGGCGCCGAGAAGCTGAATCAGCCCGAAATGGCCGAACCGCTCATCAACCGCATGATCGAGCTCGACCCGTCGGATCCGACCAACTACTTCGGCCTCGCGAAGGTCTACGAGGACGGCGGACGCTATGACGAGGCCGAGGCAGTCCTGGTGAGGGCCCGCGACGCCAAGCCGAACGACCCCGCGGTCTACATGCAGCTGGCCGGCTTCTACAACCGGCAGGGCGAGTTCGAGAAGACGATCGAGTCGCTGCAGGCCCGTGCCGACAAGGAGCCGAACAACCCCGAGGCCTTCTATACGATTGCCACGTACTACTGGGACAAGGCCTACCGGGACTTCCGCATCAACGACCAGCAGAAGGCCGATTACGCCAAGTCCGGCCTGGTGGCCGTCGACAAGGCCATCCAGCTGAATCCTGACTACATGGAGGCCGTGACCTATCGGGGCCTGCTGCTGCGCGTCCAGGCCGCCATCGAGAAGGACGCCGGTCGGCAGAAACAGCTGCTCAACGAGGCCGACAAGATGCAACAGCGGGCCGTCGAGTTGAGGAAGAAGAAGGCCGCCGGCTTGTAGGCTGCGGCTCTCCAGGTTCCATGCCGGAACGGCGCCGGTTTCCCTCAGGGAAGCCGGCGCCGTTTTTCTTGTTGTCGGGGACACGTCGGTCAGCCCCCCAGAGCCGCGACAAACGCCCGGCTCAGCGCTAGAATGGCCCCGCCGTCCGCTCATCTCCTGGAGACCCCGCATGCCTGCGATCCCCCGTCTGGTTCTGGCAGCCGCGATTCTCGCCTTCGCGTCCGGTCCACCGCCGCTGACCGCCCAGTCGGTGACGACCGGGACCCTGACGGGCAAGGTGAGCGACGAGCAGGGTGGTGTGCTGCCAGGCGCCGACGTTGTCGCCGTTCACGACCCCACGGGCACGGAGTACGTCGGCGTCACCAGCGGTGAGGGGCAGTTCGTGTTCCTCAACGTGCGTGTCGGCCCGTACACGGTGACCGCCAGGCTCACGGGGTTCAAGGCGCAGGTCCAGCAGAATGTCCTCGTGAACCTGGGTGAGGGCACGACCGTGACGTTCAAACTGCCGCTCGAGGCCGTGGCCGAGACCGTGCTCGTCACGGCGGAGGCGAGCCCGATCTTCACCAGCTCGCGCAGCGGCACGACCGCCACCGTGAGCAACGAGACGATTGAAACGCTGCCGACGGTGTCGCGCAGCCTGCAGGACTTCGCCCGCGTGAACCCCTTCGTGGTCCAGACGGCCACCAACGCGAACCCGTCGGCGCTGAGCATTGCGGGGCGGAGCGGTCGCTACAACAACCTGCAGATCGACGGGGCCGTCAACAACGACGTGTTCGGCCTCGCCGACACGGCCACGCCCGGCGGTCAGGCTGGCGTGGAACCGGTGAGTCTCGATGCGATCCAGGAACTGCAGATCGTCATTTCACCGTACGACGTGCGGCAGGGACGATTTGCGGGGGGTGGGATCAATGCCATCACGCGCAGCGGCACGAACCGTGTGCGGGGGTCGGCGCGCATCAGCTGGCGTGATGAATCACTGGTGCGAGGATGTCTGCCCCAGGTGGGCGCTGCGGCGTCTGCGGCGTGCCCGGCCGGCGAATCCCGCATCGGGGACTTCGACGACAAGCAGTTCGGCGGCAGCATCGGCGGGCCCATCGTGAAGAACACGGCCTTCTTCTTCGGCGACCTGGACTGGGGCCGCCGAGACACGCCCGCCGGCTGGTCGGTGGATGGCAGCAGCGGGCAGACGTTCGGGCGCCAGGCCGAGGTCGAGCGGGTCATCAACATCGCGAAGACCAAGTACGGCTACGACCCCGGCGGAATCCAGGAGTTCATCCGCAGCACCGACAACAACAAAGTCTTCGTACGCGCCGACTTCAACATCGGCCGCAGCCAGCTGACGCTTCGCAACAACTACATCAACGCCCTGAACGACGTCGGGACGCCGAGCTTCACGCGGTTCATCCTGCCCGACCAGTTCTACCAATTCAACAGCGACACCAACTCGACGGTCGGCCAGTGGAACTCGCCGTGGGGTTCGATGTTCAACGAGTTCCGCGTGGGCTACCAGCGCGTCCGCGACTTCAGGTCGAACAGCGGAGCGGCGTTCCCGCAGGTCAACGTCCGGATGGGCGGCAACCAGGACGTCAGGTTCGGGACGGAGCAGTTTTCGGCGAGAAACGAGCTGGACCAGGACATCATCGAACTGACGGACAACCTGACCATGGTGCGTGGACGGCACCAGATCACGATTGGCACCCAGAACGAGTTCTTCAAATTCCGGAACCTGTTCATCCGCGACAATTTCGGCGCCTACGACTTCGCCAGCATCGACCTGTTCGAGCAGGGGCTCGCCCAGTCCTACGATCACAGCTACTCGGCGACGGCCGATCCGCTCCAGTCGGCACGGTTCTGGGTGCTGCAGTTCGGGTTCTTCGCGGGGGACCAGTGGCGGCTGGCACAGCGCGTGACGCTCACCTACGGTCTGCGCCTGGACTTCCCGGTGTTCCCGGACACACCCACCCCCAATTCCACGGTCGAGCAGCTCTATGGCGTCCGCACGGACGTGACACCCACCTCGCAGACATGGTCGCCGCGGGCGGGCTTCAACTGGGACCTGAGCAACGGCGACACGCGGCAGCAGCTTCGCGCGGGCATGGGCATCTTCGGCGGCCGGACGCCCTACGTGTGGCTGTCGAACCAGTACTCGAACACGGGCAACGAGTTCACGAGAATCAGCACGGGGTTCAACGCCAACAACCGGTTCGCGTTCCAGCCGGATCCGGACAGGCAGCCGGCATCGGTCCCAGGGTTCGCCGCCGCGACCAACGAGATCAACGTCGTCGATCCCGACTACGCATACCCGCGCCTGCTCCGCGGCAACGTGGGCTACGACCGGTCGCTGGGCTTCTTCCACCTGGTCGGAAGCGTGGAGTTCCTCTTCTCGAAGAGCCTGCAGGACATCGACTACCGCAACCTGAACCTGGTGTCCGCAGGCCTGCGGCCTGATGGGCGGAACTTCTACCGGCGCGCGAACTCGGCTTTCAGTGACGTGATCTATCTGACCAACACCGACGAGGGCAGCGGCTGGAACCTCGCCACGCGCGTCGAACGACCGTATCGGGACGGGTGGTACTTCAGCGGGTCGTACGCCTACGGGCGGTCGGATTCCATCAACGACGGCGGGTCGAGCCAGGCGCGGTCCAACTGGATCAACAACAAGATGTCACTGGACGTCAACGCCGTTCCGCTCGGCGTCTCGAACTTCGATTCCCGCCATCGCATCACGTTCGGCATGTCGAAGCGACTGGAGCTCTCGCAGGTGGCCACCGTCACGCTCGGGATGTACTACAACGGCCAGACGGGCCGGCCGTACGCCTACCAGTTCGGCAATGACGCCAACGTGGACCAGGGCACCAACCAGGACCTGCTCTTCATCCCGGCCAGCGCCAGCGACGTCAACGTCGTCAACGGCAGCTACGACCAACTGGCGGCGTTCCTGGATGCCGGCGACTGCGACGGGCTGCCCGACGGGGGGATCACAGCGCGGAACATCTGCCGCTCGCCCTGGGTCAATTCCCTGGACTTCAAGGCGGCCGTCGAGGTTCCCGTCGGCCGCTTCCGCCCGGAGTTCGGCGTGGACATCCTCAACGTCCTCAACCTGTTCGGCAAGGACAACGGCCTCATCGACTACGCGCTTTTCAACGGACTGAGCCCGGTCAACGTGTCCTCGACGCCGGTGGATCCTCTCACCGGGAAGTGGAACTACGTGCTCAACAGCATCATCACCAGCCCGACGGCCCCGCGCTGGCAGCGCGACGACCTGCGCTCCAGGTGGCAGGCGCAGTTCTCGGTCAGGCTCAGGTTCTGAAGAGCGGGCGCAAGGCTCAAGGCGCAAGGCGCAGGGCCTTGCACGGCACACCGGCTGTACAGAACACAGGCCGGCTGTCGCGTGTCGCGACAACCGGCCTGCGGTGCTAGGGTCGAGAAAACGGACTGTTGGGGAGGGAAACGGTCCTAGTTACCCGAGGGCGCGGCCTGCCCGGCCCGACGCATGCCGTCGGTGACGATGCCGACCTTCTCGACACCGGCGCCGCGCGCGGCGTCGATGACGTTGACGATCTCACCGTAGCGGAGCGTGCCCTCGCCGACGATGAACATCGTCTTTTCCTTGCGCTGCTCGAAGATGTTCCGCAGCCGGTTCTCGAGCTCCGCGAGGCTGACGTCCTGCTTGTTGATCGAGATGCGGCGATCCGCGGTGTACTCCAGCACGATCTGGCTGACGTCTGGCGTGTTTTCCGCGTTGTTGCGCGTTTCGAGCGGCAGGTTGATGTCGACGCCTTTCTGCGTGAGCGGCAGGGCTGCCATGAAGATGACGAGCAGCACGAGGAGGACGTCGATGAGCGGCGTCACGTTCATGTCCGCGCTGGCGGTCGGAATGGACGCCGTGATGACCTTGTCGGCCCCGAGATGCTTGTGACCAGCCGAACTGCCGCTCATTGCGCACCTCCTGCCTGGCCTGCCTGCAGCTTGCGCTCCGTGATCAGGCCAATGTCCTCGATCTGCGCTTCGCGCAGCTTGTCCATGACGACCATGATCGCGCTGTAGGGCGCGTCGGTGTCCCCTTTGATGAGCACGATCTTCTCGCGCTTCTCCTCGAGGGCGCTCTGGACGCGGGAGAGGAGGTCGTTCTCGGAAACCTGGATCCCGTTGACGTAATACCGCCGGTCGGCCGTGACCGCGAGAACCGTCTGGTTCTGGGTTTCGGGCTTGTCGCTGGTATTACCCGCCTCCGGCAGCCGGACGTCGACACCCTTCTGCAGCATGGGCGCGACGAGCATCATGATGATGAGCAACACCAGCATGACGTCGACGAGGGGCGTGACGTTGATGTCCGACTTGACGCCACCTTTTGCGCCGCCAACATCCATTGACATGTGGACTTCTCCTTCGATCCCGATCTGACCCGCGCGAGGCCGGGGGGCCTCCCCGGGTCTCGCACGACTCCCGCGCGCTCGTCAGGTCGCGGACTTACGCCGTCTTCTTGATGAAGTAGTCCACGAGCTCCGACGAGGAGTTGTCCATCTCCACGTTGAAGTACTCGATCCGGTTCGTGAGGTAGTTGTAGAACCACACGGCCGGAATGGCGACGAGCAGCCCGAGCGCGGTCTCGACGAGGGCCTCGGCGATACCGGCCGACACGGCACCGATACCCCCGGACCCGGTCGCGGCAATACCCTGGAATGCCGTGATGACGCCGACGACGGTGCCGAGCAGCCCGACGAAGGGAGCCGTCGACCCGATCGTGGCGAGCGACGAGACGCCCTTCTTCAGGTCGTTGGCCGTCAGGGCGGTGGCGCGCTGAATGGCCCGGCGCACGGTGTCGAGCAGGTCGGCGCGGTCGAGGTTGGCGCCGCTCTCCTGCTGGAACTGGTACTCCTGCAGGCCCGCGAGCACGACCTTGGCCAGGTGGCTGTAGCGGAACTGCTTGGCCTGCGACAGGGCGATCGCGTCCTTGAGCCGTCCGTCCTTGAGGAGCTTCGCCACCTGCGGGGCATACAGCTTCGACTGCTTCCGCGCCTGGATGAACGTGTAGATGCGCTCCACCGCCACACCGACGGACCAGAACGACATGAAGAACAAGACGAAGGCGACCGCCTTGGCGACCCAGCCCATCTGGTTCCACATCTCGATGAGATTCAGACCACCTTCCATTGACCACCCCTCCAGATAAGCAAACGGTTTCCGACTCAGGCACCGATGGACACGCCTGCGCGTGCGACGCACGCCGGCCGACCGCCGCCCCGCACCGCCTAACCGGCAGCACGGACGGCCGCTCACTCCAGCTCTACTGCAACGTGAAGTTCACGGTCACCGTCATGATGACCGGAACCGGCACGCCATTCAGCAGCGTCGGCGTGAACTCCCACTGACGGACGGCATCGAGGGCCGCCTGGTCGAGCAGCGGGATGGAACGAAGCACCCGGGCGTCGGTCACCTTGCCATTGGTGCCGATCGTCGCCTCGATGATCACCACACCCTGAACGCGCGCCGACTGCGCAATCGGAGGATAGGTCGGCGGCACGTTCTTCACCTTGTTGGGTGGCTTGATGTTGCCGCCCACCCGCACCGGCGCCGCCGGCGGCGGTGGGGGTGGCGGCGGTGGCGGAGCCTCGGGCAAACCTCCGACCACGCCTCCGATGACGCCCCCGGGCACGCCACCCTCCACGCCCCCAGGCACCCCTTCCCCGCCTCCGGTAATCCCCGTCTCCGGCTTGATCTCTGAAGGCGCCTCGGTCGGGGCCGCGTTCGGGTTGGTCACC
>CAYLZN010000020.1:25612-31391 GCA_964387935.1 uncultured Vicinamibacteraceae bacterium | reverse complement strand
GGGACCCGATCCTGATCGACGTGCACCTGCACACGACCGCGTCGGACGGTCTCGATTCCCCCGACGAACTGGTACGCATCGCCGCGCGTGCGGGGGTCCGGGTTCTGGCCGTGACCGACCACGACACAGTCGAAGGCCTGGCGGATGTGGCCCGCGCGGCGGCGGGCGAGGGGCTCGGCTGGGTCCCAGGCCTCGAGATCACCGCGGTCGAGGGCGGGCGGGATGTGCACGTGCTGGGCTACGGCTTCGATCCAGCGTCGCCGTCGCTGGCGGCCTTCCTCCAGGCGCAGCGCCAGTCCCGTCTCGAGCGGATCCGTGAGTTCGGGGCTCGCTTCGAGGCGCTCGGCCGGCCAATCGACGTCAATGGGCTCTTGAAGACGGGCCGCGCGAGCGGCGGCCGCTCCCTTGGGCGGGCCCACATCTCCCGGCTGCTCGTGAACGCTGGCCACGTGGCGAGCGTGGACGAGGCGTTCACGGAGTGGCTGGCTCCCGGACGGCCGGGCTTCGTCCCCCGCCGCGGCGCGCCAGTGGCTGAGGTGGTGGCCCAGATCAGGGGCGCCGGCGGCATTGCGTCCCTGGCACATCCCGGCCTGCTTCACGATGACACCCTCGTCGGGCAGGTGCTCGGCAGCGGGTTCCTGGCGATCGAGGCCTATCACACCGACCACGACGAGGAGGCGACGGCGCACTACCTCGCCTGGGGCACGCGGGCGGGGCTCGCGGTGAGCGGTGGGTCCGATTACCACGGCGAGTCGTCCAAGAGAAGGGGACGGCCGGGAGAAGCCGGCTTGCCCGTGGAGGCGTATCGTCTGCTCCGCCAACGCGCGACCGAGGCCGGGTGCGCCTGGGTCTGGCCGGAGGTGGCCGCGTAGTCACATGTCCGCAATCGTGGAAACCAGGGTAGCGATCGACGTGAAGGACCTCGTCAAGGACTACCGAGGTCTGCGCCCGCTCCGGGTGCGTCACCTGTCGATCCAGGCGGGCGAACGGGTGGCGCTGTCGGGGCTCGACGCCGTCGCGGCCGAGGTCCTGGTCAACCTCGTCAACGGCGCCATCCTGCCGGACGAAGGGAACATCCGGATCTTCGGTGAGCGCACGAACGACATCGCCGACGAAACCGCGTGGTTCGCCTCACTGGATCGGTTCGGCCTCGTGTCGCCACGGGCCGTGCTCCTCGAGGCATCGACGGTGCGCCAGAACCTGGCGCTGCCGTTCACGATCGGCATCGACTGCCTGGACGATGAGACCGTTCAGCGCACCGAGGTGCTCGCGGCGGAAGTCGGGTTGGCGAGGGAGGTGCTCGACACTCCGCTGCTGCCGTTGTCGATCGACTGGCGCACGCGCGTGCACCTGGCAAAGGCGCTGGCGAACGAGCCCAGGGTGTTGCTCCTCGAGCACGTGACCGCCCCCATGTCCCGCGAGGCGGTGCCGGCGTTCGCCGAGCTCGTCCGCGCCATCGCGGAGCGACGCGGTCTGGCTGTTCTGGCGATCACGGAGGATTCCACGTTCGCGGACGTCGTCGCCACGAGCCACCTCAGGGTGCAGGGTGGAACAGGCGCCCTCGTCAACGCTCGCGGCTGGCGCCGCTGGCTCCACTAGCCTCAGTTCTTCTTAAGCACCCCACACGCGATCCTTGGTCCGCCGCTGACCCCGGACTTGGGTTCGCCCGTGATCCCCTGATCCGGGTTCGCGTGAATGATGATGGCCGTGCCATCCGCATCGAACACCGTCAGCGGCCCGTCCGACAACGTCACACGAGTCGTGGCGGCGACGAAGCTCCCTTCCCCGGTGGCGCCGACCTCGAGATTCGGCAGGTCTCCCATGTGGAAGGGGTGATTCGCGTCCGGATCGGTGTTGCTGGCCGGCCCAGGGTCGAAGTGTCCTCCAGCCGCAGCAAAATCCGGCTCGCACTTGCCGACCGCGTGCAGGTGCACCCCATGCAGGCCCGCGGTCAGGCCCCTGGCTTTCAAGGTCACCTGCACCCAGGTGGCAGTGCCCATCTTGAACTCGACGAACTCGACTGCGCCGGTGATCCCCTTTCCGGCAACGTCGGCCCTGGCTTTGGCCACCTCGGTGCCGTGGTCGGTCGGCATCGCCCGGTCGGAGCGTGTGGACGTCGTCTGGGCATGTCCGACGTGAGTGGTGGATTGCGCCGCCGCCGGCGCACAGGCCGCCGCGAACAACAGGACCCGGGACACCAGCATCGTCAGTCGCATGGACCTCGTGACCTCCTTGGGTGGACGTGTAATTCTATACCGCCATGAAGCTCGTCCTGTTCGACATCGATGGCACCCTCGTGCTGACAGGAGGCGCGGGCATGCGCGCCATGGACCGCACGTTCCATCAACTGTTCGGCACGGAGCGGGCGCTGCAAGGGGTCACCCTGGCCGGTCGCACCGATCGAGTCATCGTCTCCGATGCCCTGGAACGCCTGGCGCCAGGGGTTCCGCTCGACGATCGGTGGCTTGCGTCGTTCAGGGAGATCTACTGCGGGTATCTGGAAGGGGAAATCGCCGATGGGGTCGCATCGGGCAAGCGGATCCTGCCCGGGGTACGGCCGCTGCTCGACACCCTGTCCGCACGCGATGACGTGGCGCTTGGGCTGTTGACGGGGAACTTCTCGCGTTCCGCCCGGATCAAGCTGGATCACTTCGGCTTGTGGCACTACTTCGCGTGGGGGGCGTTCGGCGACGACCACGTGGACCGCAACGAACTGCTGCCCGTCGCGCTCGCAGCGGCTCGGGAGGCGCGCGGCCTCGACGTGCCGCCCGGGCGGGTGTTCGTGATTGGCGACACGCCCAACGACGTCGCGTGCGCCAGATCCGGTGGGGCGCAGGCGATTGCCGTCGCGACCGGCCCGAGTTCCGTGGATGACCTCTGGGCCAGTGGAGCCGACGTGGTGTTCGGAGACCTTTCGGACACCGACACCGTGATCGCGGTGATCGCTTGACCTGGCAAACAGTGCCGGGTGCCGCGTGCCATGAGCGAGTTCTCGGAGTGCCCGGAACAGGCGCTGGCGTCTTGCCCTTCGACTCGCCCGCAACTGCGCGCTCGCTCAGGGCCATTCTCCCTGGCCGCGGCGAGTCGAGATGGCTCGCCATGAGCGAACCCGCGGGCCGTCGACAGTAAGCCGCGGGTGAGTCGAATGGCGGAAGCGCCTGGGAGTCGAACCCAGCCCCCCCGCCTTCGCGGGGAGCAACCGATTTTGAAGACCGGGAGGGCCACCGGGCCCCGTTCGCTTCCGTCCCGCGCCGCCCGCCCGCGAGTGACTCCCGCGGGGCGGGCCTCCTTGGATGGAAACGGGGGCGTGGTGAGCCCCCGGCGGGATGACGAGCGTGCGTGCGCTACTCGACGAGGCGGACCTCGCCGGCGCGCGGGCCCTTCGGCGAATCCTCCGTGGTGAACTCGACGCGCTGACCCTCCCGCAGGAGCTCGAATACTGCGCCGCGAACAGCACTTCGATGGAAAAAGTGCTCCACGCCGGTTTCGTCCCGAATGAACCCGAATCCCTTGTCGATCAACAGGCGAGCGATGGTCCCGCTTTGCATTCCCTACCTCCGTTCGTTCACTGCTGGGGCGCGCCCCAGGTCTTGCCGTGGCACGTGATCGGGAGAACGGGCCTGGTACCGGGGCCCGTTTCACGGAGTGAACGAGACGCCGAGGACCGACTGCCGTGACCCGAGCACGATCTCGAGCCAGATGCGACACACGCGCGCCCGAACACAACCGGGCCGACGTGGTCGTCGCCTGCTGGATTCACACGAGGGCTTGGCCGGGAGCACCGTGTGACAACCGCTGACAAGCGGCGCTGCGAGCCCGACCCGACCGTCGGATCTCACGCCGTGGGGGGCAGGACCAGTATCGAGTTGCCAGTTTACGGACACCTCGCGAGGCAGTCAAGGGCGTGGTGACGTACCACTCCGGTTCTTCGCTTTCCTCGTCCCCGTCCTCCTCGTCCTCCTCCTCCTCGTCCTCGTCCTCGTCCTCGTCGTCCCAGCCCACGTCAGGGTCGCCCGCGGGCGAAGCCGCCGCGGTCTGGACCAGTCCAGGTGCCCATGTGAGCGTCCTCGCAATCACGTTGCAGAAGCCTCGGTCGCGGCTGCGGGTTTGTCCCTGGCCGGCGGCGGATAGGTCGTCCAGAAGTGCCGCCCGCACTGCTCGCACACCCAGTACTGGACGGTGGTCCACGGCATGCCCGGTGCGGGGTCGCGCAGGTCCATGTTCGAGCCGCACCGGAGGCACCGAAGCGTCAGCTCGCCCTCAGCCACGGGGGAGATTGTAGCTGAAACCCCTGCCACGGTCCGAATCATAATGTTCCGATGCTTCCCGTGGGCATTGTGCTCGCCGCCGGGCAGTCGAGCCGGATGGGGTTTCCCAAGGCGCTACTCGACCTGGAGGGCAAGTGCTTCCTCGAGCACCTGCTGCTGGCGCAGGCGGAGGCGGGCATTCGGGACGTGTTCGTAGTCACCGGGGCGCACGATGCGGCCATCCGGGCGCACCTGGCGCGGGTAGCCCTGCCCCGGGGGCTGGCCGTGCACGTGGTGACGAATCCCCAGCCCGAACGAGGGCAGCTCTCTTCGCTGCTCGTCGCGATCGATGCCGCGGAAGCCCTGCTGGACGCCGTAGAGGCGGTCGTCATGACCCCGGTCGACCATCCTCGGGTCAGGGCGGCGACCTACCGCGCGCTTCTGAGCGCGGCGGCTGGCAGTGGGGCGCCGGTGACGCGGCCGCGGAGCACCGGGGGGTACGGGCACCCGGTTGTCTTTTCGCGGGAGACGTTCGACTTGCTGCGCGCCGTGCCCCCAGAGGAGGGGGCGCGGGCGGTCGTACGGGCGCTGGCCCCGCGCGTCTGCGAGGTGGCCGTGCCGGACCCTGGCGTCAACGACGACATCGACACGCCTGAGGACTACCGGAGGTTGCAGTCCGGGGCGTAGTGCATGCTATTATTTGGTGTTATTGCCTCCGCGGGTGGGCCTGTGGCGCAGTTGGGAGCGCGCCTGAATGGCATTCAGGAGGTCACCGGTTCGAACCCGGTCAGGTCCACCAAACCTTCCAAGTCTTTAGTTCGACAGCAATCTGAGGAACTGACCCGCCGTCGGCGGTCAACGCCGCGACCTCGGCCGAGCTGTCTCCGCGAAGGGGTTGTGGATGGAGATGCCGGCGAGGGACTGTCCGTTGTTCAGGTCCTCTGAGACGACACGATGCGCTCCGGCACGGGCGGCGACCGCGATGATCAGCGCGTCCCAGAATCCAATGCGGGCCTGGTCCTCGATCTGGAAAGCGGCCGAGAGGTCAGCCGTCGAAATCCCGTCAACGCACCACGGAGCGTATGTCTCGACGACGCCCCCTCGCCTCGAGTTTCGTCAGCGGCTTCCGGATCTTGCGTGTGGCGTGGACGTAGAACTCCTGCAGCACCTGCGTGCTGAGCATCCCAGCACGCTCAGCCCAAAGAGCACGCAGCAGATCCCTGGCGATCTCGTGCCTGCGCCCGGCATCGACGTCGTGGGCGTCGATCAGCACGTTCGTGTCGACGAAGGTTCTATCGCTCGTGCCAGTCGTCACGGGTTGCCTCGATGCGACCGCCCAGATGGAATCCGCGATCCAGGAGCGCCAGCGCGCGCCGCTGGGCCTGTTCGTACGCGTCGTCTTCGCCCACCAGCGATTCGATCTGCTGGGCGAGGAGTCCACTGATCGACGTATTCCGCTTGGCGGCGAGAACCTTCGCTCGTCGCAGGGTGCGGCGATCGAGCCGGATCGTGATGTTCTGGCGTGTGGTCTC